>CAYNDD010000153.1:0-8010 GCA_964395425.1 uncultured Frankiaceae bacterium
GCGCCGAACGAAGCGCGCTCGATGTCATCGGCGCCTTGTTCGGTCGCTCGCTCGCAAGCGCGTGACGTCGACCGCGCTCGCGCGCCGAAGCTTCGCGGAGCTCCTCGGAACCGGCCTGCTGGTCGCGGTTGTCGTCGGGTCCGGGATCGCCGCGCAACGGCTGTCGACCGACCACGGGCTGCGACTGTTCGAGAACGCGGTGGTGACCGCGGCGGGGCTTGCCGTCCTGATCGCGGTACTGGGGCCGGTGAGCGGCGGCCACTTCAACCCGGTCGTCTCGATCGCCGACTGGCTGCTCGGTCGCAACTCCGGTCGCGGTCTCTGCGGCCGAGACCTCGCGGCGTACGTTTCCGCGCAGGTTGTGGGCGCGATTGGCGGGGCGCTGCTGGCGAATGCAATGTTCGGTCAGGCGGCGGGATTCTCGACTCACCAGCGATCCGGCGGCCACCTCTGGTTGGGCGAGGTCGTCGCGACCGCCGGGCTGTTGCTGGTGATTCTCGGGCTCGCGCGGACCGGAAACAGTCGGCAGACACCGTGGGCGGTCGGTGCGTATATCGGCGCGGCCTACTGGTTCACGTCCTCGACGTCGTTCGCCAACCCGGCGGTAACGGTCGGGCGGATGTTCAGCGACAGCTTCGCGGGAATCGCGCCGCGATCGGTCCCCGGCTTCGTCGTCGCGCAGCTGGTCGGCGGCGCGGTCGGGCTCGCGACCGCGGCGGTGCTCTATCCGCGGCTCGCGAGCGCCGCCGACACCGTCGTCGTCCCGCACGAGTCACCGGAGAAGGTCGGATGAGCGGCAGACCGCAGGTCCTGTTCGTCTGCGTCCACAACGCCGGTCGCTCGCAGATGGCGGCAGCGCTACTCGACCGGTACGCCGACGGTCGGGTCTCGGTGCGCAGCGCGGGCTCCGCACCGGCCGAGTCGCTGAACCCGGCGGTCGTTGAAGCGATGCGCGAGGTCGGCGTCGACCTCACCGCCGAGCAGCCGAAACTGCTCACCACCGAAGCGGTCGAGGCCTCCGACGTCGTCATCACGATGGGCTGCGGCGACACCTGTCCGGTGTTTCCAGGCAAGCGCTACCTCGACTGGAGTCTCGACGACCCCGCCGGGCTACCGGTCGACCAGGTCCGCCCGATCCGGGACGAGATCGACCGCCGGGTCCGTACGCTCCTCGACGAGCTGATCAGCCCGTCCTGACGTTCGTCATCGAGAATGGGGCCATGACTGACACCGCCGGCGGTCGAGGCTCACCGGTCATCAGAACGGCGAGCCTCGGCGAGCTTTCCGACCTGGTCCGGCTCACTCGCGCCTTCTACGACGAAGACGGCTTCACCACCAGCGACGAGGACATCCGCAGCCGCTTCGAGAGCTTTCTTGCCGCGGATGACGCCCGAGTCACGGTCGCAACTGTCGACGGCGCTTCGTGCGGTTTCGCGCTCACAACAGTCCGACTCATCCTCGAGTCAGGTCCGGTCGCGGAGATTCAGGACCTCTACGTCGACCCGGGCCATCGCAGGCGAGGGATCGCCGGCGCGCTGATCGAGGACGCCGCGTCGTGGGCCCGCTCACAGGCGGCCTCACTCGTGGAGGTCGTGGTGGCACCAAATGGGTACGACGTCGAGCACCTCGTCTCGTACTACGCGTCGCTCGACTTTAAGGACGAGGGCCGGCGCCTCCTCACCCGCGACCTGTAGCGGCGGCAACCCGCCGTGCCCACTGGTCGGTGAGTCAGCTGAAGCTGGGAGATCCGGTCGACGACAGCGAGCCGACGAGCTGAGCACTCAACGACCCGAACGCCTGGGCTCCGGTGCTCGCGACGTCGTCACAGGCCAACGAGGTCGTCCCAGCGGCGAAGTGGCCGGCTCCGGTCACCGTTGCGGTCGCCTCGCCGGGTATCGAGGCTGTGAAGATCATCTCGCCGGCCGGGACGGTCGTGACGTACGCAGCAGTGCCCTTACTGCCATTGATCAGCTTGCAGACGATTGGCACTGCGGTCGACGTGTCGGAGTTCTCCAGCTGGACGATTCCAGTGAACAGATAGGACCCGGCTGGCAAGGTGAGCGAGGCAACGGTCGGAGTGGAGTCGAGGCTGAGCGCCGAGGCCTGGGTGTCGATATACCCGTGGCTCGGCCCGGTCTTGCCCTGCTTGCCGAGCGTCACGTGCCGAGAGCGCGACGGGCAGGTGCCGTTGGCTGACGCAAGCGCCAGATAGCCGTTCGACCGCACACAGGCTTTCGCACCATGCGGGCGGGTGGACGCCGCGAACGCAACTCCGGTCGCGGCGATGACCAGCACGGCGACGCCGAGTGTGACGCTGATCCGGCGACAAGTGGTCGATGCAGCCATCGGGCACCTCCAGGGTGGACACACGGCGCGCCATCGCGCGCCGAAATAAGAGTCAGCCAGGACGGTCGCAGTTCAGTCGCAACCACCCCAGCCCAACGAACCACTGCGCCCGTTCGTCTCAGCGATGTGAGAGCGGATCGGCGAGTTGGCGCTCTGCTCGCGGCCGGCCTCGTCACGACACTGGCGGCCTGCAGCGGGACGGCGTCCCCACCGACGGCGGAACACGGCTCGAGTCCGTCAGCTGCGGCGCAGTCCCCATCCGCGACGCCCTCGGTCCAACGGTCGCGCAACACGACCTCGGGCGGCACCGTTGCTCAAGCCCGCGCCGCGCTCGCCCGGCAACGCCGGCAGGCGCGGGCGGTCGAGGTGACGCTCCTCGACCTCCATCCGGGGCTCGATGTGGTCGGGCTCTCGCCGGACTGTTGTGGCGACGAGGGCACTCGGCCACCGCGACTGCTGATCTCGACCAACCTGAGGACCTGGCGCGACATCACCCCACCCACCGCTGGGCGCCCGGCCCGGCGGCATGAGGGCTTCGGGTTCTTCGAAAGTGCGTCGTTCGTCAACGCCGACGTCGGCTGGGTCGAGTCGTGGGACCCGGCCAACGTCAAAGTCACGATCTATCGCACCGTCGACGGTGGCCGGACCTGGTCGACGTTCGCCGCTGGAACTCACACCGCATCCGCAGGCGGGATCACCCTGCTCGACGCGCTGTCGGGGGCAATCGCCTACCGCGACACGCAGCAACCGACCGGGCCGGGCGAGGACCTTGCAGTCACGACAGACGGCGGCGAGCACTGGCGCACGGTCTGGACCGGTCCGCCGCCACGAAACCCCGGGCAGCCCGTGACGGGACCACTCGACCTGCCGCTCGTCTTCACGACTCCGACTACCGGCTTCGCGGCCGACGGAGTGGGTCCGCCCTCGTCGATCAGCGCTCCGACGCCTGGCCGGATGTTCATAACTCTCGACGGCGGCCGGCGCTGGACCCGTCTGCACCCGCCGCGGGCAGGGCACTGCCATACCTCGCTCGTCTCGGTGTCGACCTGTCCGTTCGCGTTGCCCACCTTCAGCGACACCGAGCACGGTGTCCTGCCGTACGTCAGCCAGACCCGCGCCTCCACCACCGTGGGATTCGACACCACCGCGGACGGCGGATTCGACTGGCAGCCGGCCTCCCACCTGCACCTGCGCCACTCGAGCGGGTCCGCGAGAGTGCCTTCTGAGAACGTCCGCCAACCGAGCCTCCCCCTTGTCTCGGTCGCGTCATCAGACGTCTGGTGGGTCGGGATCCCGCACCCGGTCTCGCTCGCGCTCTGGCGTACGACGAACGCGGGCCGCAGTTGGTCGCGGCAGGGGTTGATCCGCCTCGACGGAACGCCGCAGGCACTGCACGCGACCGGCGCCGACGACGCAGGGCTGACGGAATTGGTACGGCTGCCACACGACAACCTGCACGACCTGCTGTTCGTCACGACCGACGGCGGGCGCAGCTGGCATCGGGTCCGAGCTGTCGACCGCGAGCCCGCCATCGCCGCAGCCACAGCCGCACCCCGGTGCACGACGCGCGACGTATCAGTCACGACCGGACCGTTCGGCGCGGCCGCTGGAGCCGGCAGCACGCCAGTCCGGTTCACCAACACCTCGGCACACGCCTGCACGCTCAAGGGCTATGTCGGGATCACCTTCCTCAGCCGGCATCGCCAACCACGACCGACGACCGCCGCCCACGCCGGCGTCTTCAGCGCCTTCGCCGACCCGCGACCCCGCGTCGTACGCCTCGAGCCCAGGCAGGTCGCCAGCGCGGAACTCGGCTGGGACGACAACGCGGTCACCAAGGACGGCAAGACCCAACGGTGTCGTGCGGTTGGCTATCTCCGCGTCGCGCTGCCTGATGGCGGCGGCGCGACCACGGTGCGACTGGGGCACGGCAACCACTACGGCCCTTACGTCATCGGACCGTGCGGCGGCGCGCTCTGGTCCTCGGCGCTACAACCCGGGCCCGACCCGAAGAAGACATAGCTCGGAACGTCCGGGCGGCGCGACGCGTCCAACCCACATGCAGGTACGCCGGATCGGTCCACTCGTCGCCGCCGCCGCTGTTCTGGCGGCGCTGGTTGCCGGCTGCGGCAGCGGCGTTGTGACCATCGGCGCGGACGGCCGCTGGTCGGAGTGCGGCAAGGTGCCGGCACCGACCGCGGTTGCGGTCGAACGAACGCAGGCGATCACGAGCCAACTCGACCCGCTGCACGGTGCGTCGCACGCGCGGCGGCAAGGGCCGCTCGCCGGCGAGCTCTTCGACGACATCTGCCGCACCGAGGTGGTCCAGGTCCACCCGACCGGCCCGATCAGCTGCCCGGCCGACTTCGGTCTCGGCTACACCGGCACGTTCGAGGCAGCCGGTGTCACGGTCGCGCACTTCAAGTGGTCGGCCAGCGGATGCCAGATGCTGTATCTCACCGTGGCCGGCCATCGGGTGAGCACCATGCTCGCCGGACCGGCCTCGTTGACGACCGGACCGCTCGAGCGCGACCTTGCGAACCTGATGAGCTACTCGTCGGAGGCGACGATCTTCGCCCGGGTGCCGACCGCCCAAGCAACGCCGATCGAGACCGCGCTGTCGTGTCACGCCTCCTTCGCAGTGTCGCTCGTGTCGGATCGCGGCGGCGAGGGTTCACCGGTCGCGGCCGCGACGTGGTTCGCAGCACACGGGGCAGCCTCGGTCCCCGCAACCGGCTGGCGCGTGGTCGAGCGTTCACCGGAAAGCGCCGAGCTGGCCGCGAGCCACAGCACGCTGCACGTCGTACGCGGAT
Organism: uncultured Frankiaceae bacterium; assembly: GCA_964395425.1. Lineage (GTDB taxonomy): Bacteria > Actinomycetota > Actinomycetes > JAFAQI01 > JAFAQI01 > DATAUK01. The sequence goes on from CAYNDD010000153.1 coordinate 5,160, forward strand.
CGGACCGCACCTGGCAGGTCGACGCCGGTCACAACTGCGGCTGACCGGATGCGGGACGATCTCCCGATGCCGGAGTCGTCGCGCTGGGGGCTGATCAGGGTTGCACGAGCAACCGACATGCCGGTGATCCGAGCGATCGAGGCGGCCGCGGGTGCGATGTTCGGCGAGATCGGCATGCAGCTGGTGGCCGACGGTGAGCTCCCCACCGACGAGGAGCTCCTGCCGTACATCGACGCCGAGCGCGCCTGGGTGGTCACCGACGACCGCGACGACGCGATCGCGTTCATCCTGATCGACACGGTCGACGGCACCGCGCACATCGAGCAGGTGTCGGTCCACCCGGACCATGCGCATCAGCAGCACGGCCGGGCGCTCATCGACCACACCGCCTCGGTCGCGTTCCAGCGCGACTTCTGCGAGCTGACCCTCACCACATATCGCGACGTCCCGTGGAACGGCCCGTACTACGAGCGGCTCGGCTTCACCACCATTCCCGACGACGAGGTGACGCCCGGCCTCGCCGCGATCCGCCGGCATGAGGCCGCGCTGGGACTCGATGCATGGCCTCGCGTTTGCATGCGGCGACACATCGGCGATCGTTAACATGAGAGGGGTGATTGCACAGTCCGCGGTACGCCGCGCCACAACCCTCGCCGGCTCCGTCGTGATCGGCCTCAGCACGGTCGCGCTGAGCCAGGGCACCGCGGTCGCAGCCGGCCTTACCACTCACCACGTGGCCGGGATCCAGTCCGACATCTCCTGCGTGAGCAAACAGCTCTGCGTCGCCGTCGGTTACAACAACGCGAGCAAGGCCGATGTCGTCGCGCTGAACAACGGCGTACCCGCCCATGTTTCGGTGGTGCCCGGTTCGGACGCGCTTTACAGCGTCAGCTGCGTGGCGGCGAAGGGGTGCGTCGCGGTCGGCCAGTCGAACAAGGCCGGCGGCCCGACGATCGTGACGATCGGCAAGAACGGCAGGACGACCCGCGTAGCCAGACCGAAGGCACCGGCCGGAGTGAGCCTCAGCCGGATCGCGTGCATCACGCTGACGAACTGCGAGGTCGTGGGCAACGACGTGTTCACGACTCCCGCGTCGATCGCGGTCGCGTCGTGGAACGGCCACAAGCTGACGGTGCACACGGTGCACGGGCTGAAGGGAAGCTCGATGTCGATCCAGGGCGTCGGGTGCCGTGGATCGTCCTGCTTGGTCGTCGGCTATGCCCTCGACGTCGCGACGACGACCGGCGTCATCGTGCCGGTCCACCACGGAAAGCCCGGGGCGATCACCAAGGTGCCCGGCCGCAGCCTCACCGGAGTCGCCTGTACGACGGCCGCACGCTGCTTCGTCGTCGGCTACTCGCAGACCGGCGGTTTCATCGCCACGCTGAACAACACGAAGGTCCTCAGCAGCACGCCGGAGCAGGCCGACCTGTTCGCCATTGCCTGTCACCTCAACGCCTGCACCTCGGTCGGCGAGGAGCTGCCGCCGCCGAGCTATCCGCAGACCGATGCGTTCGTCGGCGTGGTCGTGTCAATGACCAGCGGTGCGGTCACCTCGACCCAGGTCGCTGGGGCAAGTGACGGCCTCGAGGGCGTCGCCCAGCCCACGACCGGGCTGTTCGCCGCGATCGGCGCGGCCCAGACCAAGGGCTCGGTCGTCACCACCGGCTGAGCCGAGGCCGCGCGATCAGGGATAGGTGACGATCACCCGCACGTGGCCGACGAGGTCGATCACGTCGACGCCGGTCGGCTGTACCTCGCCGATATAGCAACGAAGCTCGGTCACCGGGTGCCCCGGCCACGGGCTGCGCGGGCACAGGCCCATGCTGATCGAGTCGGTGAACCGGCCGTGCTTGTTCGTGCTGACGGTGATCTTCTTCTTGTCACACGGGTTCTGTGGCGCGATCCACGTCGACTTGCCGCACTCCCGGAGCACGATCGTGGCGTTGGCCGGGAAGTGCGTGCCCACCAGCTTTACGGTCGAGTTCACCATCACGTTGTTCGGCGTCGCGACGATGTGCGGCTTCGGCTTGGCGGCCGCGGAGGCAGCGGCAACTCCCCCGCTCGCGGCCAACCCGAGGACGACGGACGCGAGCGCCACCCCGGCAACCACAAAGCGCCCCACCGGTCGGGTCGTCGTACGGCGATCGTTCATCGGGTCCTCCTCCGGACGGCAGTGACGGTGGTTGGACGCACGGGCGGGTCAAATCGGTTCCATCCGGGCGCGACCGCGTGTCAGGCTGGGTTCGTGACCCCACCTTCGCAGGTCGAGCTGATCCGCACCGCGAAACTCACCGATCAGGCACCGTACGCCTACGCCGCGGTCGCGCACGACGTCTCCCGGCTGGTCTTTGCGGCCGGCGCCTGCCCGCTCGACGAGGACGGCCGGACCGTTGCACCGGGCGACATCGTTCGCCAGGCGGAACAGGTGATGGCCAACCTGGTCACCGCGCTGCGGGCGGCCGGCGCGGAGCTGACCGACGTGGTGAAGACCACGGTGTACGTCGCGACCACCCGCCAGGAGGATCTGGTCGCGGCCTGGAACGTGGTCAGCGCAGCGTTCGGTGCGCACGACGTCCCGAGCACCCTGCTCGGCGTCGCGGTCCTCGGCTACACCGACCAGCTGGTCGAGGTCGAGGCGATCGCGGCGCTGCGCTAGGTCCCGACCGCAGGTCACGCGCTCAGGTCAGGGCAGCGCGGCGACCAGGTCGGCCGGCGGCTTGCGCGCACCGGTGTAGAACGGGATCTCCAGCCGGGTGTGCCGGCGCGCGGTCGCGCTACGCAGGTGCCGCATCAGGTCGACGATCCGGTGCAGCTCGTCCGCCTCGAACGCCAGCATCCACTCGTAGTC
>CAYNDD010000154.1:0-8004 GCA_964395425.1 uncultured Frankiaceae bacterium
GCACCCGCCTGCTTGGTCGCGTCGTTGAACAGCGTGTGCAGCTGGGGGTACTTCTCGAAGTGCGGGGGCTTGAAGTAGTCCGTCCAGAGCACCCAGAGGTGGTGCTTGACCAGCTCCGCGCGCTGTTCCTTGATCAGCAGGGCTCGAGTCCGGAACTCCGGGTCCTCGTTGCCCTGGTACTTCTCCATGATCGCCTTGACCGACTCGGCCTCGATCCGGGCCTGCGCAGGGTCGTAGACACCGCAGGGCAGGTCGCAGTGAGCAGAGACGACGAGGCGCGGTGAACGCGTCCGACGCGGCATGAGGTCCTCCCGAGAATTGACTTAACGCTTCGTGAGGACACTATTCCGCGTCGAGGATCTTCTACACATCGGGAGCCGACATGGGCTGGCCCTTGCGCCTCGTGCTCGTGCGCGGGCCGTCGATGGTCCCGGCTTTGCGCGACGGCGATCGGCTCCTGGCCTGGCTGCGGCCGCTCCGTCGTACGCCGTCGGTTGGCCGCGTGGTGCTGGTCGAGCTGCCCGGCCGGCCGTTGTCGGTGAAGCGGCTTGCGTCCGTTGAGCGCGACGGCCGGATCACGGTCGAGGGCGACAACGAGTTCGGGAGCACGGACAGCCGGGCGCTGGGCAGCCTGCCGGCCACGGCGGTTCGCGGCGTGGTGCTGGGGCGGATCGGGCCGAGGCCGGGAAGGGTGCCGAAGAAGCGCTAGCGATGTGCGGTGCGGCTAGAGCACCTTGGAGAGGAAGCTCTTGGTCCGCTCGTGCTGCGGGTTGGTGATGACGTCGCGCGGAGCGCCGGCCTCGACCACGACGCCGTCGTCCATGAAGACCAGCTTGTCGCCGACCTCCCGCGCGAAGCCCATCTCGTGGGTGACGACGAACATCGTCATCCCGGTGTGGGCCAGGTCCCGCATGACGTCGAGCACGTCACCCACGAGCTCGGGGTCGAGCGCGCTAGTCGGCTCGTCGAACAGCATCAGCTTCGGGTCCATCGCCAGCGCGCGGGCGATCGCGACCCGCTGCTGCTGACCACCGGAGAGCTGGCGTGGGTAGGCGTCCTCGCGTCCGGCCAGGCCGACCTGCGCCAGCAGTTGGTGCGCGCGCTCGGTGGCCTCCGTCTTGGAAACGCCCTTCACCTTGGTGGGCGCCTCGATGATGTTGCCGAGCACGGTCATGTGCGGGAAGAGATTGAAATGCTGGAAGACCATTCCGATCTCGGCGCGCTTGCGCGCAACCTCGCGCTCCTTGAGCTCGTAGAGCTTGTCGCCTCGCTGCTGGTATCCGACCAGCTCGCCGTCGACCTCGAGCCGCCCGGCATGGATCTGCTCGAGATGGTTGATGCACCGCAGCAGCGTCGACTTGCCGGAACCCGACGGGCCGATGACGCACATCACCTCACCGCGCTGCACTTCGAGGTCGATGCCCTTCAGCACATGCTGGATGCCGAAGCGTTTGTGCACGCCCTGGGCGCGCACCATCGCGGTGCCGTCGCTCATCGCTTGCTCGGGCCCGAGAAAATCATGTTGCCGTCATGGTCGATGGGGCGGTTGTAACGCATCGCCCGCAGGATTCGTTGCGGCAGCGTCGCTGCAGGCGCCGAGCGGGACGAGCCGCGGCCGAAGTAGCGCTCGACATAGAACTGCCCGACCGTGAGGATCGACGTGACGATCAGGTACCAGATGCTCACCATGATGAGAATCGGCAACGTGATGAACGTTCGGTTGATGATGTTCTGGCCCTGCTGAAACAGCTCGGGTACGGCGATGATGATCAGCAGTGACGTGGTCTTCAACATCGAGATCGTCTCGTTGCCGGTCGGCGGCACGATGACGCGCATTGCCTGCGGCAGGACGATCCGACGCATCACCAGTGTTCGGGTCATCCCGAGTGCGGATGCGGCCTCAGCCTGCCCTTCGTCGACCGACAGGATTCCGGCCCGGACGATCTCCGCCATGTAGGCGGCCTCGTTGAGGCCGAGCGCCAGGATGCCCGCGGTCAGCGCTGAGATGAGCTTGTTCGTGTCGGCGGTGACAAATGTGGGCCCGAATGGCACGCCGAGCGACAGGTGCGGGAACAGGTAGGCGAGGTTGAACCACATCACGATCTGCACAAGCACCGGCGTGCCGCGGAACAGCCAGATGTAGAACCAGCTGACGGACGAGATCAGCGGATTCGGTGACAGCCGCATGACGGCGAGCACGATCCCGCCGACGATGCCGATCGCCATCGCGGCAACGGTGGTCTCGAGGGTGATGCCGAGGCCGTGCAGGATGGGGCTGGTGAAGAAGTACTTCCACTGCTGGCCCCACTTGTACTGGGGATTGGAGAAGAAGGAGTTGATCAGCATCGCCGCCAGGACGGCGATGACGGCGACGCCGACCCATCGGCCAGGGTGCTTGACCGGTACGGCCTTGACTTCCGCCGTACCGGTCGCCTCCCCCGAGATGCTCACCCGTGCGACCTAGCTGATCGCTCCGTTGATGACCGGATTGGTGATCTCCCCGGCCTGGATGCCCCAGTGGGTCATGATCGTGTTGTAGGTGCCGTCCGAGATCAAGTCCTTCACCGCGGCGAGGACGGCCTGGTCCATTGTGCCGGCGGCCTTCGGGATCGCGATGCCGTACGGCGCGGTGCCGTACGGGGTGCCGGCCAGCTTGAACGCGCCGTTCGACGTCTTCACCTGGTAGGCGGCGACCGGGGAGTCGGCCATGCCGACCTGAGCGCGGCCCGCGTTGAGCGCGACGTTCGCGGCACTCTGGGTGCTGAACGACAAGACGTTCACGGCCTTCTTGCCCGCGTTGGTGCACTTCGTGCTCTGTGCCTTGTCGTCGGCCTCCTGGGTCGTGCCGCTCTCGACCGCGACGGACAGACCACACAGGGAGGACAGCCCGGTGATGGTCGGGCCGCCGGTCGCCTTGGTGTAGAACGACGTCCCAGCGCTGAAGTAGGTGACGAAGTTGACCTGCTTCTGCCGGGCCTTGGTGTCGGTGAACGACGACATGCCGAGGTCGAACCGGCCGTCGACGAGGCCGGGGATGATCGAGTCGAAGGTGATGTTCTTCACGTTCACCGAGAGGCCGAGCTTCTTGCCGATTGCCTTGGCGAGATCGGCGTCCATCCCGACGACGGTGGTGCCGTTGGAGGCCAAGAACTCGTTGGGCGCATACGAGGCGTCCGCGGCAACCGTCAGCGATCCCTTCGACTTGATCGACGCGGGCACGAGGGCGACCGCCGCCGGGTCCGAGCCGGCCGGCCCGGTCGCGGGGGAGCTCGCTGCTGTGCTTGCACCCGGGCTGATCGTCTGGGTGCCGCCGCCGGAGGAGCTGCTGCTACAGCCGGCGGCTACTCCGATCGTGAGGGCAAGCGCGCCGGCAGCGACGAGCGGGCGGGGCAGGACCGAGGGCATCTGAACTCCTTGTAGGTGGGCGCTGAGTGTGCGCTGGTGGGCATTGTGCACCCTGAGCGAGGCACCGCGGGTGATCTGGCGTATGACAAGATTGCAACGTATCGGGTGATCCCCGCTCAGCAAGCCGATGTGCGGCACCCGCCGCGAGGGCCTGATCGGCACCTTCTTCGCATCTTGCCACCGTGCGGACTTTTCGACCCATGGCATCGTGAGGACCTCGAATGACCCTGGAGACTGTGCCCATGACCTCGCGCGACGATTCCCCCGTCTTTGCGCTGCATCGGGGCGGCAAGATCGAGATCGCCTCGAAGATCGCCGTGCGCGACCGCGACGATCTCGCGCTGGCCTATACCCCCGGAGTTGCCGACGTCTGCCTGGCGATCGCCGCCGAGCCGGCCCTGGTCGACGACTACACCTGGAAGTCATCGGTGGTCGCGATCGTGACCGACGGCACCGCAGTGCTCGGTCTCGGTGATATCGGGCCGGAGGCATCGCTGCCGGTGATGGAGGGCAAGGCGCTGCTGTTCAAGGAGTTCGGCGGGGTCGACGCCGTACCGATCGCGCTCGCCTGCCACGAGGTCGACGAGCTGGTGGAGACCGTCATCCGGCTCGCGCCGAGCTTCGGCGGGATCAACCTCGAGGACATCAGTGCGCCGCGCTGCTTCGAGGTCGAGGACCGGCTCAAGGCCGCGCTCGACATCCCGGTCTTCCACGACGACCAGCACGGTACGGCGATCGTCGCGCTGGCCGCGATGCTCAACGCGGCCCGGTTGACCGGGCGCTCGCTGGGCGACCTGCGCGCAGTGGTCTCCGGCGCCGGTGCGGCCGGCATCGCGGTCACGAAGATCCTGATCGGGGCCGGCATCGGCGACATCGCGGTCGGTGACAGCAAGGGGATCGTCTATTCCGGTCGCGCCAACCTGACGCCGGCGAAAGCCGCGATCGCCGCGATAACCAACAAGGCGGCCTACACCGGCTCGATCACCGAGGCGATGGTCGGCGCCGATGTCTACATCGGCGTGTCCGCTGGGCATGTGGACGAGGCCGACGTGGCCAAGATGGCGCCGGACTCGGTGATCTTCGCGATGGCCAACCCCGATCCCGAGATCCATCCGGATGTGGCCCGCCGCCACGCCCGGGTGGTCGCGACCGGCCGCAGCGACTTCCCGAACCAGATCAACAACGTGCTCGCCTTCCCCGGGGTGTTCCGGGGCGCGCTCGACGTCCGGGCGACGGCAATCACCGATCACATGCAGCTTGCCGCGGCGACCGCGCTGTGCGACGTGGTGGGCGACGACGTCTCGGAGGAGTACGTGATCCCGAGCGTCTTCGACCCGCGGGTCGGGCCCGCGGTGGCCGCCGCGGTCGCGCAAGCCGCGCGGGAGGACGGCGTCGCCCGTCGCTGACCGAGGCGGTCAGCCGGCCAGCAGCGCCGCCATCCGCTCGCGCAATGCGGTCGCGGCCGAGTAAGGCCGGACCATCACGGTGAACTCCGCGATCGCGCCGTCCTCGATCCGCAGGATGTCGATGCCCTGCAGGCTCCGCTCGCCCACCCGGGCCTCGAACACCAGCGCATGCCCGTCGGCGGCGCTGTAGTCGGCGGTGTAACGGAAGTCCGCGAAGACCGTCGCCACCGCCCGCAGGATCGGCGCGACGGCATCCCGGCCGTGGTAGTCGGCGTAGACGATCGGGCTGTGAAACACGACGTCCTCGCGGAGCAGGGCGACGACGGAGTCCATGTCGCCGGACTCGATCCCGGTGCGGAAGGCGGTGGCAACGTCGGTCATCCGTACAGTCTCCGCCTGCCGCTCGCGAGGGTGAAGATCAACCGGGCAACCGTGCCTCGGTAGGGTCGCGATGTGCTTGCCGCCTACGCCGCCCGGCTGTCCGCCGACGATCCGCTGTCCGCCCTCGAGGTCGGCGAGGTCGGCGACCCGACGCCCCGCGACGGCTGGGTCAGCGTCGCCGTACGGGCCGCCGCGCTGAACCACCACGACATCTTCTCGTTGCGCGGAGTAGGTCTGGCCGAGGACAAGGTGCCGATGGTCCTCGGGTGCGACGCCGCGGGCGTGACCGACGACGGCACCGAGGTGGTCGTGCATGCCGTGGTCGGCGATGGCGACCGCGGGCGGGGCGACGAAACGCTCGACCCGAAGCGCTCGCTGCTCTCGGAGGTGTATCCGGGCACGCTGGCCGAGCGGGTGCTCGTGCCGGCCCGCAACGTCGTACCCAAGCCGGCCGAGCTGTCGTGGGCCGAGGCCGGGTCGGTCTCGACCGCCTGGCTCACGGCGTACCGGATGCTGTTCATCAAAGCCGCGGCGCAGCCCGGGCAGACCGTGCTCGTGCAGGGCGCCGGTGGCGGGGTCGCGACGGCGGCGGTTGCGCTCGGCCGCGCGGCCGGGCTCCGGATGTGGGTGACCTCGCGCTCGGAGGAGAAGCGGGCGAAGGCGCTGTCCCTGGGCGCGGACCAGGCGTTCGAGACCGGTGCGCGACTCCCCGACCGGGTCGATGCGGTCATCGAGACCGTGGGGGAGGCGACCTTCGGTCATTCGCTGAGGGCGGTCCGGCCGGGCGGCCGGGTGATCGTCAGCGGGTCGACCAGCGGACCGCTGCCGACGCTGGAGCTGCCGCGGCTGTTCTTCCTTCAGCTGGAGCTGCTCGGTTCGACGATGGGCACCCGCACCGAGCTCCAGCAGCTGCTCGCGTTCATGGTGGCGAGCGGGGTGCGGCCGACGATCGACTCGACGATGCCGCTCGCCGAGGCCCGCAGCGGGTTCGAGCGGCTGGTGGCCGGTGACGTCTTCGGCAAGATCGTCCTGCTGCCCTGACCCCAAGCAATGTCACATTGCCCCATGGTTTCCGGGGGCAATGTGACATCACCCCATGGTTTCCGGGGGCAATGTGACATTGCTTGGACCAGGGGCCGGCGGTCAGTCGTCTTCGTCGTCGGCCCGGGCCAGCCAGGTCGCGAGCCGCTCGACCGGCACCTCGAACTCCGGGTTGAGGTCGACGAAGGTCTGCAGCCGCTCGGCCAGCCAGGTCACCGTGACGGTCTCCTCGCCGCGTCGCTGCTCGAGCTCTTCAATCCCGCGGTCGGTGAAATACATCGGCTGCCCTGGCTTCGATCGGGTTCGGTTAGGCGAGCGCGTCGGCGAGCAGTGTTTCCTGCTCGAGCTCGTGCTGGCTGTGCGAGCCGGTGGCGGGTGAGGCCGACGCCGGCCGTGACACCCGGCGCAGGTAGGTGCCGAGCGGCAGGTGCTCCGGCAGGTTGATCGCGACGTAGGGCCAGGTGCCCTGGTTGGCCGGCTCCTCCTGCACCCAGACCAGCTCGGTCATCGACGGGTACGCCGCGATGGCCGCGTTGATCTCGGCGAGCGGCAGCGGGTAGATCTGCTCGACCCGCACGATCGCGACGTTGAGCGCACCGGTCGCCTCGCGGTGCTTGACCAGGTCGTAGTAGACCTTGCCGCTGCACAGGATCACCTTCGTGATCGCGGCCGGGTCCGGTCCGCTGGGGTCCGGGATCACCGGCTGCCAGCGGCCGCTGGTGAAGTCGGCCGGCATCGAGCTCGCCGCACGCAGCCGCAACATCGACTTCGGGGTGAAGACCACGAGCGGCTTGTGCCGGCCGGACAGCGTCTGGCGGCGGAGCAGGTGGAAGTAGTTGGCCGGTGTGCTCGGGATCGCGATCGTCCAGTTGTCCTCCGCCGACATCGACAGGTAGCGCTCGATCCGGGCCGAGGAGTGGTCGGGCCCTTGACCTTCGTAGCCGTGCGGCAGCAACAGGGTCAGGCCGCAGCGCTGACCCCACTTCGCCTCGCTCGCCGACACGAACTCGTCGATCACTTCCTGCGCGCCGTTGGCGAAGTCGCCGAACTGCGCCTCCCACGCGACCAACATGTCCGGCCGCGCCACCGAGTAGCCGTACTCGAAGCCCATCGCGGCGTACTCCGACAAAAGCGAGTCGTAGACGTAGAAGGTGGCCTGGTCGTCCGACAGGTGCGCGAGCGGGGTGTATTCCGCCGCCGTACGGCGATCGACGATCACCGAGTGCCGCTGGCCGAACGTGCCGCGCCGGGAGTCCTGCCCGGCGAGGCGCACCGGGTGGCCGTCGAGCAGCAACGAACCGAACGCGATCAGCTCGCCCATCGCCCAGTCGATCCCGCCTTCGCTGACCATCGCGGCCCGCTTCTCCAGCTGCGGCAGCAACCGCGGGTGGACGGTGAAGCCGGCCGGCAGCGAGACCTGGCTGTCGCCGATCAGCTTCAGCGTCTCCGGGGTGATCGCGGTCTCCGGGTCGGTCTCCGCCGGTTGCGGGATCGGCGCGTCGAGCGGGGTGCCGCTGGTGTCGCGGCTGTCGGAGAACACCCGCTCGAGCTGGCCTTGGTAGTCGCGCAGCGCGGCCTCGGCCTCCTCGACGCTGATGTCACCGCGCCCGATCAGCGACTCGGTGTAGAGCTTGCGGACGCTGCGCTTGGCGTCGATCAGGTCGTACATCACCGGCTGGGTGAAGCTCGGCTCGTCGACCTCGCTGTGCCCGCGCCGGCGGTAGCAGAGCATGTCGATGACGACGTCCTTCTTGAACGCCTGCCGGAAGTC
>CAYNDD010000155.1:0-7771 GCA_964395425.1 uncultured Frankiaceae bacterium
CTCCTCGCTTGCCTACCTCCGCCAGTTTCCCGTGGACTGTCTAAAGATCGACCGGATGTTCATCAACTCCGCCACCGGCTCTCCTCAGTCTGAAACGCTCCTACGTACCCTCGTTCAGCTTGGCAATGACCTCGGTCTCACCACCCTGGCCGAGGGCGTCGAGACGCCGGACGAGATGGACCTGCTCCGACAGGCGGGCGTCGATCGGGTCCAAGGCTTCCTGATGTCACGACCACTCGACCCGACAGCACTCGAAACCGCGCTGCTCGCACCGCTGCGACCGGGATCGCCGCGGCCGTCCGGCCGGCGTGGGATGAGCTGATCGGGTTCAGGGGTCATCACATAGGCATCGGCTGCTCCACCGCGGCTCGACCCTGCGTCGAACCCGGTCGCCGATCGATGATTACCCTGCTGGCATCCAGAGCACACTTGGTTCATGGACCCCCTTCGCTTCGTCGCCCGCTCTGCCCTTGGTGCCGTCTTCATCACCGGTGGGATCGATGCCCTCCGCTCCCCAGATCGGCGGGCCGAGCTGGCCGCGCCGGTGATCGAGAAGGCGCGGGAGACGATCGACGGGCTGCCGGACAGCGACGTTCGGCTGGTTCGCATCAATGCAGGAGTACATGTGGTGGCGGGCAGCCTGCTGGTGTTGGGCCGGCTTCCGAGGACGTCGGCGCTCGTGCTCGCAGCGTCGCTCGTCCCCACCACGCTGGGCGGGCACCGGTTCTGGGAAGCCGAGTCGGCGCAGGACCGCGCTCAGCAGCGACTGCACTTCAGCAAGAACCTGGCCATGTTCGGCGGCCTGCTGTTCGCCGTGCTCGATCGCGGCGGCCGGCCGAGCTTGGTGTGGCGAACCAAACGGCTGGCCGGCGACGCCGGCGACGAGCTCGACCACCTTGCGTCGGCCGTTGACCCCCGCCGGCTGCCGTCAGTAGGGCGCCGGGGCGTCAGTGCGGCCGCGCACGCCATGCACGCCTGAGCCGGGGCAAGACCGTCCGCTATGCCGGGTCGGCGGCTGCCCGCTCGAGGATGGTGATCACTCCGGTGCCTCCGTCGACCCGGAGACGATCGCCGGTCCGGACCACCTGGGTTCCGACACCGGTGGCGACCACGGCGGGCAGCTCGTACTCCCGGGACACGATCGCGGCATGCGACATGATGCCGCCGCCGTCCGATACGGCCGCCGAGATTCGGGCGAACACGACCGACCAGCTCGGTGCGGTCACCGGGCAGACGAGAATCTCGCCGTCGACAAGCGCTTCAAGCTCCTCGACGCCGTGGACCACTCGCGCGATCCCCTCCACCACGCCGGGTGATGCCGCGAGGCCACGGAACTCGTCTTCCAGGCCGGTCGCGTGCTCAGCCGCGATCCAACGGTCAATCGTCTCGTTTGTGATCCCCCAGAAGATCACCGAGATCGGGTCGGTGATCTCGTCCGGCGGCACACCGAGCGCCGGCGGTGGCTTCCACTTCTCCAAAGCCGCGTAGATGCCGCGGCGTCGCGCGATCTCCTTGCGCCAGGTCTGCATCCCGCGGCTCGGTACGGCGACCGCCCATGCGGCTTCGAGCTCGTACAGCAGCGAATACACCTCGTAGCGGTGCAGGAAGAAGATGTCGTCGTCCTGCTCGAGCATGCCGCCCGCGACCATCACCGCGCCGAGTTCGCGCACCTTGTTGAAGAAGATCGAGTGGTGCCAGTGCTCAACATAGAAGTTGTGGTTCTCCACCAGCGGAAACACCTGACGTGACAACGAAAGCAGCTCGTCGAACTGGACCGCCTCAGCATCATCGAGAAGGTTGCGGTATCCGGTGGCAATGCGCTCGCGCTCGGAGTGGAGATGCTCCAGCGGTCGCGAGAGGTCCTCGTTGTTCTCCACCCGGGTGACGTAGTCGCGCAGCGCTGCGAACGGCAGACTCATGTCGTCGATCCAGGCGCGGTTCGCGTGGCAGTATCCCGCTCCGGTGGAGTAGTAGAACCACGGGTCCTTGACCTGCTCGAGCTCGTCGATCCACTGCCGGCCGGCGTCCGAGGTCTGCAGCCGCGCGAGGACCTCGTCCGGGTCGCCGTCTTCCTTGATCGCACTCGCCACGCCCAGCTCGACCGCCCGACCGGCCAGCCGACGGAGCTCGGCATCGGGCCGGTACAGGATCACGTCGATGCCGGCCACCATTCTGGCCGCGAGATCGTCGGTGATCGCCGGGAACTTCTCGCGGCAGAACTCGACAAAAGTGAGGTACGCGCCGTAGGCGAGGACCAGCATCTCGAAGTGGTAGTAGGCCATCTCGTGCATGTTCTCGAGCAGCCGGCTGTAACCGGTGAGAAGGTCGTAGGCGGTCGTCGTACCCCGGTGTCCAAGCACGGTTTCGGCCGGCTCGATCTCGGCGAGCGGCTCGAAGTGCATCTCCTTCAGCCGGTCGATGCAGTCGGTGACCTTCGCCACCCACTCGTCGTAGATCGTGTCCCAGTTCTCGAAGTAGTGCGTGGCGCGCTCGAGGAAGATCGGCTCCCTGCGGGCGATCTCGGCCGCGTCCTCGACCGCGTTCGGGCTGACGTAGAGGTAGCCGTTGACGATTCGGTGCTCGATCCCGAGCGCCGGTGGCACCTGCCACACCCGGGTCGTGTACTGGTTCAACGACACCAGCCAGCTCTCCGGCATCATCAGGTCGAACGGGTACACCGGCTCCGGGTTGTGAATCTGGTCGAAGAACCAGAGCTTGCCTTCATCGACGTCCTGCGTCTCCGGTCCGAACAAGAGATAGGACGGGTACATCGACTCCCAGCCCTCTGCCCCGCTCGGTGTCTCGATCTCGTACGGATTGCGGAAAGCGGGTCGGTCAGGCACTGCGTCCTCCTCCTTGCGGGGGTCCGGCGGGTGCTGCGGCGTTCCGTCGGACGATGGCACCGTTCCGCCATGTGCAACACCGGAGGTCGGGCGAGCGCAATCATCGCTCCCCCGAGCCGGTGATGCACCGGGCGATTTTGAGGCGCGAATATAGCACCGGGTCGAGCAGCGCAATCCGTCCACCAGTCGCCCGGCTCGGACGATCGATACCTTGGCGGATACTTTGACGCACCACGAGGTGCATCGCGCGTGCACCGCGACCGTCGACCGGTGGGATCAGAGTGACTGAGCTAGTGACCCGCGAAGCTGAGGCGCCCGCAATCGACGTAACCGGCGTGATCGGAACAGCGACCCCGCGCAAGGAGGACGAGCGACTGCTCTGCGGCGCCGGCCAGTTCGCCGACGACGTCGACCGCGCTCACGCGGTCGAGATGGCGGTCGGTCGTTGTCCTTTCCCGCACGCGCGGATCATCTCGATCGACGCGTCGGCGGCCCTCGCCCTCGACGGCGTGCTGCAGGTCATCACCGGCGCAGAAGCGATGAGACGGACAAAGCCGATCGGCATCCTGCGCCCAGTGCCGGGCGCGCCGACCATCCCGCACTACCCGATCCCCTCAGACATCGCGACGTACGAAGGGCAGCCGGTCGTCAGCGTCGCCGCCAGGAGCCGGCACGTTGCGGAGGATGCCCTCGACCTGATCGAGATCGAGTACGAGCCCCTGCCCCACGTCTCGGATGTGCTGTCGGCATTGTCGCCGACCGCACCCGTGATCCGGCCGGACGTGCTCGATTCGAACCTGCTCGTCACCGGGCCGGAAGGGGCGGGCGACGTCGAGGCCCGGATGGCGGAGGCGGACGTCGTCGTCGAGGGGCGGTTCTTCATCAACCGGGTCACCGGACTCCCGATGGAGACGAGGTCAGTGCTCGCCGAATGGCGGCCCCGCGCCCGGGCACTGACCGTGCACACCTCGACCCAGACGCCGCATTTGGTTCGAAAGCAGCTGGCCGAGTCGCTCCGCATCGACGAAAGCGAGGTACGGGTCATCGCAACCGATGTCGGCGGCGGCTTCGGGCTGAAGATCGGGGCATACCCCGAGGACGTGATCGCCTGCCTGCACGCGATCTCGCTGCGCCGGCCGGTGAAGTTCGTCGAGGATCGCAACGAGCACTTCCGGTCGACCACGCACGGTCGCGAGTCGATCCACGACTACCGGATCGCCGCCCGGTCGGACGGCCGAATCCTCGCGATGAGCGACCACTACATCAACGACATCGGCGGGCTGAACTCGCCGGTGGGGTCGTCACAGCTGTCGACCGTCGTCTTCAACGGGCCCTACAAGGTGGACGACGGATTCGTGGAGCGCCGGGTCGTCCTGACCAACAAGACGCCGATCGGCGCCTACCGCGGCTACGGCCAGCCCGAGGTCAACTTCGCCTACGAACGGCTGATGGACACCCTCGCCAGGCGCCTCGACATGGACCCGGTCGAGCTGCGCGCGATGAACATGGTCAAACCTGAGGAACACCCGTGGGTGAACCCGACCGGCGCGATCTATGACAGCGGGAACTACGAGCGCTGTCTGCGGATGGCCGCCGAGGCGGTCGACTGGGCCGGCCACCGCCGAGCCGGCCGCGGGCCGCGGCTGTCGGACGGCAGGTACCAGGGAATCGGGTTTTCGTCGTACGTCGAACGGACCGGCTACGCAGGCGGCAAGTTCCTCGCCGGACGGGGAACGGACTTCGGGGCGCACGAGAGTGTCACGGTCCGCGCGAACCGCTCCGGCAGTCTCGACGTCTACACCGGCATCTCGAGCGCCGGCCAGGGCAGCGAGACGGTCTTTGCCCAGATGTGCGCCGACTTCTTCGGCTGCGGCTACGACGCGGTCACCGTGCACGCCGGCGACACCGGCAACTCCCCGCTCAACTCAGGGGCCTTCGCCTCCCGGACCGTGATCGCCGCTTCGGGCGCCCTACGAGAGGCCTGCACCAGGCTGCGCGCCAAAACCCTCAGCCTCGCCGCTCACATGCTCGAGGTCGACGATCCGGACACCCTCGACATCGTCGGCACCGTGGTCCGGTCCCGCCTCGATCCAAGCCTCGTGGTGCCGCTCTCGAGCGTGTTCAACCGTGGAATCCTCGGACAAGGTCTCCCGGCCGGGCAGGCGCCGGGGCTCGACGAGACGGCGTACTTCGAGCCGCTTCAAGCCGCGTACTCGTTCGGCACGGCAGCTGCCCTCGTGACGGTCGACGCCGAGTCGGGCGAGTTCGACGTGGAGCAGTTCCTGATGGTGCACGACTGCGGGACACCGCTGAACCCGAAGCTGGTCGAAGGACAGGTCCGGGGCGGGATCGCGCAGGGCTTCGGCCAGACCCTCGGAGAGGAGCTCCGCTACGACACCGAGAGCGGGCAGCTGGTCAACGGCACGATGATGGACTACTTCGCTCCGACCATCTGCGATCTCCCGCCGATCGACCTGCTGCACACCGCAGTGCCATCACCGGTGACCACACTGGGGATCCGTGGGGTGGGCGAGGTCGGCACCATCCCGGTGGCTGCCGCCGTAGCGAACGCGATCTGTGACGCGCTCAGCGATTTCGGGGTGGAGCTCGACCGCTTGCCACTCACCCCGGAACTCGTCTGGCGCGCGCTCAACGAGAAGGTTCGCCAGTAGATCGGGCGCCTTCCAGGGCCCGCCACACCAGCTCAGGGGTCAACGGCAGCCGGTCGAGCTCGACGCCGAAGTCGGCAAGGGCATCGCAGATCGCGTTCGCTACGGCGGCAGCCACCGGGATGCAGCCGACCTCGCCTGCGCCGCGCACGCCGAACGTCGTCACCGGCGAGGCGACGGTCGTGTGCAACAGGTCGATCGGCGGAACGTCACAGATCGATGGCGCGAAATAGTCCATCATCGTGCCGTTGACCAGCTGCCCGCTCTCGGCGTCGTAGCGGAGCTCTTCCCCGAGCGCCTGCCCCAGACCCTGCGTCATGCCACCCCGGACCTGCCCCTCGACCAACTTCGGGTTCAGCGGAGTGCCGCAGTCGTGCACCATCACCACGCGGTCGACGGTGAACTCGCCGGACTCCGCGTCGACGGTCACGGTGGCGACCGCGGTGCCGAACGAGTAGGCCGCCTCGGGTGGCTCGAAGTACGCCGTCTCGTCGAGTCCAGGTGACTCGCCGGGCGGCAGGCCCTGGCCGAGGATTGCGTTGGTGAAGACGGTCGAGAGCGGGACCGACAGGTCGTGGTCGTCCCGGTGCCGCACGATGCTGTCGACGACCTCGAGCCGGGCCGGCTCGTCGACCTCGAGCAGCCAGGCCGCGATGCGCAACGTCTTTGCCAGCAGGCGGTCGCCGGCTTCGAGCAACGCACCGGCCGCGGCAATCACGGTGCGCGACGCGAACGCCCCGGTGTTGAGCGGGGAGTTGCCGGTGTCGCCGGCGTGCATGGTGATCGCGTCGTACCCGATCCCGACGATCTCGCTGAGCATCTGGGCGAAAACTGTCTCGCTGCCCTGACCGATGCTCGAGACCCCGGTGTAGACATCGATACCGCCCGATCGGTTGGCGCGCAGCGTGACACTCTCGTGCGCGCCGAACTGTGACCCGCGGGCCGCGAGGAACTTCCCGCTGGCATATCCGGTGCGCTCGACGTAGGAGGAGAACCCGACCCCGCGGTAGCGGCCGTCACCGAACGGACCGCGTCCATCGCGGCGACGTCGGTCGTACTCGATCGCGTCAGCCGCCATCCGCAGGCACCGTTCGTAGTCACCGCTGTCATAGATCGCGCCGACCGGGTTCACCCACGGGAAGTCCTCGGGCTGGACCATGTTCATCGCACGCAGCTCGACCGGGTCGATCCCGAGCCGACGAGCGAGGGTGTCCATCAGCCGTTCGTAGGCGAAGTTCACCTCGGGCTGGCCGTATCCGCGATAAGCGCCGATCGGCGTCTTGTTGGTCACCGCGATCCGCCGCTCGACGAAGCCGTCTTCGATCTTGTACGGCCCGTTGAACACCACGGTCGACAGCTGTGACGACCCGAACGGCGAGTTCAACCCGCCGAGGTCGTTGACATAGGAGTCGGTCATTCCAACGATGCGGCCGTCGGCGCGAGCGCCGATTCGGTAGTCGTGCACCGACTCGCGCGCGTGGGTGGTGGCCCGGAAGTGCTCGAACCGGTCCTCCACGAACTTCAGCGGGCGGCGCAACGTGATCGCGTGCAGGCTGGCCAGCACGTCCTCGGGGTAAGCGCCCAGCTTCAGCCCGAAGCCGCCGCCCACATCGGACGCGACCACCCGCACGGACCCTTCGTCGAGTCGCAGGCACTCGGCGAGCTGCTTGCGCACCAGCTGCGGTGACTGGGTGGACACCCTTGTCGTGAGCGTGCGCGCGCCGGGCTGCCACTCCGCAAGGACGCCGCGGGTCTCCATCGGCAGCCCGGTGACCCGGTTGATGACGAAGCGCCCTTCGACCACCACGTCGGCCTCGCGCAGCCGCGCTTCCACATCACCGGCACCCTGCGGGTTGCTGACCAGCAGGTTGGTGTCGAGCACGCCCGGTTGGATGACCGGCGCATCCGGCGCGAGCGCCGCGGCCACACTCGACACATGCGGCAGCGGCTCGTAGTCGATCTCGATCAGCTCGACCGCGTCCTCGGCGACGTGCCGGCTTCGGGCCGCGACGCTGACCACCGGCTGGCCTTCGTACGTCGCGACGTCCACGGCAAGGGCATAGTGCGGGATCACCGGCGCGCCGGGCACCGGCCGCAGGATCCCGATCGGCTCGGTACGCCGCGCCACATCGGCTCCGGTCAGTACGTCGTACACGCCGTCGAGCGCGAGGGCGGCGGTGACGTCGATGCTGCGGATCCGGGCATGCGGATAGGGGCAGCGCCCGACCGCCATCTCGACGATGTGGGCACGATTCACGT
>CAYNDD010000156.1:0-7730 GCA_964395425.1 uncultured Frankiaceae bacterium
AGATCCCCACCACCGGGCATAGCCGCTTCCGAACGGTTTGTGATCCATTAGCAGTACTGGGCTACTCGTAACGGTTCACGAACCGCGCTGAGCCGGTCTGCCCGCCATGCCAGCCGGGCTCAGGCCAGGCGGATGCCGCTACTCGGACCCGATTGATGGCGCCCACGACGGCCTGTGAATCAGGCAAAATGGGTGCCCTGCGGGATCTGCGTACACGTCTCCCTGCAGGTGGCGCGCCCCGATCGTTAGGACATTCTTTCGGGCCGTCTCAAGGTCATCAACCATCACATCAAGGTGACTCTGCTGGGGAACCTTCGGGTCGGGCCAGCTGGGCGCGACGTGATTTCGTGCGAGTTGGAAGGCGATACCTGACGTTGTCTCATCCCTGGCAACGACGCAGAAGTCATCGCTCCTGTACGTGACTGGCTGCCCTAAGAGCCGCGCGTAGAAATCCGCGACCTGCTGCGGGTCACGGCAGTCGAGGATGACGTGATGGAGCCTTCCGATCACAAGGGAGATACTGCCATGGCACGTCGAGTATGTGCCGATGGCCAGCGGCCCTCGTACCGACGCTCCGCGTGTGACAATTGGCGCCGACATCGTCCGTGACGATGGTCGGCACGAGTGCGCATAGGGGAGCCGCTACAGAGCATTTCGATTGGCAGGAGCTGCTTCGCCTATCGGCTGATCTTCAGGGTGAAGCTTCCAGCTGAGCCAATGGCGCCAGAGCAGGGGTTCTTTGCGCCGGTACAGCTGTCGTAGGACACGTCCACCGAGATTGACCCGGGTTTGGCAGCGATCCAATAGCCCGAAGGATGGCGAAGCAGACCGATATCGCGGTAGCCGAGGCCGAACGCACTCGAGCAGCCGGACAGTGTCGAGACGTTGATAGCGTCGCCGACCTTGGCCTGCACGAGCATCCCATCGAAAAGTTGGATGTGGCGGCCCGCCACCGCCAGTGCAGCCAAGGTGCCCTTGCACGGACCATTCCGGATAGCGATTGCGTTCGGCGGGGGCTGCACCGGGGTGGAGGCGCTCCGCGCGTGACCGGTGCACGACGACGCAGTCGTAACGGCGAGGACCGCGACAGCGGCCGCTGCACTTGCGCGCGCCACGAGGGCCAGCACGCCCTAACAGTACGGCTGACCTGCGCCACCGGGTTAGCAACCGATGTAGAGGTGCCGTTCGGCGCGTGCGCCGTGCACCTATTGGTGCCGGTTAGGCGTACCGGAGAAGCAGTACTCCAACCACGGCACCTGTCGCGCCGGCAATGGCGAGCCCGCCGGCCAACACGCGTCGACCCGCGGTCGAGCGCCGCCCGCTACCTCGCAGGACCCACCCCGCGCCCAGGAGCAAAGCTGCATCAGCCGCGAAATCGACCGGGCCGTCGATGACAACGGACGTCCCGAGTAGTGCACCGAGCCCAGCCGCGACCACAGCTATCGCTACCAAGCCCGAGCCTGGGACCCGCCTCGCCTTGCTGTCGAAACTCGAGAACACTGCACCGAGCAGACCGACAGCCCCGAAGAGAGCGATGGCGATCAATGCCGATAGCGCTACGAACGCTAGGAAGGCGCCACCAAGCCAGCGAACGGGCTCACGGGGGACTACTGCGAAGCGCCCGGAAACCACGAGCAGCACGATGTCGGCTATGACAACGAGCACGAACAGGATGCCGCCCTCGATGGGGAGATTGATGGAGCTACTGGAATCCGCGCTCTTGGAGTCGATCCACAACACGTGTCCCCGTAGGCCCAGCACGCTCGACTTGCTAGGCCGAATCGTGATGATCCGAGTCGACTCCGTGGCTGCGCTCACACTCGCATCTTGCACCGCTTCACTGTCATGCACCTAACGCCGAACCGAGCCTCGGTGCCGCTCCAGGCCAGTGGATCGGACGTCTTCAGGCTGACTGATGGGATGATCGTTGGCATGGCCGCCGAACTCGCCGGCCGCGACCAATATCGACCGAGACGCAGGAGGCAATGAGAGCGAGTGAGCCGGTTCCGTCTGCCGCACCGGAGCGGCGTCCGTGGAAACTAGGAGCAGCGCGGATCCGGGGATTCTTGGGTGCCCTCCTTGGACTAGGTATTTGGTTCTCATTTCAAGCAGGAGGACTGTGGGACGCGCTCGGTGGCGCTCTGGTAGTACTCGTCGTCGTATTTGAATTCTCGATCCGTTGGCTGAAGCGCCAACCGAAGTAGCCCGCCTCACCTCCACTAAACGTGTCCCATATCTCTACCGTTCCCCGCTCGCCTAATGCCTCGGCGGATTTCACAAGGCCTGATCACGGGGCTAGCCGCTCTCGCGCTGGTGAACGTCCTGTAGGTGCCGATCCGGGGCGCAGGTTAGGTTGCGGCTATGACCGATGCCGCCGACGCTGTTTGGAACCGAGCCGCAATGCATGCCGGCGGGCTCGATGCACGCGCCGGAGACCAGACCGTTGCTGCCATGTTGCGCTTTCACGGTCGCGCCATGAGCAGCGGCGTTGTCGATGCGTTGATGGAGTTGGACCCGATCGAGTTGGACGACGCGATCGACGGCTATAGGTACATCGGCCTCGACGGCGCCGCAGACGTGACCTTCTCGCTTAGGCAGGAGGTCGACCTCAGGGCGCACGAGGATGGCTTCGAGGGTGAGGCCGATTCGCGTTACGCATCGGTGGTGCCTGACGATGCCACACTCGCGGCGGCGTTCGAGCAGCTATTCCGGGACCGCCCTGGCGATTTCGCGCCAATCGGATAAGTGCCGCTCGGGCTCGTCCAGAGATGCTGCACCGAAAGGGCTCTGGCCAGTACAGTTTCCGCACAGGGGCGCAACGGCGGCGTCAGCGTCACAGGTAACTTTGCGGGGTTGGCGTGCGGAAGTCATCAGCGGTTCAGATCCGCTAGATATGAGCCGCGTCCTCGATGGCCTTCCCGCGGCGATTTGGCGGGCCGCAATGTGGGATCACCGCCGTGGACTTAGCGCCAGTGAACTCGCCGACGACACCGTGGTCAGTATCGATTGGGATCTCCGTTCAACGGTATTCACCTTCACCGCAGCCTCGTTTGTTATCCTGGGCAGCGCTGCCGGTGGGTTGGTCGCGCTGGGCAAGAACACCACCGGCAACTCCGCGGCGATCCTGCACTTCCTCGCGATGTTTCTCTTCGCGTACCCACCCCTGTCGGGCTTAGCGCTGTACGGCATGGCAGCCGTGCTCTGCTACCGCAACTCAGCACCGGCCGACGACGGCAGGCGCCCCTCGTGTTTCGGCGGCATTGGTTCGATCCCGAACATCTGGCCAGTCCTCAACGCGCTAACTCTCGGGCTCGCGGTCGGCGCAGGCTTGATCTGGGGGCCTTCGTTCAGGTAACCAAAGCATCCGGCAGCCCAGGTATAGCGCGCCCAGTTCGTGGTCCACCGAGAGTTCAAACTGGGGTGCCGTTCGCGCTTGTCTGGGCGATGATCGATCCCGTGGATGAGGAAACCGAGTCATGGACTTGTCGCCACTTCTCTCTTGCGAACCCGCGAGCTGACGGCGCCGAAGACCTTCCACGTTTGCTACGACGAGTCGCGGATCACGTGGAGGCCGCGGGGATCAAGCCGATGGAGATACTCGATCTGACATTCGAGTCGGAGATCACTGAGGACGGTCCTTGGTGGTCGGCCACCGTCTACTGGCAGCCTGACGTCGAATAGGTGATGTTTCTGTGCGCACGTCGGATCGTCGCGCCGGTGAGATCATGAACCCCATGACGATGGACGCCGCGCCGCGTGAGAACGGTCCCTTCACGGGTGCCGGCCGGCGCACCACCCAGTACGGCGGCGTGCAGGCGGCCCTGTCCAGGCAGGTCCTGGCCGGAGCGCTGTCTACGACGATCGAGCAGCTTGCCCGACGCCTCGATCTGCGAGTGGAGCGATCCTTCAACGAGGTCCATGATTGCCAGTACGCGTACTTCGAGACCGGGGAGGACGCCTTCACTCTCGTGAAGTGGAGTCCGGCACCCAATGTCGAGCTCTACGCGTACATCGCCAACCCTGATGGGCGCGACGGTGACCATAGCGCCCGACCCGAGTTGCGTCGCTTCCTTACGTTGGCGGATGTCGGCATAGAGGAGGTGGTCTTCCCGCCCAGGTCGAGGCTCGACGGTTTCTAGGTGATGCCCGCGGCCCGAGCAGCGGTGATGCTCCAGCACAACTCGACCCGGCGTTCTCGGCTGATCGACCCCTTCGTTGGTCAGTGAGGCGTCGATTTCTCCTCGTCGTCTGTCGACTCGAAAATCCGTGTGTAGAGCGGGTGGTCCTCCTGGTCCAGAACGCGGACCACGGCTGGTCCGTCGCCGTCGACGACTACGACGAAGGCACCCGTGTCCGCGATTGGGCGTCGGGTTGTTTCCGCGCCCTCTTGAAGCTCCACCCAGCGCGCATCTGACCCGGCAGAACCCACGACCATCCGGCAGATCCAGGAGCGACTCGAGCCGTACCGGCCACTGTCACTGCGTACCTCCCGCGGCTCGAGTGACGTCTTCGTCGATGTGCCTCCCGGCCAGTCGTCGCTACCCGAACCATCAGGTAGGTCCCAACCGTCGGGCCCTCGTCGGTAGGTGTAATGCGTAGCCACGTAGTGCTCGTCGGTTCCACAGTACGGGTCGTGAGGACAGTCCTCGATCGCATACACAGCACCGAACCGCGGTCCGGTCCACATCGCGACCGGAACCGGCTCACCCGGCGATACCCGGTCGGGCAATACAGGCAGCCCCGTTTCGAGCACTGGAAGGTGCCGGGCAGCATCAAAGCCGGTCTTCGCGGTCATGACCGGAGCCTAGAGCCGGTTGAGACCAACTAGTCGCCTCTCCCGTGGAGCGGTACAAGAAGTGCCGTTCTAGTCGCCCGAATCCGGGATTTGCCTGACCGACTCGGCCATCCTCGTCTCGCTCGTGCGTAGGCTGCCGCCGGAGGCAGCGACCCACCACTTGCCGGTGGTGGACCGCAGGCAGTAGTTCTTGTCCCGGTGACGGGGGTTGGTATCGATCACAACCCAAGCTTCATCTCCGACTACCTCGCAAGACTCAACCCGTGCCTGCGCTGCCGGGAGGCTGGCCCACTCTGCCAGCGCCGCTTCCTGAGGGGTATCGAAGCCGTCGTCGTCCACGTCTTGACCATATGGCGACGCACAACGAGAAGTGCCGCTCGGTCTGATATTGATCTAAGGTTCGCGGGGTGACGCCGAGGTCGCGTGAGCCCATGCCCCTGTGCGGCAAGCATCCGGCGGAGCTTGCCCTCACTCTGGCCGGACGAGACTGCAAGATCTGCGGTCGCATGACCAACTCGGTCTACGTGATGTGCGGGTGGTGCGCCCAAGAGCGGGGAGTCTGTGTGCTGGATGGGAACCCGATCGAGCGCGTCGGTTAGGTGCAGTTGCCCTCCAGGCACCAGAGGTGTCGTTCGGATCCACCTGTGATCTAGATCGGTGACAACCTTCACCCGTGCCTCCGCGTCTAGGGACTGTGAAGCGTCGATCGGGACTCGGCCTCGTGGTCGTCCTAGCTCTCGTGCTGGTCGGATGCGGCTCAACCACTTCTCAGCCAACTGTCGCCGGACGTGCCACGCCCTCCGTGCGGTCGAACCAAAGTCAGCACCTACAAGTCACCGATGGTGGACGCCTTCTCGAGCACTTTGAAGGTCTCCTGCATTCGACCTTCGGATCGAAGGCAGTGTGCGCGCGAGCCGACCGGAGCGGACCGATGATCTTCGTGGCCAACGGATGCTCCCCGCTCGCCAAGTACGACCCGTACTTCTACACCTTCGCGCATCCGGTCAATACGACATTGCGGCTGTCACACCGTGAGCCGCGCAACTTCGGGAACTACCCGCGGGTCATTGTGATCCGTGGGGAGACCGTCAGGTGCAACACCGGCAAGCACCCGAGATATCTGATCTCCTACGCCGACGCTGCCTCATTCTCGCTGGGCTGCCTCGCTCCTCAGTAGGCGATCCGAGTGCCGATATCGCCCGCGACGATGGGCGGCGCAATGCCGCAGAGGTGCCGTTCGGAGTCGGTACCGGCGCGGTCATCCCAAACGGTTCTCCTGTACTCCGCTTACCTGAGGACTCCGGTTAGGCGGCCGCCTTGGCCCTTGAGGCACGTTTCGCGCTGCGGCAGTTAGAGGGTGTATTCGCTAGTCGCGTTTGAGGGGGCGGCTGTGTGCCTGTGGCCCGGCGTCCAGGTGATTAGCGGGAATGGGTAGGCACCGGCGAGTGGGTGGACTGAGCGCACGACGTGGCCTGTTGTCGGGTTGAGAAGGACAGCGCGAGGCGGCCCGATCATTGAGTATGTGGTGAGCTGGTGGTCGGTCCACCAGAAGTTCTGCGTCTCGGTGAGTCTCGTGCTGAATGCGAGTTGACCGTCGGCGCGGTAGCCGGTGACACCGATCTGGCGGCCGCGCCGGTCCGTGAAGGATCCGATGATCTCGGGATGTTCCGCGACCGGGCTAGTCAGCCGTGGCAGGACATGTGAGACGCGCCAGCGACGCGTATCGACGATGGTTGTCTTGGCGACGACGGTACGAAGACGCCTGCCGCGGTCGATGGCAACGGTGTCATCACCGGCGACCAGCAGACGATGTTTGGACAAGATGCTGACCGTTCGGTCATGGTGCGCCAGTGCGCCGGCGGAGCCGTCGTTGGTGCTTGTGAAGGCCAAGTAGTGGGCGGCCAGCAGATTCGGGACATGGTGAGCACTCAGGTGAAGATCGCTCAGGGTGCCGCTGACGATGACAGACCGGGAAGACACGTAGAGCCGGCCGCCACCGACGGTCAGACCCGGAGAGACGGCTGCGCTGCCGACGTTTCCTGGATCAACGAATCCAGCGCGGACGGTGGGCAACGACCTGGTGCGTAGGTGCCCGCCCCGAGTGACCTCGACGAGCTCGGTGGGTCCGATGGAGGCCAAGTCTCGTGGTCCGAGCAGGAGAACCGCGATGCCTGCAGTCGTCGTTGCCGCAGCGATAACCGACCGGTGCAGATGTCGCAGTCGGGTCACTCGACGCGTCTGCGGGTCCACCCAAATCAATGTCGCCGGCGTCGAAACATGCGCGGCCTCGGGCTGCTCGATGACGACGAGACGGCTAGGGGCCGGCCAGCTGATCGGGAAGGCACTGGGATATCCCGGTTGGTGCCCGGGGAACGCCCTCCGGACAACGTTGGATCGTCCGAGGCGGGCCAGGTCGGCGAGGTAGACCTCACCGTTTTCTCCGCCGAGTGCAAGCGTGTTGCCGTCGGGGCTGACGATGTACTGGGTTGGGTAGTCGGGAAGCGTCGAAGAATGGCCGCTCAACGGTCGCAGCGTGGTCGGATCGAGCTGCGCAAGGCGTGTCTGGCCACCAGAAAACGGTGATTCAACGCCAATCAACTCGCGGGTTGCACGCGCCCGTTTCGGTGCGGAAGACGCTGTCGGCGTAGCCTCCCGCACCACCGATCGGGCGAATGCAGCCGCTCCTCGCGAAGCTGGGGCAGAACCCGCGCACCCGCTGAAAGCCAGTACGCCTGCCGCGGCAACAACGACCACCAGGCTTCTCATCACCTCAGTGTGACGCCCATCAAGTGCGCTGGGTTGGGCCAGGCGCTCGGGAGAAGCGCTGAGCGCAGAGGTGCCGATATCGTCCGCGACGATGGTCGGCACAGTGCCGCAGAGGTGATGCTCCTACTGTCAAACGCGGAGGTGTTTGGGCAGTAGGTCGTAGGTCTCG
>CAYNDD010000157.1:0-7704 GCA_964395425.1 uncultured Frankiaceae bacterium
AGGTTGTAGACGTTGTTGGACCAGTTCTGGATCGTCGTGTAGCGGACCCGGGCGTCCTTCTTCACGATGATCTCGACGACCGCCGAGTGCAGCGAATCGGACGAATAGATCGGAGCGGTACATCCCTCTGTGTAATGGACATATGACCCTTCATCGGCGATAATCAACGTGCGCTCGAACTGGCCCATGTTCTCGGTGTTGATCCGGAAGTAGGCCTGCAGCGGGATGTCGACCTTGACGCCCTTGGGCACGTAGATGAACGAGCCGCCGGACCAGACCGCCGTGTTGAGCGCGGAGAACTTGTTGTCACCGGCCGGGATCGCCGAGGCGAAGTACTCGCGGAACAGGTCCTCGTGCTCGCGCAGCGCGGTGTCGGTGTCGAGGAACAACACGCCTTGCGCCTCCAGATCCTCACGAATCTGGTGGTAGACCACTTCGCTGTTGTGGACCACGATGCCGTCGGCGACGAAGTTGTGCGGGCCATCAACCTCGACGTCGTAGACCGCCTCCACGTCGGCCGCCCCGATCGAACGGACCTGCTCGAAGCCAAGATGCTCGGTGCAATGTCCTCGGAACGTTCGCCCCTGCGCGCTCGTCGACGAGTGCACGTACTCGCCTCGTCCCAGCCTCGTCAGCCTCTTCGGGTTTCGGAATCCGATCCGCTCGAGCCGCCCCGAGATCATGAGGCGCTGGCCGTACATGATCCGGTCCTTGTCGAACGGATGCCGGCCGCTGAACTCGTACGGCCCGCCAACGCGCAGACCGGCCAGTCGGGCAAGGTCTCCAGCCTGTTCGAGCAGCGGTGCGCTCACGCTGGTCAGATGCACTCGGCTCGACGTGCTGAGAGGTACATAACCGTCTGCGTCGATCCACCCGCCGAGGAACGCCAGTCGCTCGGAGCCGGTCAGCCCTTGTACCCACTCGGGCACCCGCTTGGCGTGCGCGCCACCGGAGAAGCCCATCGTGACCATCCAGTCGACGAGCGGCCTCGAGTTGACGACGAGCCGAACCGAGTCCGCAGCGATCGCGCGAAGCCCGAACTGCTCGGCCACGATCCTGGTGATCTCCGCGCGCAGCTCAACGTCAGTGTCCGGAACTGCGAACTGCACGCGGTGGGTCCGACCAGATGACTGAAGCGATCCGTCGCCGATGAAGTAGCCGAGCAACCACATCAGGTCCTCGCTCGTCCACATCGGACCGAAACCCGTCCCGTCGGGTCGATGGACAGCCGGTACCTGCATCGGCTCACCGAAGTCCGGAAGGTCGCGCGGAACCGCGACCAGATCGCCGACCGCCAGGTCGGCCAGTGTCTTCCAGCGGCGCACATAACGTGCCCGCATTCGCCCCGGCTTGCGCTCGTCGGCCAGCACCAGGAATGGGTGGTTGTCCGTGGCCCGAATACACCGGGTTCCTACCCGAACCTCGTACGTCTGCTTGGTGCCGGTCTCCGCGGCCGCCTTGACCGGCACGACCACGAACTGTTCGGCGGACTCGTCATAGGAGAAGACCAGGTCGCCGGGCTCGATCTCCTTGATCGGGACCCGACCACGATTCGCGGTCCACACCAGGGTCCCTGCGGACAGGCACTCGTATTGTGCCGCGACGCCCGAGACGAGCCGCTGCTTCTCCGCCTCGGGGATGCCGAGCCGGTCGTAGGTGGTCTTGATCTCGGCCGGCAGCTCGTCCCACGTCGTGGCCTGCTTCTCGGTGGAGCGGACGAAGTACTTGATGTTGTCGAAGTCGATCCCGGACAGGTCGGCGCCCCAGTGCGGCATCGGCTTCTTGTAGAACAGCCGCAGCCCCTTCAGCCGCTGCTCGAGCATCCACGCCGGCTCGTCCTTCAACGCCGAGATGTCGCGCACGACCTCCTCGGACAGACCGCGCTTCGCGATTGCGCCCGCGGCGTCGGAGTCGGCCCAGCCGAACTTGTATCGGCCGAGACCTTCGAGCTCGGGGCGGGCGAGATCGGTCATGAAGCAGTCCTTCCGGACGCGGGTCGGGTGGCGATGTCGGTAAGCGGGATGTGGGTCGTGCAGACGCCGTCCCCGCGAGCGAGGGTGGCGAGGCGCTGGACGTGACGACCGACCAGCCGGCCGATCGCCTCGGTCTCGACCTCGCACAGCACCGGGAACTCCTCGGCGACGTGCTGGACCGGGCAGTGGTGCTGGCAGACCTGGACGCCGAGTGCGGTGTCGTGCACGGTCGACGCGTAACCGTCGTCGGCCAGCGCCCGGGCCAGTGCCTCGGGCCGTTCGTCGAGTGGGAGGGCGGCGATCCGCTCGGCGTACCGGGCTTCCCACGCGGCCATCCGGCGCCGGGCGAAGTCCTCGACCGCCGCCTCGCCGCCGGACTCGCGAAGGTAGCGGAGCGCATCAACCGCGAAATCGTCGTACGACGTGGGGCCGGCGTCGTGGCCGGCGTCGGAGAGGCTGAACAACCGGGCCGGGCGGCCGCGGCCACGGGGGCCGTGCGGGCGCTCCTCGTGGGAGACGATCGTGCCGTCGGCCAGCGCGGCGTCGAGATGACGGCGGATCGCCGCGGTGGTCAGGCCAAGCCGGGCCGCGAGCTCGGCGACCGTGGACGGTCCGTGCTCGAGCAGCGAGCGGCTCACCCGCACCCGGGTCCGGCGGTCCGCGGAGTCGAGCCCGTGCTCCGGGGCAGCGCTCGCGGTTTTCACAACGTCATTATTGCGTAATTGTCCGACCCTGCCAAACCCGCCCGGATCCGGACCGGCGCCCGGTCGCTTCCTACACTGCGCGACGTGGCCGCGGTCGAGGTGTCCAGCCTGGCCAAGCGCTATTCGAGCGTAGTCGCGGTCGCCGACGTGTCGTTCCGCGCCGCGGCCGGCGAGGTCACCGCCGTGCTCGGCCCGAACGGCGCGGGCAAGACCACGACGGTCGAGATCTGTGCCGGCTTACGGCTGGCCGACGGCGGGACGGTCCGGGTGCTGGGGCTCGATCCCGCCCGCGACGGGGCCGCACTGCGGGCCCGGATCGGCGTGATGCCGCAGGGCGGCTCGACCGCGAGCGGGGTCTACCCGTCCGCGCGGGCCGGCGAGGTCCTCCGCCTGTACGCCGCGCTGCACGCGCACCCGTTGCCGGTCGGCCCCTTGCTCGAGCGGCTCGGGCTGACCGCGGTCGAGCGCACCCCGTGGCGCCGGCTTTCCGGTGGCGAGCAGCAACGGCTCTCGCTCGCCCTGTGCATGGTCGGCCGCCCGGAGGCGGTCTTCCTGGACGAGCCGACCGCCGGCCTCGACGTGGCGGGGCGGCACGCCGCCTGGGACCTGGTCAACCAGCTCAAGGAGGCCGGCGTCGCGGTCGTGCTGACCACGCATGCGATCGACGAGGCCGAGCAGCTGGCGGACTCGGTCGTGATCATCGACGCCGGCCGGGTGGTCGCCACCGGCTCACCGGCCGCCCTCACGCACCGCGACGGCGAGCGCCCTCGGTTGCAGTTCGACGCGCCGGCCGGGCTGGCGATCGGTGAGCTCCTGGTCGTGCTGCCGGCCGGCAGCGCCGTCACCGAGCCCGAGCCCGGCCACTACGTCGTCACCGGCGACGTCACTCCACAGCTCGCTGCCGACGTCGCGGCTTGGTGCGCGCAGCGTGGGCTGATCGCCGAGCGGCTGACCACGGCAGCCCGCAGCCTCGAGGACGTCTTCGTCGAGCTCACCGGCAAGGCGAGCACGCCGTGACCGCCGTACCGCTCGACCTCACTCCGGCCCCGGGTGCGGCGCCACGCAGCCGGCAGCTGCTCGCGCAGGCCACCATGGAGCTCCGGCTGACGCTCCGCAACGGCGAGCAGCTCTTGCTCACGGTCGTGATCCCGACCGTCCTGCTGATCCTGCTCACCAGCGCCCCGATCGCCGACCTGCCCAAGCCGCGGATCGACTTCCTGGTCCCTGGGGTGCTCGCGCTGGCGGTGATGTCGACGGCGTTCACCGGCCAGGCGATCGGCACGGGCTTCGAGCGCCGGTACGGCGTCCTGCGGCGGCTCGGCACCGCGCCTCTGCCCCGCGCCGTCCTGCTCACGGCCAAGACGGTCAGCGTGCTGTGCATCGAGGTGCTGCAGGTGGCGCTGCTGTGCGTGGTCGGGCTGATCGCCGGGTGGTCGCCACACGGCAACCCGATCGCGGTCGTCGGGTTGCTCCTGCTCGGCACGGCGGCGTTCAGCGCGCTCGGGCTGCTGATGGCCGGCACGCTGCGCGCCGAGGCCACCTTGGCCGCGGCGAACCTGGTCTACCTGTTGCTGCTCGTTCTCGGCGGCGTCGCGTTCCCGCTGACCGACTTCTCCCCCGGCGTGCGGCACGTGCTCGAACTGCTGCCGATCAGCGCGCTGAGCAACGGCCTTCGCGTCGTACTGCGCTCAGGTGGCGGCGCGCCGCTGCATGACTGGGTGACCCTGGCGGTCTGGGCGGCTGTCGCCGCCGTGGCAGCCGCTCGCACCTTCCGCTGGGACTGACCCCACGCATGGCCCATCGGTGGGGCTAGTGCAGGCGGGCGACGGCTGCGCGGATAAGTGGGAGCGACTTCGCGGCCGGCGCGGCATTCCCCCCGAGGACGGAGACCTCGACGATGCTCGCCCCGGTCAGCACGAACACCTGCTGACCGGTCGCCGCGGTGATGCCGAGACTGCTGAGCGACTCACGCAGCGAGACGGCCATCGTCAGGCCGCCGATCGAGGGATAGCTGATCGGCTTCAGCGTGTAGAGCCCGGCGTGATGGCACACCTTCGCGAACGCGATGATCTGGTGCATCGCCTTGGTCGCCGCCGCGGCAGTCGGATAGGCCCGGATGATGTCGTCGATCTCCGCACCGGTCGAGCCCTTCTGGAAGTCGACGCCCTCCTCGCGATCCGGCGCGATCCCGGTGCGGTTGCAGCCGAGCACCTTGCTGGTGTGGATCCCCTGCTCGATCCGCAACTGGTAACCCACCGGCACCGACGACGACAGCAGCAGGTCGGCCTTCATCTGCGCCCTGCTGAGCTCGGTCACAGCCGGGCTCGACGTGGCGACCGGCGTGCTCGAGCCACTCGGCGGGGGTTGGCTCGACGGCGTGCCCGCCGGCGCCGAGCTCGCCGGGGGCGAGCCGGTCGGGCTCGACCCGCCGCTACTACCGCCGCAACCGACGACCACCACTGCCAGCCCGAGCGCCACCCCGAAAACCGCAAGCCGATCCGCCATGGGGTTGATCATGGAGCACGGGCGAGCCGTGCTCAACGGTCAGTGCGAACCTCGGCGCCCTAGCGTCGTTCGCCGACCCTCTCCCCAAGCGCGTCACGCAGCTCGCGCAGGCGGATCGCCTTTGTCGCCCGCTCGTCACGGAACGCCTGGATCCGCGCCTGGGTCTCCCCCAGCCGTTCGAGCAGGTGGTCGTTGGCGGCGATGGCCTCGTCGAGCAGCTCCCGCTTGCGTTTCGCCGGCAACTCGCCGGCGCGGAACTCCGACCGGACCCGGTCGAGCACCTCGACGTCCTCGATCTCCAGTACGGCGTGCACCTCGGCCAGTGAGAAGCCCAGCAGGTCTTGAAGGTCGCGGATCCGCGTCACCCGAGCCATGTCCTGCGCCGAATAGACCCGCTCGCCGCTACCGCGGTGGCCGGAGGGCCTGAGCAGGCCGAGCTCCTCCCAATAGCGCAGGGTCCGCGTGGTCAGGCCGGTCAGCTTGGCCACCTCGCCGATCCGCAGCTCGACCGGCGCGACACCGGTCGCTCGACGCGTTCTCATCGGGTCAGCGCCTCCGGTGCCGGATCGAGCGACACCGCGACGGCGTCGCCATAGTGGTACGTCGTACCCCGGGTCCATGACGCGATGGCGGCCAGCACGCTCGCGACGATGGCGAAGTCGAACGCGGCGCGCAGCCCGGTGCGGAAGGAGCTGCTGATCAAGCCGGGGAAGAAGGTCCGGCCGGTGAGCGCGGCCTGCTGGCCGGCCGGCAGCTGTGACAGCACGTGCGCGCCCACCAGGTGCTGCACGGGGTTGTAGCCGAGGAATGCAGCGAACAGCGTCGAGACCGGTGGGAGGTTCGCGACGTGAGTCGCGACCGCAGCCGGCACGCCGTGCGCGACCAGCCCCTGGTCGAGGTTCGTCCGCAGCGATGCCGACAACCCGATGATCATCAGTGTGAAGAAGATGCCGATCGAGAGCACCTGCGCCGAGTTCTGGAAGGTGGTGTTCATACCGGAGCCGGAGCCGCGATGCTGCGGCGGCAGGCTGTTCATCACGCCGGCGCGG
Source organism: uncultured Frankiaceae bacterium (assembly GCA_964395425.1). Taxonomy (GTDB): domain Bacteria; phylum Actinomycetota; class Actinomycetes; order JAFAQI01; family JAFAQI01; genus DATAUK01. The sequence continues at coordinate 6,232 of CAYNDD010000157.1, forward strand.
TTCGGCGAGCCGAAGGCCGCCATCACCAGGCCGGTGGCGAACAGCAAGGCCGCAAACACCGGGTAGGAGAAGTCGACCGGCAAGATCTCGAACAGCGCGAAGCAGATCGCGGTCCCGATCATCCCTCCGGTCGCGAACGGGCGGGCGCCGAACCGGTCGGACAGGATGCCCGACACCGGCCCGGCGATCAGGAAGCCGAAGGTGAGCGGGAGCATCGCGAGGCCGGCCCGCAGCGGGGTGTCGGCGAAGTCGACGCCGTGCAGCGGAAGCCAGATCCCCTGCAGCCAGATGATCAGCATGAACATCAGCCCGCCGCGGCTCAATGCGGCCAGGAAACTGGCCAGCACGCCGGCGGTGAACGCACGGATCTTGAACAGCTCCAGGTGGAACATCGGCTCGGCGACCCGGGTCTCGATCACGCAGAATGCGATCAGCAGCGCGACCCCGGCAGCGAGCTCGCTGATCACGGCCGGATTGGTCCAGCCCATCGTCGAGCCCCCATAGGGCTCGATGCCGTAGGTGATGCCGATCATGACCAGCACCAGACCGAGCGCGAACGTCACGTTGCCCGGCCAGTCGATCCGGGCCGGTCGGCGATCAGCCAGCTCGCGCAGCTTGAGGTATCCCCAGACGGTCGCGAACAACCCGATCGGCACCGAGACGAGGAAGATCAGCCGCCAGTTGATCGGCGCCAGGATCCCACCGAGCACCAGTCCGATGAAGGTGCCGCTGAACGCGGCGGTCTGGTTGATGCCCAGCGCCGTGCCGCGCTGGTTCGACGGGAACGCGTCGGTGAGAATCGCCGCGGCATTGGCGGTCAGCATCGCCGCGCCCACCGCCTGGAACAGCCGCATCACGATCAGCCAGATCCCGGCCGCGTGACCGGATGTCCAGGTGATGCTCAGCAACAACGAGAAGAAGGTGAAGACCGCGAAGCCTAGGTTGTAGATCCGGACCCGGCCGTAGATGTCGCCGAGCCGACCGAGGCTGACCACGAGCACGCTCGTGACGACGAGGAAGCCCAGGATCATCCAGAGCAGGTAGAAGCTGTTGCCGGGTTGCAGCGGATCGATCCCGATCCCGCGGAAGATCGTCGGCAGCGAGATCAGCGTGATCGAGCCGTCGATCGTCGCCATCAGCACCCCGAGGGTGCAGATGAACAGGGCGGTCCACTTGTAGTCGCGCACGATAAGGAATCTTAACGCGCACGTTAAGGTGTGCCCGCCAGCGGGCCCGGGACGGATCGGCCGGTGGCCCGAAGGTCGCTCGTCCGGGTGAACCGGCCGGTGCCGCGGTCTGTCGATGCCTAGGCATGACCGCGAGTTCCTGGTGGGAGACCGAGTCGCTGGCCGAGCGGGTCGAGGAGCCGTTTCGCAGCGATCGCGACTTCTGGTCCAGCCTGGCTGCGGGCGCGGACGCGTTCCTGACCCTGCTCGCAGCTGCCGCGGTCAGCGTGGTCCTGGCGATGACCGG
>CAYNDD010000158.1:0-7613 GCA_964395425.1 uncultured Frankiaceae bacterium
CGGTCGGCCTTGCGGTCGGGATGTCCGTCGACGAGATCGGCGACGTGCTGTCCGAGGTGAGCGCCGTCAGCCCGCATCGGATGCAGGTCACCACCCGCGGCGACGGCTTGATCGTGCTTGACGACGCCTACAACGCAAACCCGGAGTCGGTACGGGTCGCGCTCGATGCGCTTGCCACGGTGTCAGCCGGTCGGGCCGGATCGAGCTGGGCGGTGCTCGGCGAAATGCGCGAGCTCGGTGCCGACGGCGCGGATCTGCACGCCGAGGTCGGTCGACATGCCGCCGGGCTCGGTATCGATCACCTTGTCGTGGTTGGTGATGACGCCCAGGCAATCGCGGTCGGTGCCCGCGCGGTGAGCGACTGGGACGGCGATGTCGAGGTTGTGCCGAGTGCCGAGGACGCTACTGCGCTGCTCGATGACTCCGCGACCGGCTCGGACGTCGTGCTGGTCAAGGCCTCGAACGCATTGTCATTGTGGCGGATCGCGGAGGCCTTGCTCCGCCATGATCGCCACGTGGGCGCGACCGATGAGGTCGGCCGATGAGAAACGTTCTCGTTGCGGCGCTGGTGGCGTTGATCGTGTCGATGTTTGCGACCCCGATCGCGATCAGGGGGTTGAGCCACCGCGGCTACGGCCAGCTGATCCGCGACGACGGCCCGACCAGCCACCACACGAAGCGCGGTACGCCGACGATGGGCGGCGGGATCATCATCATCGCTATCCTGGTCGGTTACTTCGCCGCGCATTTGGTGTTTCTGCGCGGCGTCACTGCGTCCGGTCTGCTCGTCCTGTTCCTGATGACCGGGCTCGGCCTGGTCGGCTTCGTCGACGACTTCACCAAGATTCGCAAGCAACGCAGCCTCGGACTGACCAAGACCGCGAAGTTCGCCGGTCAAGCGGTTGTGGCGATCATCTTCGGTGTGCTGGCGACGCACTTCACCAACTCGCACGGACTCGCACCGGCATCCACGCACTTGTCGTTCACGCGCGACTACGCACTGGACTTCACTGCGGTCGGATTCGTCGTCTGGGCCTACGTGATGGTGACCGCGACGTCGAACGGCGTGAACCTCACGGACGGCTTGGACGGTTTGGTGACCGGCACCTGCTGCATGGTGTTCGGTGCGTACGTGATCATCGCGTACTGGCAGTTCCGCAACAACTGCGTCAGCAACCCGATCCACAACTGCTACGCCGTGCGCGACCCGCTCGACATCACGATCATCGCGGCGGCCGCGATGGGCGCCTGCTTCGGGTTCCTGTGGTGGCAGGCGCCGCCGGCCGGAATCTTCATGGGCGACACCGGATCGCTCGCCCTCGGCGGGTTGTTCGCCGGCATCGCCATCACCACCCGCACTGAGTTGCTGCTGATCGTGCTCGGCGGCCTGTTCGTTCTTGAGACGCTGTCCGTGATCATCCAGGTGGCCGCGTTCCGCGGCTTCGGCCGGCGGGTGTTCAACATGGCGCCGTTCCATCATCATTTCGAACTCGCCGGATGGAACGAAAACACTGTCATTGTTCGGTTCTGGATCATCGCGGGACTGTCGGTCGCGTTCGGTCTCGGTGTGTTCTACGCCGCGTTCCTGTCCCAGTCGTGACGACCGAGTACGCCGGCGCCCGGGTGCTGGTTGCGGGCCTGGGAATCTCCGGGTCGGCAGTGGCCAGGGCGTTGCTCGATCGGGGTGCCGACGTCGTGGCGGTCGATGCCGGTGCAGGTGGCCGGCTCGAGCAGGTCGCGACGGAGCTGCGGGCCGCCGGAGCGGAGGTTCGCCTCGGTGATGCCACGACCGCGGTCGACGCCGATCTCGTGGTCACCTCGCCGGGGTGGCGACCTGATCAGCCGATGCTGGTCGACGCGGCCCGGCGCGGCATCGAGGTGATCGGGGAGCCGGAGCTCGCCTGGCGGCTTCGCCCGCCCGGCGCGGCCGACTGGCTGGGGGTGACCGGCACCAACGGCAAGACCACGACGGTCGGCATGCTGGCGTCGATCCTTTCCGCGGACGGTCTGCACACCGTGGCCGCCGGCAACGTGGGGCTTCCGCTCATCGACGCGGTGCTCGTAACCCCGGCGTACGACGTCCTCGCCGTCGAGCTCTCGAGCTTCCAGCTGCACTGGTCGTCGTCGCTGCACTGCTCGGCCGCCAGTGTTCTCAACGTCGCGGACGACCACAGCGACTGGCACGGCTCGGCGGCGGCGTACGCGGAAGACAAGACACGAATCCTTCGTGGCGATGCCCTGGCGGTGGTCAACCTGGACGACGTCGGCTCGATCCGGGCCAGTGCGTGGTCGAACCGGCGGATCGGCTTCACCCTCGGCGAGCCGGCCGCGGGGGAGTACGGCCTGAGCGGCGAGGAACTGATCGACGCCGACGGCTCGGTGCTCGCGACGGTCGGTGACCTGCAGGTGCCCGGCCGGCACAACGTCGCGAATGCGCTGGCGGCGGCTGCGCTGGCCCGGACCCGATCGGTCGCGCCGGCCGCCGTTCGGTCGGGGTTGCAGGCCTATACGCCGGGGCCGCATCGCAACGAGGTCGTTGCCGTCGCCGGCGGGGTCACCTGGGTCAACGACTCCAAGGCGACCAATCCGCATGCGGCCGCGGCGAGCTTGTCGGCGTACGAGCACGTGGTGTGGATCGCCGGCGGGTTGCTCAAGGGTGCCAGCGTCGACGAACTGGTCGCCGGCCAGGCGCACCGGCTGAAGGCCGTGGTGTTGATCGGGCAGGACCGCGCGACGATCGCGGCCGCGCTGGCGCGACACGCGCCGGATGTGCCGGTTGTGACGATCGATACAGATGACACTGAAGGGATGAATGAGGCAGTGCGCGCTGCGGCCACTCTGGCGGCGCCGGGCGACACCGTCCTCTTGGCGCCGGCGGCGGCCAGCATGGACATGTTCCACGACTACGCCGACCGCGGCGAGCGGTTCGCGACGGCGGCCCGCGACGCGGCCGGGGCGCGATGAGCTCAGCCACTGCCGGGCCGGCCCGACGGGCGAGCGCCGGCCGGACCGCCCGACGCCCTCGGCCGGCGCTGCTCACGCTGCTCGACCGGCCGCTCGCGTCGTACTACCTGGTGATCGGGTCATCCGTCCTGCTGCTCGCGCTCGGCTTGATCATGGTGCTGTCGGCCTCGAGCGTGACCTCGTTCACCTCGTCGGGTTCGTCGTTCACGATCGCCGAGCGGCAGGGCGTCTGGATGGCGATCGGCCTGCCGGCCCTGTGGCTCGGTTCACGGCTTCCGGTCCGGGCCTATCGGCTGCTCGGATACCCGCTGTTGCTCATCTCGTTCGCGCTGCTGGTGCTCGTCCTGGTGCCGGGCGTCGGCGTGAACGTCGCAGGTGCGACTCGATGGATCGTCCTGCCCGGCGGCCTGCAGATCCAGCCGTCGGAGCCGGCCAAGCTCGCTCTGGTCCTGTGGGGCGCGGATCTGTTGGCACGCAAGGAAAAACGGCTCGATGAAACCAAGCACCTGCTCGTGCCGCTCGTGCCGATCGCGCTGGCCATGTGTGTGCTCGTGATGGCGCAGCCCGACATGGGGACCACGATCGTGTTGCTGCTGGTCATGCTCGCGCTGCTGTTCACGGCCGGCGCGCCGTGGGGGGTGTTCGCGCGGATCGGCGGGCTGCTCGGGGTCGGTCTCGGTGTGCTCGCCGTCGCTGAGCCGTATCGCCTGCAGCGCTTGACCGGTTTCCGCAATCCGTGTGCCGCACAGATCGCCCAGAGCATCGGCTACCAGGCCTGCCAAGGGCTGTACGCCCTGTCGTCCGGAGGGTGGTTCGGACTCGGGCTCGGCGCGAGCCGGGAGAAGTTCGGCTACCTGCCCAACCAGTACACCGACTACATCTTCGCGATCATCGGTGAGGAGCTCGGGCTGCTGGGGACATTGCTGGTGCTCGGTCTGTTTGCGCTGCTGGGGTTTGCCGGGATCCGGATCGCGCAACGTTGCTCCGACCACTTCAGCCAGCTGGCTGCCGCCGGCGTCACCGCGTGGCTGCTGGGTCAGGCGCTGGTCAACATGGGTGCGGTCGTCGGGCTGCTGCCGATCACCGGTATCCCGTTGCCGCTGGTGTCGTTCGGCGGTTCGGCGTTGGTGCCCACGATGTTCGGGATCGGCATGTTGATCTCGTTCGCGCGCCGCGAACCTGCGACGGCGCGGGCGCTCGCGTTGCGCAAGGCGTCCCGCGGTTCCTGGGTACCCAAGGTCGCCTGGAGTCGCTGATGTCCGCCGACGGAGCGGCGTGAGGACGGCACGGCGATGAACGTCCTGCTCGCCGGTGGCGGCACCGCGGGACACGTCTCGCCCTTGCTGGCGTTGGCGGACCGGCTGACCGCCGATGACCCCGGCACCGGCGTGCTGGTGCTCGGCACCGCGACCGGGATCGAGGCCCGGCTCGTGCCGGCGCGCGGCTATGAGCTGTACGAGATCCCGCGCGTACCGTTGCCACGCCGGCCGTCGGTGCGCGCGTTGCGACTTCCTCTCGACCTGACTGAGGCGATTCGCGCCGCGCGCCGCGGAATCGAGGCGGTCCGGGCCGACGTCGTCGTCGGCTTCGGTGGTTATGTCTCGGCTCCGGCGTACCTCGCGGCTCGCCGAGCCGGTGTTCCGATCGTCGTGCACGAGCAAAACAGCCGCCCGGGTCTGGCGAACCGACTGGGCGCCCGGCTGACCCACTCGGTCGCGGTGACGTTCCCCGACACCCCGTTGCCGCACGCGGTCCGTACCGGGCTGCCGCTGCGCGCGGAGATCAGCGGGCTGGATCGGGTCGCGAAGCGGGCAGCGGCCCGCGCGTCATTCGGGCTCGAGCCGGATCGGACCACGGTGCTCGTGTTCGGCGGTTCGCTCGGCGCACAACGGCTCAACCAGGTGCTGCCGGAAGTGGCTGCCGAGCTCGTCGACCGTGGCGTGCAGGTCCTTCATATCTGTGGTGAGGGAAAGGCAGTTGATCTTCCGGCCGGTCAGTCGTCGTACGTTGTTCGGGAGTATGTCGATCGCATGGAGCTCGCGTACGCCGCCGCGGATCTGGTCGTCGGGCGCGCCGGGGCCAACACGGTGAGTGAGATCACCGCGCTCGGGCTGCCTGCAGTGTTTGTCCCGCTGCCGATCGGAAATGGTGAGCAGCGGCTCAACGCCGGGCCGGTCGTCCAAGCCGGAGGCGCCCTCTTGGTAGTGGATGCGGAGTTCGACGCGACCTGGTTGCGGCTCCATTTGTTGCCGCTGATGGACGATCCGGAGCGACTCGTGCGGATGGGTCGGGCATCGGCCGGCTTCGGTCGGCTCGACGCCGATCGCGAGCTCGCCTCGATGGTGCGATCGGCGGCCGGGCGGCCATGACGGTCGTGGACAGCAACGCCGAGATCCCGGCCGCCGACCAACTCGGCCGGGTGCATCTGATGGGCGTCGGCGGTGCCGGGATGAGTGGGATCGCGCGGATCCTGCTGGCGCGCGGGGTCACCGTGAGCGGATGTGATGCCAAGGAGTCGACCGTGCTCGCGCCGTTGCGGGCGCTGGGCGCGGTCGTCGACATCGGCCATGATCCGGCGCATCTGGAAGCGGTCGACACCCTGATCGTGTCGAGTGCGATCCGGGCGACGAACCCAGAACTCGTTGCGGCGCAGGAAAGTGGCCGTCGGGTGCTGCCGCGGGCAGCGGCACTCGCGTCGGTCATGGCCGGCCGGATCGGGCTCGCGGTCGCCGGCACTCATGGCAAGACCACGACGACGTCGATGCTCACGGTGGCCATGCATGCGTGCGGCCGTGACCCGAGCTATGCGATCGGCGGTGACTTGAACGAGCCGGGTTCGAATGCTCACCACGGCACGGGGGCGTTCTTCGTCGCCGAGGCCGACGAGAGCGATCGGTCCTTCCTGTTGCTGTCACCGCACGGCGCGGTGATCACCAATGTCGAACCGGACCATCTCGACAACTACGGAAGTGCCGCGGCCGTCGACGAAGCGTTCGAGGCGTTCGTCGCGCGGATCGACGCTGACGGCGTCGTCCTGCTCGGTGCGGATGATCCTGGCTCCAGCCGGCTGGCGCCGCTGGCCCGCGATCGAGGCTTGCGGGTGCGCACGTTCGGACGTGCCCCTGACGCCGACGTGCGGATCGAGTCGCTCGAGCTGGCCGGCAGTGGCTCGACCTTCGACCTGGTGGTGGACGGCCGCCGGTTGGGACGGGTGCAGCTTGCCGTTCCCGGCGCCTACAACGCGGTCAACGCCGCCGGCGCGCTCGGCCTCGGGGTGGCCGTCGACCTTCCGTTCGGGGAGATGGCCCGAGGACTGGCCGGCTTCGCCGGGGTACGCCGCCGGTTCGAGTTCAAGGGCGTGGCCGGCGGGGTCCGGGTCTATGACGACTACGCCCATCACCCGACCGAGGTCGCGACTGCCGCACTGGCGGCTGCGCGCGGGGTGGCCGGGGCCGGCCGGGTCATCGCGGTCTTCCAGCCCCATCTCTACAGCCGGACGCAGACCTTCGCCGAACAGTTCGGGGCGGCGCTCGGGGGCGCCGACATCGCGATCGTGATGGACATCTACCCGGCCCGCGAGGACCCGATCCCCGGAGTCACCGGCGCCTTGATCGCGCGGGCGGTGCCGCTGCCGGCCGATCGGGTCTTGTTCGAGCCGTCCTGGTCGGCGGTGCCGGCACTGGTGAGGAGCCTGGCGCGCTCGGGCGACGTCGTGATCACGATCGGCGCGGGGGACGTGACGATGATCGGGCCGGCGGTGCTCGACCTCCTTGCCGCCCGCGTCTAGCTGAGGCCTAACCCCTATTGCTCGTCCTGACGTCGAGACTTCTCTAAGAGTGATCTTCTGTACTGCTACGCGGGGATGAGGCTCTCCGGCCTTGACCGTGGGAAGCGACTCGGCTTAGTGTCCCCGCACGTCAAGGCGACATAACGACAACTGTCTACTTGAGGATGAGGGTTTGGCCGTGGGGCAGGCAGGCGAGTCTCGCGTCATTCCACCCGCACCCGTCGATGACACCTTCCCCGGGTCGTCGGCAGTGCGGTCAGGTCGGCAGTACACGCTCGCTACCTAGGAAGGCAACGCTCGTGGCAGCACCTCAGAACTACCTTGCGGTGATCAAGGTCGTCGGGATCGGCGGCGGCGGTGTGAATGCCGTCAACCGGATGATCGAGGTCGGTCTCAAGGGCGTCGAGTTCATTGCGGTCAACACCGATGCGCAGGCGCTGCTGATGAGCGACGCCGACGTCAAGCTCGACATCGGTCGTGACCTGACCCGCGGCCTCGGTGCCGGCGCCGACCCAGGGATCGGCCGGCAGGCCGCCGACGACAACACCGAAGAGATCGAAGAGGTGCTCAAGGGCGCCGACATGGTCTTCGTGACCGCCGGCGAAGGTGGCGGCACCGGGACCGGCGGTGCGCCGGTCATCGCTCGGCTGGCCCGCGAGATCGGTGCGCTGACCATTGGTGTGGTCACCCGGCCGTTCTCCTTCGAAGGCAAGCGACGGGCGACCCAGGCCGAGGAGGGCATTGCCGCCCTGCGCGAAGAGGTCGACACCCTGATCGTCATTCCCAACGATCGGCTGTTGTCGATCAGCGACAAGCGGGTCAGCGTCCTCGACGCCTTCCACTCCGCCGACCAGGTGCTGCT
>CAYNDD010000159.1:0-6194 GCA_964395425.1 uncultured Frankiaceae bacterium
CCAGCCCGACGAGCCGGGTGTTCCCCTTCAACGCCTCGGTCGCGAGCAGGTCGGTTCTCGTACCTTTCTGCAGGCTCCCGTCGGCGTTGCTCTGGAAGATCAGCGAATGGAAGTCGCCGTTGCGGCCGTTGATCAGCCCGTCTTTCGCGTGGACAACCGGCTTCGGTGCAGCGCCCGCACCAGGCGTCGCGACGATGATGACGTCCGACCCGGTGTCGAGCGTCGCCAGTACGTCGACCGAGCCGTCACCGTTCACATCGCCGGTCGGGAAGATGTTGGCGAACAGCTCATCGGTTCCCGGTGATTTCACGGTGGCCGTGATGTGTTTGCTGTAGAGCACCGTGTTGGCCGGGGTGACCGCCTCGTAGTGCCAGGTTTCGGAGATCGTGTTGTTTGCGTTCCCCTCCGACGTCGAGGCCAGCATCACTGCGGGCGTCAGCTTCGGCCCGGCCTTGTGGATCAGCAGCAGGTCGTCGGCCTTCCGAGTCCACAGCACGTTTCCACTCACCCCTGAGAGGACCCGGAACGTGGAGTGATCCTCCCCGCTGATGAAGGTCTCGATCGCGACGTTGGGCACGTTCTTGTTGGCGTAGTCCCGGATCGCGCTGACCTCCGAGGGGCCGTTCACCGCGATGTCCGACGTCCAGAACTGCGCGCCGGCATCCGTGCCGCCGCCGTTGACCGCCTGGAAGAAGGAGTTGGGTACGTCGACGATGACGTCGCCGAAGCCGTCCCGGTTGAGGTCCGGCACGGCGGTCTCGGTGGGGAAGCTGCCGTTCGCGGTGTAGGAGCCGGCGAACTCCGCCGTCGTACCGTCGACTCCGGAGACCAGAAAGCCCTGGGTCTGCTGGTCGCCACCGCCCAGCGAGGTTTCAACCGGGACCAGTACGTCGATCGCTTTGTGCGGGGCGGCGTGAATCGGGGACGCGCCGGCCGCGATCTCGCTGCTCTCCTCGGTGCTCGGGTCATACACGCCGTCGAACGGGTGGGACCACAGCACCGAACCGTTCACTCCCGATAGCGCGGTCAGGGTCAGGTCCTCGTCAGACAGGCTGCCGTTCTGAGCCGAGGTGAACTGCTCGATCAGTACGCCGGGCGTGCCCTGCGTGCCGAGCGGTTCGACCAGGATGGTGACGCCGGCAAACAGCGCCCCCGGCACGGTCGTGCTCCACAGGGCAGCACCGGTACGACCGGCGCGCGCCGTCACACCGATGGTGCCGTCGCCGATGATCTTTGTCTCGCGGACATCCAGCACGACCGGATCCTTGCGACCGCCGAGGTGGCCGGCCGGGACGAGCTCGGACAGCTCGGCCACCTGGTTGCTGTTGGCGTCGGGCACCAGCCGGACTCCGGCGCCGTGCGCTGCGCGCAGGCTCGCCGCGCTCGCTGTGTTCACCCACGCCCTGGCCTGAGCGCTGACTGCATGCGGCTGATGCGTCGTACCGGTAGCGGGAGCGGCGAGCCCCACTACTCCAGAGGCCATCAGCGCGATGCCGGAGACCACGACAACACCACGACGCAGCATGAGAATCACTAGCCCGTCCATCCCCGTTCCCGGCCGATGAGCGCCGGTTGGCCGACTTTTCGGACATCATGCCCCACCATCTGGGTCTGCAACAGTCGCCAACCGAGTGCGCACGGCCGGCTGGGTTGGTCAGGGTCCGTCGGGCGCGATCGCCGCAAGTGCGGTCGTGAGCAGCGGCAGCACCTCGTGCCAGTCGGCGACGATGCCGAGGTCGGCGTGGTCGAAGACCGGCGCAGTCGGGTCGTTGTTGATCGCGAGGACGCGGGCCGCGTTGCGTACTCCGATCATGTGGTTCGCCTTGCCGGCGATCCCGATTGCGAGGTAGAGCCGCGGCGAGATGTGCCGGCCGGTGATGCCGACCTGGCGCGAGTGCGGCAGCCAGCCCTTGTCGGTGACCCGGCGGCTCGCGGCGAGCTCGGCGCCGAGCGCGACCCGCAGCGGCTCCAGCAACTCGTACTCCTCGGGCGGCACTCCGGTGCCGACGCCGATCACGACGTCGGCGATCGCGACCAGGTCCGGGTCGTCGTCCTCGGTCTCGCTCAGGACCTGCACCGGCGCGACGGCGGGTACGTCGATGCGCTGCTCGGCGATCTGCGTTGCCGGTCGCGGATCGGCCAGTGCCATCACGCCGTGCCGGACCGTCGCGGCCTGAGTGCCGCTGCGGCAGCGAATCGCGGCCAGCATGCTGCCGCCGAAGGCCGGCTTCCATGCGACCAGCCGGCCGTCGACCACCTCGAGGCCGGTCGCGTCACCGGTCAGACCGAGGTCGAGCCGGGCCGCGACCCGCGCCAGGATCTCGCGACCCCACAAGGTGGCCGGGCCGAGCAGCGCCCATGACCGCTCGGTGTCGAGCCATCCGGCCAGTGCCGTGGCGAGGTCCTGCGGGATCGCTGATCCGGCCAGCCGCACGAGGCGATCGGCGCCCCAGGTCGATGCGGTCTCGGCCTCGAGCCCGTCGCCGACTGCGACCGCGACGACCGAGCCGCCGGATCCAACCAGGGCGGCGGCTTCGCCGAGCAGCTCGCGTGCATTGCGGTCGCGACCGGGCTCGACCAGTACGGCGATCGAGCTGCCGTTGGGCGCCCGGCTTCGTGCCGCCGATCCGGTCGCTTCCGTCGACGGCGTGTCGTCGGACCAGAGGTCGCCGAGGGTCTCGACCGCCTGGGCGACCTGCTCCTCGACGGTGCCAGTCAGCCGGCGGCCCGCGCGGGTGGTCGGGTGCACCCTGACCTCGCCCACCGTCGTCCGGCTCGCGGCATCACCCCACGGCCCGGCGCCGAGATCCGCCGCGCTGATCACTCGGATCCGCTCGGCCGCGACCTCGGCCCGCGCGGGCGGCGGCATCTTCGCCGGGTCGCAGAGCCGCTCGGCGCAGGCGATCACCGCGGGCAGCTGCGTGGTCGCCTCGCGGCGGCCGGAGTCGTGCTCGCAGCCAACCTGCACGCCACCGCCTTCGAGCAGCGACAGCTCCCGGGCCGCGCCGAGGAACGGCCAGCCGAGCAGCTCGGCCAATGACGGCCCGACCTGCCCGGTGTCGGCGTCGAGCGAGTTGCGCCCGACCAGCACGAGGTCGAAACCGCCGAGCTGCTCGATGACTGCCGCGAGTGCCCGCGCGGTCGCGAGCGTGTCCGACCCGGCGAACTCCGGACCGCTGACCAGTACGCCGTCGTCAGCACCCCACGCGACTGCCTCGCGGAGCACGTCCTCTGCGGCGGGCGGGCCGAGGGTGATCGCCGTACAAGTGCCGCCGGTCTCGCGCGCCAGCTCCACGCCCTTGGCGACCGCGCGCCGGCAGTAGGCGCTCATCTCGAGCGGCCCGACGTCGCGGCGCAGCCGACCGTCCGGGCCCAGCTCGAGGTCTGCCAGGATCGGGATCTGCTTGACGAGCGCCGCTATCCGAATCGTGGCCGGCACGCAATCAGTATACTCAGTTCCGGAGAGGGGACCACACACATGGGGATGCTGGACGGGCGGGTTGCGGTCATCACCGGTGCCGGCCGCGGCCTCGGCCGCGAGCACGCACTGCTGTTTGCCGCCGAGGGTGCGAAGGTCGTCGTCAACGACCTCGGCGGTGACATCGGTGGCACCGGCGCCGACGCGACGCCGGCTCAGCAGGTGGTCGACGAGATCAAGGCCGCGGGCGGCGAGGCGGTCGCCGACGGCAGCGACATCACGACCTCCGAGGGTGCCGATGCGCTGATCGCGAAAGCGGTCAACACGTACGGCGACCTGCACGCGCTGGTCAACAACGCCGGCATCCTGCGCGACCGGATGCTCGTCAACATGACCGACGAGGAGTGGGACGAGGTCATGCGGGTGCACCTGCGCGGGCACTTCCTGCCGACCCGCGCCGCCGCGCGGCACTGGCGCGAGCGCTCGCAGGCCGGCGAGCAGCCGAATGCGTCGCTGACCAACACCTCGTCGACGTCCGGGTTGTTCGGCAACGTCGGGCAGGCCAACTACGGCGCGGCGAAGTCGGGGATCGCGACGTTTACGCAGATCTGCCAAATGGAGCTGCAGCGCTACGGCGTGCGCTGCAACGCGATCGCGCCGGTCGCGCGCACCCGCCTCACCCTGGCGACGCCGGGGCTCGGCGACCGGATCCAGCCGAAGGAAGGCGAGTTCGACCGGTACGACCCGGCCAACGTCTCGCCGTTCGTCGGCTACCTCGCGACGGCCGGCTGCCGGATCGCCGGCAAGGTCTTCTTCGTGCAGGGCAACGGCGTCCACCTGTTCCAACCGTGGTCGGTCGTCGACCGGATCACCACCGACGGCCGCTGGACCGTCGAGGGCCTCGCGGAAGCCGCGGACCACTGGGCCGACGTCGAGTTCGACCTCGGCAAGCCGTACTAGGAGACTGCGTTCGTGAACCTGATCCTTGACGAGGAGCACGAGGCCTTCCGGCGCTCGGTGCGCTCGTTCGTCGAGGCGAAGGCGCCCTCGGTAGAGGTACGCCGGCTGATCGACTCGCCGACCGGGTACGACGACGCGACCTGGCGGCAGATGTCCGACCAGCTCGGCCTGCCCGCGCTCGCGATCCCCGAGCAGTACGGCGGGGGCGGCGGCGGCATGCTCGAGGTCGCGATCGTGATGGCCGAGCTCGGCCGATCGCTTCTGACCACTCCTTATCTCTCTACTGCTGTCATCGCGCCGGCGTTGTTGCTGGCGGGCGACGTCGATGCGACCGCGAGCGACCTGCTGAAGCGGATCGCCGAGGGCGCAGTGACGGTTGCGGTCGCGCTGGCGGCTGAGGGCGACGCGGGAGTGTCGGTGTCGGCGGTGCCCGGCGCCGATGGCTGGGTGCTCAGCGGCCGCGCCGACTTTGTGATCGACGGTGCGCAGGCCGAAGTGTTGCTCGTGCCGGCGAGCACGGCGGACGGCGTACGGGTGTTCAGCGTTGCTGGCGACGCGCCTGGCGTCACTCGCACTGCGCTCGAGACGCTGGACGGCACCCGCCGGCAAGCGGTCGTCGACCTCGACGGCGCCACGGGATGCGCGATCGGCGATGTGAGCGACGCGGCTCTCGCACACGCTGCGGATATCGCCGCGATCGCGATCGCGGCCGAGCAGCTCGGCGGTGCGGAGCGGTGCCTCGAGATGGCGACCGAGTACGCGAAGCTGCGCCAGCAGTTCGGGCGCGCGATCGGCAGCTTCCAGGCGGTCAAGCACATGTGCGCCGACATGCTGATCGAGGTGGAGAGCGCGCGCTCGACCGTGCTCTGCGCCGCGTGGGTCGCCGACAATGAGCCGGCGTCGCTACCCGAGGCGGCGAGTCTCGCGAAGGCGCGCGCGTCGGACGCGTTCACCACGGTCGCTGCCACCAACATCCAGGTGCACGGCGGGATCGGCTTCACCTGGGAGCACGACGCACATCTCTATTACCGCCGCGCGAACTCGACCGCGCTGCTGTTCGGCGACGCGCGTCGGCATCGCCACCGGCTCGCCGAGACGCTGGGGCTGACGTGAGCGCCATCACGCTCGACGCCTTCCGTCAGCGGGTGCACGACTGGCTGGCCGCCGAGGCACCGGCGCGCGGCTGGCTGCGCGACGAGTCGCGCAGCGCGTCCGCCGTACGACCGAAAGCCGGCGACGCCGACGCGATCGCCCGCTACCTCGCCCGCGCCCGCGAGTGCCAGCAGGCGTTGTACGACGCGGGTTTCGCGGGGATCAGCTGGCCGACCGAGTACGGCGGGCAGGGGCTGACCAACCGCGAGCAGGTCGTGTTCAACGAGGAGAGCCAGGACTACGACCTGCCGCTGATCCCGTACACGATCGGGCTCGGCATGTGCGGGCCGACCGTGCTCGCGGTCGGCACCGACGCGCAGAAGGAGCGGCACATCCGGCCGATGCTGCGCGGCGAGGAGATCTGGTGCCAGCTGTTCTCCGAGCCCGGCGCGGGATCTGACGTCGCCGGGCTGTCGACGCGGGCGGAACGTGACGACGACGGCTGGCGGATCAACGGGCAGAAGGTGTGGACGTCGGGCGCGCACTACTGCAAGTGGGGAATGCTGCTCGCACGCACCAACGTCGACGTGCCGAAGCACCGCGGGCTGACCATGTTCATCGTCGACATGGAGGCGCCGGGGGTGACGGTGCGGCCGCTTCGGCAGATGAACGGCTCGTCCGGCTTCAACGAGGTGTTCTTCGACGATCTGATCGTGCCGGCCGA
>CAYNDD010000159.1:6294-7595 GCA_964395425.1 uncultured Frankiaceae bacterium
CTGCTGATGACGCCCGGCCTCTCGATCGCCGGCGGCACCGACGAGATCATGCGCAACATCCTCGGCGAACGAGTCCTCGGCCTGCCGAAGGAACCCCGCCTCGACACCGGCCCGGTCAACCGCAGCTAGCACCTAAGCGTCGTCAGCACGCGATGTTGGCCCGGTTCAGAAGTGCACCCTGGTGACTTGCAGCTGCCTGTGGCCGTCCGCTGTCACGACGAGAACGAGTGACTTCGGGCCGGCCTTGATGACCAAGAGACTCGTCGCGACGGCGGCGTCGTGCCCGCGCCACGGCGTACGGATCCGCACGCGACCGTCAGTTCCGAAGCCGGTGTCCGTCGAGCCGTCCGGGCGAAGGAGCAGCAGAGTCTGACGGGTGGTGTCGATGTACGGCGACTCGAGGATCAGGGTGTCGATGCCGTCTTTGAAGCCGTCGAACCCGCCGTAGAGCTTCGACGGGAAGCGAACGGTTGGCGCCGCGGCGAGGCCATTCGTCTGGAACCGCGCAAGTACGCCGGTCGCAGACTTCGCGGAGTAGCGAGGACCGTCGGCGCAGGGCTTCTGCCCGGTGCCTACCAGGGTGAACCCGCCGTGGTCGACGTAAGTGTCACCGACAAAGGCGTGGAAGCCCGACCGCCGCCAGAAGCTCGCAATCCGCCCGGCGAAGTGCGCCACCGGCTGTCCCGTTCGCGTCAGCATGGCCGGCGTGAGACCCCAGCAACCCATGTTGCCGTAGTCGACTTCCGCGAGCACATCGCCATTCGGCTCGATGGCGAGGGAGTTGACTCCCGAGTCCTCACCGGTGGGCAGCTTCACCCGTCCGTCATTGCCGAAGTTGCGATCCCAATGACCGCCCGCGGACAGTGCTGCCGCGTGGTTGACCGTGCAGCAGCCACCGCCGTTGTTGTCCCCGGCGATGACGATTCGCCCGGATTGCTCCTGAACGACGGCCGTTACGTCACCCCGCAAGGGCAGCACCGTCCAGCCGCCGCTTCCGAACTGTGGGTCGAGCCGACCCTTCGGGCCGACCGCGCCGACCACCCAACGGTTTCGGTAGGTGCCGGCGACGATCGCGCCTCCGTTCGCCCTTTTCGCCACGGCGAGAATCCAGAGGTAGTCGGCGTCGCGCTGCGCTGTGGTCCGAAGCGGTACCAGCCGGGGCGGGATCCGAATCTCCGCCACGCCTGCCATTCCGACCGTGGAGTCGGGCCGGCAGTGCGAAGTGACGGCGTAAAGAACGGAGTGGTTCGTGCCGGGGTAGATCTGCGTGAAGGCGGTCAGGGTCGAACCGTCCGCCATGA
>CAYNDD010000160.1:0-7586 GCA_964395425.1 uncultured Frankiaceae bacterium
CCAGGGCGATGTCATGGCACTGCTCGACGAGTGCTCGCACGCGGAGGTCGCCCTGTCCGACGGCGACGTCGAGGCCGGCACGGTCGAGTGCTGGCTGCACGGGTCGCGCTTCGACCTGCGGACCGGCAAACCCACCGGGCTGCCTGCCACTGAGGCAGTGCCGGTCTACCCCGTACGAATCGACGGCGACGACGTCTACGTCGCCGTGAAGGAGTAAGCACTGATGGCAACGCTGGAGATCAAAGACCTGCACGTCGCGGTACGCGCCGACGGCGACAGTGACCAGCCGCGGGAGATTCTCAGCGGCGTCAACCTCACCGTGAAGCAGGGCGAGACCCACGCGATCATGGGCCCGAACGGTTCCGGCAAATCGACGCTCGCCTACTCCATCGCCGGACACCCGCGTTACCTGGTCACCGGCGGAACGGTCACCCTCGACGGTGCCGACGTGTTGGCAATGACGGTCGACGAGCGGGCCCGCGCCGGGCTCTTCCTCGCGATGCAATATCCGGTCGAGGTGCCGGGGGTCAGCGTCTCGAACTTCCTTCGTACGGCGGTCACCGCCATCACCGGCGAGGCGCCCAAGCTGCGCACGTGGGCGAAGGACCTCAACGCGGCCTTCGAGCAGCTCGCGATCGATCCTTCGTTCCAACAGAGATCGGTCAACGAGGGCTTCTCGGGTGGCGAGAAGAAGCGGTTCGAGGTCTTGCAGCTCGAGCTGCTCAAGCCGAAGATCGCGGTGCTCGACGAGACCGACTCCGGGCTGGACGTCGACGCTCTCCGGGTCGTCTCGGCCGGGGTCAACCGCGTGCGGGATGCCGGCACGACCGGCACCCTGCTGATCACCCACTACACGCGGATCTTGCAGTACATCAAGCCCGACTATGTGCATGTCTTCGTCGGTGGCCGGTTCGTGGCCGAAGGTGGTCCCGAGCTGGCCGACACCCTCGAGGCCGAGGGGTACGAGAAGTGGACGTTGCCGTGACCTACGACGTTTCGGTGATTCGCAAGGACTTCCCGATCCTGCAGCGCGAGGTCCGTCCCGGCGTCCCGCTGGTCTACCTCGACAGCGCCGCCACCTCGCAGAAGCCGTTGCAGGTGCTCGACGCGATGCGTGACTACAACGAGCACCACAACGCCAACGTGCACCGCGGCATCCACACCCTGGCCGAGGAGGCGACCGCGCTCTACGAGGGCGCTCGCGCGAAGGTGGCGACCTTCATCGGAGCCGCCGACCCGCGCGAGGTGGTGTTCGGCAAGAACTCCACCGAGGCGCTCAACCTGCTCGCGCATGTACTTCCGTTCGGGCCCGGCGATGAGGTGGTCATCACCGAGATGGAGCACCACTCCAACATCGTGCCGTGGCAGCTTGCCTGCCAGCGGACCGGCGCGACGCTGAAGTGGATCGGGCTCACTGACGACGGCCGGCTCGACCTCGCCGATCTCTACCGGGTGATTACCGAACGCACGAAGGTGGTCGCGTTCGTGCACCAGTCCAACCTGCTCGGCACGGTCAACCCGGTCGCCGAGGTGGCCGCGCGGGCGAAGGCGGTCGGGGCGTACGTCGTCCTGGATGCGTCGCAGTCGGTGCCACACTCGCCGGTCGACGTCGGATCGCTCGGGGTCGACGCGGTCGCCTTCACCGGACACAAGATGTGTGGCCCGACCGGCATCGGCGTGCTGTGGGCCCGGCTCGAGCTCCTCGAGTCGCTGCCACCGTTCCTCGGTGGCGGCGAGATGATCGACGAGGTCACGATGGCGGCGTCGACGTTTGCGGCGCCACCGCACAAGTTCGAGGCCGGCACGCCGCCGATCGCGCAGGCGGTCGGTCTCGGTGCCGCGGTCGATTACCTCGGCGAGCTCGGCATGACCGCCGTGCACGCCCACGAGCAGGCGTTGACGGCGTACCTGCTCGAGGGCCTCGGCGCAGTGCCCGGCCTCAGGGTGATCGGCCCTCAGGACATGACTGCGCGCGGCGGTGCAGTGTCGTTTGTCTTGAACGGGATCCATCCGCACGACGTCGGGCAGTTTCTCGACGAGTACGGCGTTGCAGTACGTGTGGGTCATCACTGTGCGCGGCCGGCGTGCCTCCGGTACGGCGTCCCCGCCACGTCACGCGCATCGCTGTACCTCTACACCGACACCTCGGACATCGACGCCCTGATCACCGGGCTCGAACGCGTTCGGAGCTTCTTCGGATGAGCGCGCCACAGCTTCAGGCGCTCTACCAGGAGATCATCCTCGAGCACTACCGGACGCCTCATCACAAGGGTTTGCGCGAGCCGTTCGACGCTGAGGTCTACCACCTCAACCCGACCTGCGGCGACGAGATCACGCTGCGACTTCATCTCGACGGCGACCTAGTGGCCGACGTCTCGTACGAGGGTCAGGGCTGCTCGATCTCGCAGGCATCGGCCAGCGTGATGGCCGACCTGGTGATCGGCAAGCCGCTGGCCGACGCACTCGATGTGCACGAGGAGTTCTTGCGGCTGATGCAGTCGAAGGGCGAGGCGACGCCGGATGAGGACGTGCTCGAGGACGCCGTGGCGTTCGTCGGCGTCTCGAGATACCCGGCCCGGATCAAGTGCGCGTTGCTGGCCTGGATGGCATGGAAGGACGCGGCCGCTCAGGCGGTCGCCGAGGCAGGAGGAGCCGCATGAGCGACCCGACCCCCACCCCGACCGGCTCGTCGACAGCGACGCCGACCGTCGAGGACGTCTACGAGGCAATGCACGACGTGGTCGACCCCGAGCTCGGGATCAACGTCGTCGACCTCGGCCTGGTCTACGGCGTGACGCTCGACGCCGACCACAAGGCGGTCGTGGACATGACCCTGACCTCCGCGGCGTGCCCGCTCACCGATGTGATCGAGGACCAGGCCACGGCCGCCCTTGACGGGCTGACGAACGGGCTGACGATCAACTGGGTCTGGATGCCGCCGTGGGGCCCCGACAAGATCACTGAGGAAGGTCGGGAGCAGTTGCAGGCGCTGGGCTTCCGGGTCTGACCCAACGCGCCGCGGCCAGCACTCCGACCAGCGCAACCGCGGCCAGCATCGCGTCGCCGATCGTGACCGCGGTCCTGATCCGGTCGAGCCCGAGGCCGGTGACCAACGCGCCGACCGCGGCGATTCCGACGATGCTGCCCACCATGTCGCTGATCTGAAGCGCTGCGGAGTTGATGCCCTGACTCTCGGCCGGGGAGAGGTCCAGGGTCGAGACCGAGATGGTCGGCATCGCGACTCCCATCCCGAGCCCGGCGATGGACCAGATCGGCACTGCCAGCCAAAGGTTCACGGACGGCGACGCGATGACGATCAGCAGCGCGATCCCGACGAGCACGGCCGCGAACCCGGCCCGGATCAGCGTGACCCGCCGTCGCGTGCCGCGACCCTGCCACCACGATCCGAGCGACCAGCCCAGCGCGGCCACGGTCAGCGGGATGCCGACGGTCCGCGGCGAGGCGTGGTGCACCCGCGTCAGCGTGAGCGGCAGGTAGGACTCGGCGCCGAAGAAGGCGCAGGTGAGGATCCCGCGCATCGCGATGACCGCAGGGAGCCCGCGGGCGAGCCGGAGCGCGCCCCGCGGCAGCAGCGCCCTGAGTTGTGGGGCGCCGAGCGCCAATCCGGCGACCAGTAGCGGGATGCTCCACCAGTTGACGGTTTCGGCCGCGACCTGGACCAGCCCGAGGCCGCCGGCCAGCAATATCCCGCGGCCGATCCCACTTGGTGCGCCCGTCTCAGGCTGCCGGTTGGCCGGGATCCGGCGGAGCACCGGGATCAGCAGCGCGGCGCCGCCGACCGCTAGTGGCGCGATCCCGGCGAAGACCCACCGCCAGCCGAACGCGGAGGTGACCAGACCGGCGGCAGCCGGGCCGACGAGGGACGGCACCACCCACGCCGCCGACAACGCGGCAAACACCTTCGGGTGCAGCGCATCCGGAAAGGTACGGGCGACGACGACGTACGCCGCGACGATCATCGCCCCGCCGCCCAGCCCTTGTAGTGCTCGGCCGGCGAGGAACACGCCCATGTCGGGCGCTGCTGAGGCGGTCACGAGACCGGCCGCAAACAACCCCAGGCCGCCGAGCAGCGACTGGGTCGGCCCGTGCCGGTCACAGCGCCGGCCGGCGTCGACCATCCCGACCACGTCGGTCAACAGGTAGGCAGTGAAGCCCCAGCTGTAGTAGCGAAGACCATGCAACTCGCGGACGACGGTCGGCATGATAGTGGCGACCGCCATCGCCTCGACCGCGACGACGGTGATAACGATCACCAGGCCGATGACCTGCACCCGGTGCTGCGGGTCACGAAGCGACGCGACCGGCGCGGTCCCTATCGCCGACTCTGAGACCGCCACCCTGCCATCGTCGGGTCACAGGGGGGTGCCAGGTCAAACCGCGCAGTCGGGCGGTGAGGTCAGGTGCGCAGCTCGGACACGACCTCTGGCTCGTCCGATACCGGGCAGGCCTCGTGCTGGAGCAGACCGAACGCAGTACGCCGCACGATGTCGTGCGGTGCGATCCAGCCGAAGCACCGGGGACAGATCGCATCGGTGTCGACGCGCATCACGTTGCCGCTGAAGTCGTATCCGTAGGGGGCCTCGCGCGGGCGCGGGCTGAGCAATGCGAGCCGCCCCCAACTCGCGTTGCGGCTCATGGGCGCCTCCATCCGTACTCTCATCTTGGCGGAGCGGGTCGAAAAATGCGGCCCCGCCACGGTCACAGGTCGGTCACCCTTCGGTTACGACGCTGCGCCGTACACTGAATCCGTGCTGACGACGGACTAGAGAGCGGTGGCTGCGGCGCATATTGCGCTTGCCTGCACTGCGCGATATCGCGCTCGCCTGCCCACGCGTCCTCGTCGATCCTCAGGAGTCTGCTGTGCTCACCGCCACCGGTGTCGAGCTGCGCGCCGGCGCGCGCCTGCTGCTCGACGCTGCCACCTTCCGGGTCGGGCCGGGTGACCGGATCGGCCTGGTCGGCCGAAACGGGGCAGGCAAGACCACCCTGGCTGCGGCCCTCGCGGGCGAAAAGCTCCCGGCCGCCGGCGTGATCGAGCGCCGCGGCTCGGTCGGCTACCTCCCGCAGGACCCCCGGACCGGGGATCTCGACGTCCTCGCGCGTGACCGGGTGCTCTCCGGCCGCGGCCTCGACGTCGTGATCGCCGACCTGCGGGCGGCTGAGGAGGCGATGGCCACCGGCGACCAGAAGGCGATCACTGCCTACGGCGCGGCCCAGGAGCGGTTGCACGTCCTCGGTGGGTACGCCGCGGAGGCCGAGGCGGCGTCGGTCGCGGCGAGCCTGGGTCTGCCGGACCGGGTCCTCGGTCAGCCGTTGCGGACCCTCTCGGGCGGTCAGCGGCGGCGGGTGGAGCTGGCCCGGATCCTGTTCAGCGGGGCCGACACGCTGCTGCTGGACGAGCCCACCAACCACCTCGACGCGGACTCGATCGTCTGGCTGCGCGACTACCTTCGCGGCCACCGCGGCGGCCTGGTCGTGATCAGCCACGACGTCGACCTGCTGGAGCTGACCGTCAACAAGGTCTTCCATCTCGACGCCACCCGGGCCGTGCTCGACGTCTACAACGTCGGCTGGCGGGCCTACCTGGCCCAGCGCGAGACCGACGAACGACGGCGCAAGCGGGAGCGCGCCAACGCGGAGAAGAAGGCTGCGGTCCTCAACGCGCAGGCCGATCGGATGCGGGCCAAGGCGACAAAGGCGGTCGCCGCGCAGCAGATGGCAAAGCGCGCATCCAAGCTGCTGGCCGGCCTCGAGGAGGTCCGCAAGTCGGACCGGGTCGCGCGGCTGCGCTTCCCGGAGCCGGCCCCGTGCGGGCGGGTGCCGCTGACCGCGTCCGAGCTGTCCAAGTCCTACGGGTCGCTCGAGGTCTTTACCGACGTCGACCTGGCGATCGATCGCGGCAGCCGGGTCGTCGTACTCGGGCTGAACGGTGCCGGCAAGACCACGTTGCTGCGGATCCTCGCCGGGCTCGAGCCCGCGGACACCGGCACGGTCAACCCCGGGCACGGGCTGCGGCTGGGCTACTACGCCCAGGAGCACGAGACGCTCGACCCGCAGGCCTCGGTGCTGGCGAACCTGGCTGCGGTCGCGCCGGACATCTCCGAGGCCGACCAGCGGACCGTGCTGGGCTCGTTCCTGTTCAGCGGCGACACCGTGCAGCAACCGGCCGGGACACTGTCCGGCGGGGAGAAGACCCGGCTGGCACTGGCGCTGCTGGTGGTTTCGAGCGCAAACGTGTTGCTGCTCGACGAGCCGACGAACAACCTCGACCCGGCCAGCCGCGACCAGGTCCTCGGGGCGCTGCACTCCTACCGCGGCGCGATCGTGCTGGTCACCCACGACGAGGGCGCCGTCGAGGCACTCGACCCGCAACGGGTGCTGCTGCTGCCCGATGGTGTCGAGGATCACTGGAGCGCGGAACTGTCGGATCTCGTCGCATTGGCGTGAGATGCCCTGAGGCTGGGCACAGAGTGAAGTGATATGTGTTGTCAGGGGAGTGCTCGCGGGGGTTATGCGGAGGTGCGACGGTGGCTGAGCTGAAAAAGGGAGTGCGCGTGACGGGTGTCGAGCGCGACAAGTTGTCGACCGGATTGAAGAAGAAGTACGACAACGGCGCGAGCATCCGGGAGCTTGCGGCGTCGACCGGACGTTCGTACGGCTTCGTACACCGGGTGCTGAGCGAGGCCGGCGTGAACCTTCGTGGCCGCGGCGGCCCCACCCGTAGGAAGAAGTAGTCCTGACTGAGGGGGAGTCGCCGGGCGGGGTCCGCCTCGAGGTCGACGATCAGATTGCCCGGGTGACCTTGTGCCGGCCCGAGCAGCGCAACGCCCAGACCCCCGCCACCTGGCTGGCGCTCACCGGCATCGGCGAGTCGTTGCCGGACCGGGTCCGGGTCGTCGTGGTGACCGGCGAGGGCCCGTCGTTCAGTGCCGGTCTCGATCGGCGGATGTTCACCCCCGAGGGCGTGCCCGGCGAGGGGTCGCTCGGCCGCCTTGCCGATCAGGCCGACGAGGTGGCCGCGTCGGTGATCGCCTCCTACCAGGCGGGCTTCAGCTGGCTGCGGCGGCCGGAGTTCGTGTCGATCGCCGCGGTGCGTGGTCATGCGGTGGGCGCGGGCTTTCAGCTGGCGCTCGCGTGTGACCTGCGGGTGGTCGCCGAGGATGCGATGTTCACGATGGCCGAGCCGACGCTCGGCCTCGTGCCGGACCTCGGCGGCACGCAACCCCTGGTCGAGCTGGTGGGGTACGCGCGGGCGCTCGAGATCTGCGCCACCGGCCGCCGGTTCAGCGCGGCAGAAGCGGAGCGGTCCGGGCTGGCCAATCTCGTCGTACCGGTTGACCAGCTGGAGTCGGCGACCGCAGACCTGGCGGCGGCGCTTTGTTCGACCAGCCGGGACGCGGTATCGGCCACCAAACGCCTGCTGCTGGACGCACGCGACCGCGGCTACGACGAGCAGCTCGTCGCAGAGCGCGAGGCGCAAGTGAAGCGGCTGAGGGCGCTGGCCAGAGGCTAAAGTCGAGCGCGTGGACCTATCGCTGAGCCCTGAGCAGGATGCCACCCGCCGA
>CAYNDD010000161.1:0-7548 GCA_964395425.1 uncultured Frankiaceae bacterium
CCGAGATGTCGCGGGCCGAGGAGTGGGGCACGCTGCGGTTCGTCCCGCACCAGCGAGCGACGAGTCCGCGGTCGAACGTCTGGATCCCCGACATCCCGATCAGCAACGACCCGGATGCGTGGCACCCGCTCGACTTGCTGTTCGCTCAGCTCACCGCACCGGGCGGTGAGCTGGTCGGTCTGCTGTCGGTCGACGTACCGGAGAGCGGGCGGCTGCCTGACCAGATCCAACGCGAGCTGCTCGAAGCGCTCGCCCTGCAGGCCGGGATCGCGATCTCCAGCGCCCGCCTGACCGAACAGCTGCACGATGAGCGCGAGTACCTGCAACGCGAGCAGGCCCGCTTGGCGGCCAGCGAGGCGGCCTTCCGCTTCTCCTTCGACGGTTCGGCGACCGGGATGGCGCTGGTCAGCCTGAATCCGCTCGAGCTGGGCAGCTTCCAGCGCGCGAACGACGCCTTCGGCCGGGTGCTCGGCTTCGCGAGCGAGGACCTGATCCGGCAGCCGATCGACGCCCTCGTCGCGACCGAGGACAGCGGTCAGCTGCGCCGGGCGCTGGAGCAGGCCCGCGACAGTTCGCTGACCGACTTCCGGCTCGAGTGCCGGTTCCTGCGGGCCGACGAGCAGCATGTGTGGGTCTGCCTCACCGCGACCGTGATCGACCCGGGCGACGCCCGGTCCCGGTTCCTGCTGATCCAGTCCGAGGACGTCAGCGACCGCCGCCAACGCGAAGCCGACCTGCAGCACCAGGCCAGCCACGATCCGCTCACCGGCTTGCCGAACCGCCGGCTGCTCCTCCAACGGCTCGACGCGGCCGTCACCCGGGCACAGCGCCACAGCCGTACGACGACCGTGCTGTTCTGCGACCTGGATGGGTTCAAGGCGGTCAACGACACCCACGGTCACCTGGTCGGCGACGCCGTGCTTCAGGAAGCGGCCACCCGGCTGGTCGAGCAGGTGCGCTCGCGCGACACCGTCGCCCGACTCGGCGGCGACGAGTTCGTCGTGCTGGCCGAGGACCTCGGCGCCCAGAGCGCAACGATGCTCTGCGAGCGGATCTCGGCGTCATTCGCCCGGCCGTTCGACGTCATCGGCTTCTCGCTCGGGCTGAGCATGGGCCTGGAGACCATCAACGCCCAGACGGCGACCGGCCTGGCGGCGCTGAAGGCCGCCGACGAGGCGATGTATCGCAGCAAGGCCCAGCTTTCCCGGGAGCTGGCAGACGCGCATGCTACTTCCGACGGCGCCTCGGACGACGCACCGACCGATTGACGGCCCGACGGGTCAGGAGATCGAGACCCGGGTGATCTGGCTCAGGCCGGAGATCAGCAGCTGCTCGAACTCAGGGCCCGGCACGGCCGGTGACCAGGCGAAGCCCTGCGCGAAGTCGCAGCCGAGGTCGCAGAGGATGTCTGCCTGGCTGGGCAGCTCCACCCCTTCAGCGACCACGCTCATGCCGAGCTCGTGCGCCAGCTCGATCACCTTCGCGACAATGATGCGGTCATCGGCACGGTCGGCGAGATCCATGACGAGGGCGCGGTCGATCTTGATGACGTCGGCCGCCATTCGCTTCAGGTAGAGCAAGCTGCTGTAGCCGCTACCGAAGTCGTCGATCGCGATCCGGACGCCGAGCCGCTTCATCTCGGCGAGCACGTTGATGTTGGCGTTGTCGAGCAAGTGGGTCTCCAGCACCTCGACGCACAACCGGCCCGGATCGATCGAGTGGCGCATCAACAAGTCTTCGATCGTCGGCAGCAAGTTGGTCGCGGTCAGCTGCTGGGCGGAGAAGTTGATCGACACGGTCAGCGGGCGAGACCCGGGCCAGCCCGAAGCGGCCTCGACCGCCGTACGAACCGTCCAGTCGCCGATCGGCACGACCAGCCCGGTCGCCTCCGCCAGCGGCAGGAACTGGCCCGGATGCAACAGCCCTCGGCTCGGGTGCTGCCAGCGCAGCAACGCCTCGCCGCCCACCACGCTTCCGGTCTCGAGCTTGATCACCGGCTGGTAGTTCAGCACCAGCTGGTGGCGATCGATCGCCACCCGCAGTGCCTGCTCGGTCTCGAACCGCTCGAGAATCGTGGTCCGCAAGGACACGTCGAAGACCTCGAACCTGCTCACGCCTTCCTTGGCCCGGTACATCGCCATGTCGGCGTCCTGCAGGATCGTGGCCGGATCACCCGAAGGATCGTCGACAACGACCATGCCGACGCTGGCACCGATGATCGCGTCGACCGTGCTGAAGTGGAACGGCCGGGCCACGGCCGCCTGGAGCCGATCGACGACCGCGACCGCCGCCGGCAGGTCGATCCCTGGCATCAGTACGGCGAACTCGTCGCCGCCCAGCCGGGCCACCCGGTCGCCGGGGCGAAGCGAGTGCGCGATGCGTTCCGCGGTGGCGATCAAGACCTCGTCGCCGACCGCATGGCCGTGGGTGTCGTTGACCTGCTTGAACCGGTCGAGGTCGATGAACAGCACCGCGAAGGTGCCACCGTGCTCCCCGATCTGATTCAGGGCATCGCCGAGCAACTCGAGGAAGAAGGCGCGGTTCGGCAGGCCGGTCAGCGAGTCGTGGGTCGCCGCGGTCTTGAGCCGCTCGGTCGCGTCGACCTCCTCGGTCACGTCTTCGACCGAGGACACGAAGCCGGTGAGGACTCCGTCCTTTTCCATCCGGGCGGTCGACAGCCGGACCCAGCGCGACTCGTCGTCGCCGCCGAGCCTGGCGTCGACACCGATCGAAGGACCGTCGCCCGCGCTTTGCAGCTCCGCCAAGATCCGGTCCCGGTCGGCGGGGGAAAATGCGTCGAGCCAGCCGTGATCGAGCATCTCCTCCGGGCCGACGCCGAGGATTCGCTCGAGCCGCCAGTTCGCGTAGCGGAACCTCCCGTCGACGTCGGTCTCGAGGATCCCGGTGTATGACGCAGTGGCGAGCGAACGGAAGCGCGCTTCAGAGGTGCTCAGCTCAGCGGTCCGGCTGTCGACGAGATCGAGCGCGCGCTGCCGGCCACGCACCAGGACCCGAGCCAGCGCGAACGTCAACACCGTCAACAGGAGGCCGACCAGGAAGCCGAAGATCGCCTGCCTCGACGCATCGCGCACGGCCGCCGCGTCCGAGCCGAAGACCTGGATGGTCCACTGGCCGTCCGAGTTGAAGCTGACGGTGTGCGAGACCATCGAGTGGGTCGGCTTGGTTCCGATCGCGCCGACCTTGGCGCCGAGCGCGTCGCCGAAGGTCCCGTCCAGTCCCGACGCAAGGCGCTGGGCCGGCGTACTCAGTCCGACATCACGTCGCGACAAGGTGGCGCTGAGGCCGGCATAAGGGCGCAGGGCCGCCTTCAGCAGCGCGTGCACGTCGAACAACCCGCCGACCAGTCCGGTGAAGTGGGCGCGGCGCGCGGCGAGCGTGGTGGGGATCGTGCCGCCGCGGTACACCGGAGCAAAGATCGCCGCCGCCGCGCTGCTCCCGAACTGCACCGGCGTGACCTGGAACTGGCCGGTGTCACGCGGCTTGGAGAAGAAGCCGCTGCCACTCACCGCGCAGAGGTCGAGGCCGATCGGGACCTGGTTCAGCACGCTGTTGCCGCTGCGGAGCCGGATGAAGCAGTACGTCGAGCGGTGACCCGGCGGCACGATCGCGAAGGCTGTGGACCGGGTGGCGCCAAAGGGCGGGTCGGCCTTGACCGTCGCCTCGTACTGCTTGAGCCCGCCGACCGGCACCACCTGGGCGTATGCCAGCCCGAGCTCGCCCGGGTATCGGTGGGCGACGCTCAGATCGGCCGACCAGTCCGACCACGCCCGGCTCGACATCGCCGGGTGGGTCGAGACCGCGGCTCGCATCGTGGCGGTCAGATCGTCGAGCCGGGCCAGCGACGTCGAAAGCGCCGCCGCGACATCTGAGGACTGCTGGTCGAAGACGTGGCGGGCATTTCGGACCTGGCTCATCCGCCACTCGCCGGCCACAACGACCGAGCCGGCGATTCCGACCACCAGCAGCACCCAGGTGACGGCACGCAGATGCCGCGCGACCCGGGCAATCGGCCCGACTCCACGGCGGCCGCCGAGGGCCTGAGACGGCGTGATCTGGCGCCTCACGTGAACGTTTGACCTCCCAGCCGGCGACGGACTGGCCCAAGACAGGGCATCGCTTCCATATCGGCACCAAGCGGCGGCACCCGTAGCACCGAGCGCTCAGGGAGTCCCCGTCTACGCTCAGGCCAAGGCTCGATCCCCTGGAGGCAGCCATGCGCCTGTCCGCGCGCAACCAGCTCACCGGCACCGTGGCGTCGATCGACGTCGGCTCGGTCATGACGATCGTGACCGTCGACCTCGACGGCGGCCAGCAGGTCACGGCCTCGATCACCAGGCAGGCGGTCGACGAGCTGGGCCTGCAGCCGGGGTCCGCGGTCACCGCGATCATCAAGTCGACCGAGGTCATGCTCGGCGCCGACTGAGCCCGCTTGTCGGCGTCGGCCGCGACCCGCACGAGGAGAACGACGTGAAGATCCGGATCGCCCTGGGGCTGGGCGCCGTCGCGGTCGACGCTGCTGACCTCGCGGCGATCGTCGGTGCCCTCGCCGACGCGCACCTCGACTCGCTATGGATCTCAGAGGTGCTGACCGGACCAGGGCCGGACCCATTGGTGGCACTGGCCGCCGCCGCGCAGCTCAACCCCCGGATCAAGCTCGGTACGACGATCCTGCTGCCGGGCCGCAACGAGCTGCGGCTGGCCAAGGCGCTGGCGTCGCTCGATGTGCTCAGCAACGGGCGCCTGCTCATCACGTTCGTGCCAGGTCTCGCGCACGGACCGGAACGGGACGCGGTCGGCGTACCGGTCAAGGAGCGCGGCGCGGTGCTCGACGCGACGATCCCGCGGCTGCGGCGGTGGTGGGCCGGCGACGCGGTCGACGGCCTCACCATCTCACCGCGACCGCTCCAGGATCCCCTGGAGCTCTGGCTCGGCGGGCTCGCACCCGCATCGCTCGAGCGCTGCGGGGCGATTGCCGACGGCTGGCTGGGCGCGGCCTGCACACCGGGGGAGGCGGCGGCGGCTCGCGCGGCAATCGAGGCGGCGGCGAGCGCGGCCGGCCGCAGGATCGACCCCGAGCACTTCGGGATGAGCATCGGCTACAGCCGGCGAGCACTCGACGACCGCCAACTGGCGAGGCTGGCCGCCCGCACTCGTGATCGCGCCGTCAACCCGGCCGTACTCGTCCCGGTTGGCTACGACGCGCTCCGCTCCACCGTGCAGTCCTTCATCGACGTCGGCATCTCGAAGTTCGTGCTCCGGCCGATCGCGGGGGATCCCCCATGGCCGCAGGAGATCGCGGATCTCGCCGAGGCCGTCGGCGACCTCCAGACCTGAGCCCAGCCAGGACGGTGGAATAGTGCCGGCCCGGTTGGCGTCGTTGTTCGTCGAGATGACAATCCCCACCCGGCCCGCTGACAGCAGCCTTTCGATCGCGACGCCAGCAGGCCGACGGGTGCCGTTGTCGGTGCTCGACCTGGCCCCGGTGCCGACCGGTTCTTCGGTCAGCGATGCGCTGAAGGCCTCATTAGCGCTCGCCGAGCGGGTAGAGGCGCTGGGCTACCGCCGGCTGTGGGTCGCCGAGCACCACAACATGCCGGGCATTGCGAGCTCGTCGCCGGCCGTCCTGCTGGCCGCGATCGCGGCGCGGACCTCGACGATCAGGATCGGATCGGGCGGTGTCATGCTGCCCAATCACGCGCCGCTCGTCGTCGCCGAACAGTTCGGCATGCTCGAGGCCCTGCACCCGGGTCGCGTCGATCTCGGGATCGGCCGAGCGCCCGGCACCGACCAGCTCACCGCGTACGCACTCCGGCGGTCGGTCGAGGCACTCAGCGCGGACGAGTTCCCCGCGCAGCTCACCGACCTCCTCGGCTTCTTCAGTGGCGAGTGGCCGTCCGGACATCTGATGGCCGGCGTGACCGCCGTGCCCGGGAAGGGCAACCCGCCGCAGCTGTGGCTGCTCGGCTCGAGCGACTACAGCGCCCAGGTCGCCGCGATGCTCGGCCTTCCGTTTGCCTTCGCCCACCACTTCAGCCCGGCCAACACCGAGCCGGCGCTTGCGGTGTACCGCGCGACGTTCAGGCCGTCTGCCGTCCTCGACCGGCCCTACGCGATGGTGTGCGCGGCGGTCCTCTGTGCCGACACTGACCAGGGCGCACGCACTCTTGCCGAGCCGGCCGCGCTCGGCTTCCTGCGGCTTCGGGCCGGGCGGCCGTCGACCACCCCGACGCCCGAGGACGCCGCGTCGTACGACTACTCCCCCGCCGAGCGAGAGTTCGTCGAGGCACGTCTCGACGCCCAGATCATCGGCTCGCCGGCGACCGTGGGCCGGCGCATCGCGGCGCTGATCGAGTCGACCGAGGCCGACGAGCTCATGGTGACGACCTCGACGTTCGATCCGGCCGACCGGATGCGTTCGTTCGAGTTGCTCGCCGCGCTCGCGGCGGGCGAGCCGGGCTAGTCGACAGCCGCGACGAACATCCGCGAGCCGGGCGGTGCGATCTGCCGGTAGTCGGCGCCGGTTGCCTTGCCCTGATCGCTGCCCAGCGCCGCCTCTAGCGCGGCGGCGTCGTCGAAGTAGAGCTCAGCGATCCGGTGATAGGTCTGCTCGCCCCCGTCAGGCGCGGCGACCATCCGCGCGCCCTCGAAGCGCAACAGGCCCGGAATGGCTTGAACCAGCGGGCCGTGTATGCCGAGGTAGTGCTCGTCGAACGCGTCTGCGTCGTCCGGTTGGGTGTAGAGAACCACAAGCTTCACCGTCATGGCGGAACCGTAGCGGATCGGTCCGTGCTAGCGGTCGGCGTCGCTCCGCCCGTTGGCCTATCCGCTTGGGCCGGACGGGCGAGTGTGTTCCCACCGGGTGGTTGCGATCCTAAGAACAACCAATTCTCGCGCGGGAGGGGGTGGATGTCTATGCGCAACATGCTGACCCGATTCGTCATCGCTGCAGGCGCAGTCGTGACCGTTGTGACAGTCGGCGGTGCCGGCTGGAAGTTCTGATCGGCTACTTCCTGATGCTCAGACCACGAGAAGGGGGTTAGCCGTGGAAACGGTGACCACATTCAAGGGAACCGACGGCGATGTCGGTTCACGCGGATCGGCCATTCCGGCCGGTCACAAGTTCTAGCAACATTGTTCGGCGGTCCGTCGCCCACACGGACGCCTAACACTCACCACACTCACGGGCAGGAATCACGGTGACGGCACCCAAGCGATCATGGCTACGCGCCTACATGGTCGCTGTCTCGCTGCTCGGAGTGCCGCTCCTCGCCTATGCCGGTATTCGTGTTCCCTGGACGCACCTCGGTGGTCGGCTTCCCGCGGTTGTCGTCGCCTGTGTCTTCCTGATCATCGGTGAGCTGCGACCCATTCCGGTATCGCGCGGTGCAGACGCCGGCGACGAGCTGTCGATCTCGAGCACCCTTGCGGTCGCGCTTCTGCTGCTGACCGATCCCGGGGTCGCCTGCGCGGCCCAGGCGGTCGCGCTGTTCGTCGACGAAGCCCGCAAGCGCCGCGCCTGGGACCGCC
>CAYNDD010000162.1:0-7522 GCA_964395425.1 uncultured Frankiaceae bacterium
ACCCGACCGCCACCCGCCGGGTCATGGAGCGACTGCGCACCCACGGCGAGACCCGCGACCGGCTCTCCGGTCTGTCCGATCAGGAGCGCAAGGTGCTCGACCTGATCGGCGAGGGGCTGACCAACCGGCAGATCGGCGAGCGGATGTTCCTCGCCGAGAAGACCGTGAAGAACTATGTCTCGAACGTGCTGGCGAAGCTCGGCCTCGAGCGGCGCACCCAAGCAGCGGTCCTGGCCCACGAAGTCCAGCGAAAGTCGATCGACGAATAACCCGCACTACGCCGGCGCGGCATCCCGGGCGGCACGCCGCAGGTGCTTGACCGCGATCTCGACCATCCGGCGTACCTCGAGGTCGTCAGGGCGCCGTGCGCCGCGGCGCATCACCGACAATCGGGCCCGCACGATCGCGTGGTAGCCCACATAGAAGTCGAGCAGCGACAGCGGGTACGACGAAACCGCCAGCTCGCGGTAGCGCGATAGGACAACCGCAGCCTGCCGGCCCGCCCCGACTCGCTCGAAGTCCAGCGCCAGCCAGGCCAGGTCCGACACGAAGTCGGAGGACTGCGCCGCGTCGGCGAACGCCGCCTCGCTGCGGTCGAGGTATGACTGCCCGAGCCGGCGAATTGTCGCCCGGGTCTCGGGGTCGGCAATCCGGTCACCGACCCGCTCGATCTCCTCGCTCTCGTGCCGCCACGCCCGGATCGCCCGGTGCCAGCGAGATGGTTCCTCGGGAAGGGCAGCGTCGGGAGCGGTCGCGCCGGCCCGTTCGGCCATCACGTCGCATCGCCGGACTCGCCGCGATGCCAGCGGAGCAGCATCGCGTTACGGGTCTCACGCGCGACTGCCATCGTCACGCTGTGCGTCATCGAATGCACGGCGCGCGGTGCCGCGCCGGGTGCCAGCGCCAGCAACGTACCGGCCTGACGCTCTCCGAAGCGGCAGATCGCCGGAGCCACGTCGAGATCATCGAGAGCTTCGGCGGTCACGGAGACCCGCGCCGGCGGAAGCTCCTCGAAGACCGATGCGATCACGTGGTAGGTGTCGTCCTCGCCGGGCCGGGACCGACCATGACCCTTGACCGTGACCACCACCAACGGGACGTTCAGCCGGTCCGCCCAGGCGAGGGCCGCCTGCACGATTTCGTGGTCCGGCGCCGCCGCGTCGATGCAGACCGCCACCCGCTTCACCGATGCGTTGCGGTCGGCGTCGAAGTGCGGGCCGACGGCAAGGATGCCGGCCGGGTCTGCCATCAGCAAGCGGTCGCACAGCTCACCCCAGGCGCGCTCCGGGTGCGAGCCGTGACCGTGTGTCGACATGACCACGACGCTGCCCGGCCCGCGCTGCGCGCGTTGCTCGATGACCGCAGCAGTGTCCGCGCCCGGCAGGACCTGCACCGCCACGGCGGTCCCGGCCACGCTGGTCCGGAGCACGACCGGCCGCGCGGTCTGCGACCCGGCAGCCGGCGAGCTGGCATCGACGTACAGGGGCACGATCGCGGCCGACAGTTCGTCGCCGATCCACCGCGCGAGCGGAAGCACCCGCCACGACTCGTGGGAGAGATCTACCGGGACCAGCAACTCCGCTACCCGCGGCACCGATTGAGGGTCGCCGGCAGCGGCGTCAGCGGCCACGAGCGGCTCAGCGGACAATGACGACAGGGCAGGTCGCATGATGCACGCAGTAGCTGCTCACCGAGCCGAGCAGCAGCGAGTCGACCCCGCTGTGCCCCCGGCTGCCGACGACGAGCGCGAGCGCGCCGGCACTGGCCTCGACCAACACGGCCCCGGCTGATCCTTCTGCGGTCCGGGTCTCGACCCGGTCGGCCGGCAGGCTCAGATCGGCCTGGACCTTGTCGACCACGACCTGCGCGTCGGTCTCCGGGTGATAGCCCTCGAACATCATCGGCTGGCCGTACGCCATCGCGTGCTGCCAGGAAATGACGAGCTGCAGGGTCGCGCCGCTCGCCGTGGCGTAGCGCTCAGCCCACTTGACGGCCGCGACGCTCTGGGCCGAGCCGTCGATCCCGACGACGATGGTCCCGGTCTGGTCGTTCGACATAGCTCCTCCTCGGCTGGTCGGATCAGTGGATGACAACAAGCGGGATCTGAGCGTGGTGGGCGCAGTAGGAACTCACCGAACCGAGCAGGTGGCTGACGATCGTTCGATGACCGTGTCGACCGACCACGAGAAGGTCGGCATCCTTGCTCACATCCACGAGAACCTCACCGGCGGATCCGACCGGCGCCAGCGTCTCGACCCGGTCCGCGGGAAGGCCCAGGCCGGCCACGGCCTTCTCGACCACCTGTCGCGCCGCGACGGCGGGCTCAAAGCCCTCGTGCGGCACCGGACGACCGAACGAGGTCGGCAGCGCCCAGGCGCACACGACCCGCAGGCTCGCCCCGGCGGACTCTGCGTACGCGGTCGCCCATTCGAGGGCGCGCTCGGCAGCCGGTGAACCATCGACTCCAACGACGACGACTGGCGCGTTTCTGGGCTCTGTCATGTCCGACCTCCTTGATGGGCAGGCGCTAGTCTCACTCGCGATCGCCGTCGCTACCAGGGCCGAAGGTCCTACGCCGCCGGTGACCAAGGAAGGCAGACCGCGCCGTGCCGGCAGTCATCACCACCACTGATCTGGTGGTTGCGCGCGGGGGGCGCGAGGTGCTGCGAAAGATCTCCTTCGGCGTCGAGGCCGGCACCGTCACCGGGTTGCTCGGGCCGAGCGGGAGCGGAAAGACCACGCTGATGCGCTGCTTCGTCGGGGTCCAGATCGTCGCGAGCGGCACGGTCGAGGTGCTCGGGCGGCCGGCCGGGTCGGCCGACCTGCGATCGAGGATCGGCTATGTGACCCAGTCGCCGGCGATCTACACCGACATCACCCTCGCGGAGAACCTGCGCTACTACGCCACGATCCTGCGGGCCTCGTCCGATGACATCGACCGGGTGGTCGAGCAGGTGGACCTCAGCGACCGGATGGGTCAGGTCGTCGGCAGCATGTCCGGCGGCGAGCGAGCGAGGGTTTCGTTGGCGTCGGCGCTCCTCGGCGGGCCGGAGCTGCTGGTGCTCGACGAGCCGACGGTCGGCCTCGACCCGGTCCTGCGGCGCGACCTGTGGGCGTTGTTCCACGAGCTCGCGACGTCGGGTGTCTCACTCGTGGTGTCGAGTCACGTGATGGATGAAGCCGAGCGTTGCCACCGGTTGTTGCTCATGCGCGACGGGACGATCGTCGCCGACGACACTCCGGCGGGCCTGCTGGAGCGCACGGGTGGCAGCGACGTCGAGGACGCCTTTCTTCGGATCGCGGACGCCGGCGATGCGGCATGAACCCCCGGCTCACCGTTGCCACCACCCGTAGGGTGCTGACCCAGCTCCGCCGGGATCCACGCACCGTCGCCTTGCTGCTGATCGTGCCGTGCGTGCTGATGACGTTGTTGCGCTATGTCTTCAACGGCTCGCCGCTGGTCTTCGACCGAATCGGTCCGGAGCTGCTCGGCATCTTCCCGTTCACGACGATGTTCGTGGTCACGTCGGTCGCGACATTGCGCGAGCGGAGCTCGGGGACCCTTGAGCGGCTGCTGACCATGCCAATCGCGAAGCTCGATCTCATCGCCGGCTACGCATTTGCCTTCGCCCTCGTGGCAATTGTGCAGGTCGGGCTCGCTGCTGCCCTGTCGCTCGGAGTCCTCGGCATGACGGTCGAGGGCGGGGTCGTGCTGATCGTGGTGCTCGCCGCGTGCAACGCCCTGCTCGGGACCGCCCTCGGCCTGTTCTTGTCCGCGTTCGCCCGGACCGAGTTCCAAGCGGTGCAGTTCCTGCCGGCCACCGTGCTGCCGCAGATCCTGCTGGGCGGTCTGCTCATCCCGCGAAACCAGATGGCTCCAGTCCTGCACGCAGTGTCCGATGTGTTGCCGTTGAGCTACGCCATCGACGCGATGCACCGGGTCGGTAACGGTGAGCAGTGGTCGGGCGGCCTGGCGGTCGACCTCATCGTCGTGCTGGGAAGCGTGGTGGCGGCGGTCGGTCTCGGTGCCGCGACGCTCCGGCGCCGTACGCCGTAACGGCGCGCCGGCCGCGCTCAGCGGACGATGACGACCGGAACCGTGGCGTGGTGGACGCAGTGCGCGCTGACCGAACCCAGCAGCACGCTGGACAGCGCGCCGTGGCCGTGGCACCCCACGACCAGCAGGTCGGCCTGCTCGCTCACACTCACCAGGGTCGGACCGGCGAAGCCCTCGACGACGACGGTCCGGACCCGCTCATCCGGTAGATCGAGGCCGGCGACCGCCTTGTCCGCAAGCTCCTGGGCATCCGCCTCGGGCGAGTACCCGTCGTACCCGATCGGGTAGCCGTACGACGTCGGCCAGTGCCACGCAACGACGACCTGAAGCAATGCGCCATTGGCGCGTGCATAGCCTTGCGCCCATGCCAGCGCCGTGTCCGAGTCGGGTGAGCCGTCGACACCGACCACGACGACCGGGGGGTGTGCAGATCCAGTCATGGTGAGCCTCCTTCGTCTCCTTCCACTTTGGGTCGATCCGGACCCGAATGAGCAGGGCCGAAGGTCCTGTTCCGCTCTGCGAAGGACCCGCCGCCGGTTTGGGCAGTGCTTATGCTGCTCGTGGACATCGTCGGCTACGCCGCTTGCGGCCTGGCGACGACGCAGTGGAGGAGCCACCAGTGCCCACGACGAACACATCGCCTCCGGTCGAGCCCGACTGGATCCCTGATGAGGCCGACTTTCCGGCTCGCGGCAGCGTCGAGGACGCGATCACGTTCTGCCTGAGATACGCGGTCCTGGCCGCGAGCGGGCACAACAGCCAACCCTGGTGGTTCAAGGTCGACGACACCGCCGTCACGGTGGGTCTCGACGTCAGCCGCGGTCTTGCGGTCGCCGACCCATTCGACCGCGAGGCAACGATAAGCGTCGGGGCCGCGATCATGACCCTGCGGATCGCTCTCGCCCACTTCGGACTGCAAGCCCGGGTGGACGACTGGCCGGATCCGAAGGATCCGGAGGCCTGCGCGACGGTGACCGTCACCTCCGGTGCATCGACTGACGAGACGCTCGAGCCGTTGTTCGGCCAGATCACACAGCGGCGATCCAGCCATGCCGGTTTCGACGACACCCCCGTCGACGACGCCGTGCTCGCTGAGCTCGCCGGCGAGGCGGCTGCAGAAGGAGCTGCCCTCCATTCGTTCACCACGGCCGACGATCGGCAGGCGCTCGCTGAGCTGGTCGCCGAGGCTGACAAGGAACAGATGTCGGACCTGAGGTTCCGCCGTGAGCTCGCGTCGTGGCTGCGACGTCCGTTCAGTCGCCAGCGCGACGGTCTGCACGGCTACACAGTGGGGTCACCGCTCGAGGAGGTCGCGCTCACCAGTCCGTTGATCGTGCGGACCTTCGACGTCGGCAAGCAGCGTGGCGCGCACAACATCGACTTGGTCGGGGCCTCCCCCGTCATCGCGATCCTGTCCACCGCCGCCGATGATCGCTCGGCCTGGCTGGACGCCGGTCGCGCGATAGCTCGGACGCACCTGCGGGCATCGCGGGCCGGACTGTCGGTCGGCTTCCTCAACCAGGCGATCGAAGTGCCGGCGACCCGCGCGAAGGTCGGCGAGATCATCGGTGCCGGAGCGGTGCCCCAGATCCTGCTTCGCCTCGGCTACGGGCCGCCGGTGCCGGCGCAACCTCGACGACCGCTCGAGCGCTTCCTGATCGACTAGTTGGGGCAGGAGCGGAACTTGAGGGCGGCCTTGGTCTTCGAGTGGGTGTGGCCCTCGGCGAAGGTCACGGTGCCGGTCAGCGTGTAGGTCTTGCCGGCGGTCAGCGATGCGCCGTTGAGGGTCGCGCCGACCTTCTTGCCGTTGAGGGTGAGCTGGCGCTTGGCGACCTTCCAGCCGTTGTCGGCGTGGCCGGTGACGGAGACCGAGATCGACACGGCCGGCAGGCAGCTGGCCGGCCCGATGACGGTGACGGTGCCGTGGCGGCCGTGGGCGGTCTTCTTGGCGTGCAGCCCCGCCACTACGATCGGGGCGGCGAGCAGCGTGTCACCGTTCGTGCTGTTGCCGCCTTGGTACGACCAGGCCACCCAGCCGCGCCCGCGCGCGGAGGTCGTCACGGTCGGGCCGCCGCCTGCGTTGGTCGCGCCGCCGATCCCGAAGCTGAATGCGGCCGGATGCACGGTGTCGGCGAAGTTGATGACGGTGACCTTTCCGTCGTGCGCACCGTCGTCCCCCGCGGCGAGTAGTCGACCGCTTGGATCGGTCGACGCGTCAACCGATCCCAGGTCGATCGACCCCCCGATCGCGGCGGCCCGGGTGAAGCCGTGGCCGGTCCACTTCGAGAGCGCCGTCTGGTAAAAGTCCTTGGCGTCTCCGGCGAGCAACCGGATCCCTGCTCCGGTGTGGACAAGACGCGGAGACGTCCCGTTGGACGCAGAGTTGGCGATGTTCTTGAACGTCGAGACGGACGACCCGGTCGCGACGGCGTAGGCGATGGGCGGTGAGAGAATCGACGCGTTTGCCTCGATGGCAATGATCGCCGTATTGCCCGAAAACGCCAGCGACGCTCCGCCGACTCCCGACGGGTACGAGTGCGGAGTCGCGATCTTGACCGGCGTGGCCGTCAGGCCTCTCCTGAGCTGGATCGAGGTCTCGGAGTCAGGGTTCACGAGCAGCCAGATGCTGCCACCCGGTCCGGCCTCCGCGTCGAGGATCGTGGAATTGCTCGGGGTGCGCGACGGGAGCGTGCCCTCGGCGCTCAGCGGGCCGGTCTTCGTGGCGGTCGTGTCGTAGATGGTGCTGCCGCCGCCGCCGTCGTTCCCGATCCACACGATCGTGACCTGACCGCTCGGCGTCACGACCATCTGCAGACTTCCGCTGGTCGAGCTGTCGGTGGGGTTGAGCGTCTTCACACCGCCGGCACAGGCACGGGCATTGTTCGGGATCACACAGAGATGGACAATGCGCAGGCCGCCGTTGTCGTTGTCCTTGCTGGAGATCCATGAGATGTACGTCGTGCCCGACTTGTCCGTTGCCATCCGGGAGTCCAGGGTGTCGCCTTCAAAGCTGACGTTGTGCGCCAGCGTGATCGGGGGCCCGACCCGGCCGGCCTTCACGTTGGCTCGCGACGCCTTGCCGGCTGGGTGCGAGACCGCGGGAGCTCGGGTCGTGCCGAGAGCAGCCGACGATGCACCGACGGTCACCAGCGCAACGGCGGCCGCCACAGCGACGGTGCGGCGGCCGGTGAGACGGGACGTGGAACGGGCGAGCGTGCGCACAGGAACCCCCGAGGTGAGGCGAGTCATGGCCGCGATGGTGACACCAGGCAGTCGCAATCTAGTCGCAAAGTCCCGCGATCGTCGGACCCCACGACCGGCTACCGGCGGTCGACCACCCGGCCGTTGCCGAGCTCGATGATCTCGTCCATCTCCTCGAGCCCCCGATCGTCGTGGGTGATCAGAACCGTCGACCGTCCGCGGGTGACTGCGAGCACGTCGCGCATCACCTCGTCGGCCGTTTCC
>CAYNDD010000163.1:0-7502 GCA_964395425.1 uncultured Frankiaceae bacterium
CCGGCGGCGTACTCGGTGATCGAGTCGCTGAGCGAGTTGGTGACGTAGATCGTGCCCGATGGGCCGACGGCGACACCGGTTGGCCCGTCGAGCCCGGTGCTCGCGCCCGTGATCGTGGCGACCGGCGAGGCCGCACCCGACGCATTCGCCGCGTAGGCAGTCAGGGCGTCTGCGGCGGTGTCGACCGTCCAGGTGAGTCCGTACGACGGCGACACGGCGGGGTGACGGCCGGCGGCCGCTGCGCTGACGCCCGGGGTCACGATGCTGGCGGCGACAATTGCGCCGATTACGACGGAGGTGTGACGCATCGGCTCAACCTAGAGGGTTTCGGTGATCGTGGGGCGGTTTCATCGGATCGAGGCCGGGCCTCGGGGTCAGCTCCGGCTTCGGGCCATCGTGACGACGTCGCCGGCGGTCAACACGCCGAGGTAGCGGCCGCGCTCGGTCACGATGGCACCTGGTGCGTTGCCGGCCAGAATCGCCGCGAGCGCGCGCTCGAGGCTCTCGCCCACCTCGATCGCGTCGGCCGGCTCGAGCCGATCGGCCGCAGTGCCGTCGCCGGCGGCCTCGGTGCGAGCCAGCCAGCCGTCGACGGTGCCGTCCTCGCTGACGACCGCCCACGATGCTTCTGCCGCGTCCATCACCGCGATGCAGTCGGCCAGCCGATCCTTGGGCCCCACGGTGGGCCAGCGGTGCAGGCCGGCCGCCCTGACGTCGACGACCGAGAGCCGGCGAAGGGTGCGTTCGGCGCCGACGAAGTCGGCCACGAAGTCGGTGGCCGGATCTGAGAGCAACGTGGCGGGGTCGGCGAACTGCTCGAGGTGGCCACCTTCGCGCATGACCGCGATCCGGTCGCCGAGCCGGATCGCCTCGTCGATGTCGTGGGTGACGAAGACCACCGTCGTACAGACCTGCTCGTGCAGCCGCAGGAACTCGACCTGCAGCCGATCTCGGGCGATCGGATCGACCGCGGCGAACGGCTCGTCCATCAGCAGCACGGGCGGGTCGGCCGCGAGCGCCCGAGCCACGCCGACGCGTTGCCGCTGACCGCCCGAGAGCTCCTGCGGGTAGCGCTTGCCGTACGCCGCATCGAGGCCGACGAGCTCGAGCAGCTCGCCGACCCGCGCCCGGGCCCGGGCCTTGTCCCACCCGAGCAAGGTCGGCACGGTCGCGATGTTGGTGGCGACCGTCTGGTGCGGAAACAGCCCGACCTGCTGGATGACGTAGCCGATCCGGCGCCGCAACTTCACCGGATCGACGCTTGTGACGTCATCACCGTCGACCAGGATCCGGCCGCCTGAGGGCTCGACCAGCCGGTTGATCATCCGCATCGTCGTGGTCTTGCCGCACCCCGAGGGCCCGACGAGGACCGCGATCTCCCCGGCCTCGATGTCGAGGGACAGCGCCTCGACCGCCACCGTGCCGTCGGGATACTCCTTGCGCACTTGGTCGAGGAGAATGCTCGCGCCGGCTCCGCTAGCGTCCACCTCGTGCATCCTCCTGCCGGCGGTTTCACCCTTCACGTGGGCAATCCGTGGTTCAGCTGGCACTACGTGACCAGCAATTGGAGCACGATCGAGACGGCTGGCCGCGAACACGTCATCTTGACACTGCTCTCCGTCGGCATCGGGTTCGGCGTCGCCCTGCCGATCTCCGCGCTCGCGCGCCAGTCGACGTGGTTGCGGACGCTCGTGCTCGGCACGACGAGTGCGTTGTACGCAATACCGTCGTTGGCCGCGATCGTCGCGCTGTATCCGATCTTCGGGTTCAGTCGCTGGACGGTGGTGATCCCGCTGGCGGCGTACGCCCAGGTGATCCTCGTGCGGAACATCCTG
Source organism: uncultured Frankiaceae bacterium (assembly GCA_964395425.1). Lineage (GTDB taxonomy): Bacteria > Actinomycetota > Actinomycetes > JAFAQI01 > JAFAQI01 > DATAUK01. The sequence continues at coordinate 1,836 of CAYNDD010000163.1, forward strand.
ACCGGGTTGGACGGCGTGCCGGTCGAGGCGATCGAGGCCGCGACCGGGATGGGCTTCTCGACCTTCGGCACGTTCCTGCGGGTCCGGCTGCCGCTTGCCGTCCCGACGATCGTCGCCGGGCTGCGGCTGGCCACCGTGTCGACGATCGAGCTGGTGGTGATCGGGGGGTACGTCGGCACCGGCGGCTTCGGCGAGTTCATCATCGAAGGCTTCGAGAACAACTTCTACAAGGCCGAGATCACGACGTACATCGTCGCGACGGTCTTGCTCGCGCTGATCGCTGACGCGCTGTTGCTCCTGGCTCAGCGGTTGGTCACGCCGTGGGCCCGGCGAGGGGCCGCCTGATGGCGAACCACAGCATCCCGCATCAGATCGCGACCTGGTTCTCGATGCGGTCGAGCTATACCGGCAGCAACGGCGCGCTGATCAGGCTGGAGCAGCACCTCGAGATCTCGGCCCTGGCGATCGGGCTGGCCGCGGTCGTCTCGATCCCGCTCGGCATCGCGCTGGCCCGCTGGCGGCGCGGCGGAGTGGTGGTCACCAGCATCGCCAACGCTGCGCGCGCGATCCCGATCCTCGGGATCCTGATCCTGCTGGCGGTCGGCACGCTCGGCGTCGGCACCGCCTCGGCCGTCGTGGCGCTGGCGATCTTCGCGGTCCCACCGATGCTGACCAACACCTTCACCGGGATCCAGCAGGTCGACCAGGACACCAGGCGGGCCGCGGTGGGCATGGGGATGACGCGGTGGCAGCTCACCCGCCGGGTGGAGGTGCCGCTCGCGATCCCGCTGATCGCCACCGGCTTCCGGCTCGCGACCGTCCAGGTCTGGGCTACGGCGACGCTGGCGGCGATCGTCGGCAGCGGTGGGCTCGGCCAGCTGGTCATCACCGGGCGCGAGATCCAGGACTACGGCGAGCTGTACGGCGGGGTGGTGTTCATCGTGGTGACCGCGCTGATGATCGAGGGCGGGCTGTCGATCGCCGAACGCTCGCTGCGCCGCAGGTTCGGCGACAGCGGGGCGCAGCGGGTGCCGGAACCGGCCGCCGCGAGCCTGGAACCGGTTGCGAGCAGGCTGCGGTGACGGTCACGGTCGGGTATCAATAGCGACCGGGCCCGATATCCCAGTTGGCGGCGTCGGAGGGGCGTGCCAGGATCGGTTCGTGCGGGGAAACCCGCCAGGACACGCGCGGCCAGCCCGGTCGCGGGACACAGAAGGCGGCTGATCCGCATGACAAGACTCCCTCGTAAGACCCTGCTCGGTTTGACCGCTGCATCCATCGTTCTCGCGCTCGGTGCCGCCGCGTGTGGCTCCTCGAGCAGTGGGGGCAAGGTCTCGACGACCTCCGTGCCGACGTTCTGTGGCTCGACCGCAGGGTCGGGCAGTGTCGTTGTCGGGGCGTTCAACTTCTCCGAGTCCGAGCTGCTCGCCAACATCTACGCCGCGGCGCTCAACAAGTGCGGATATTCCGCGACCGTGAAGGCGCTCGGCGCGCGCGAGGTGGTCTACCCGGCGTTGAAGAAGGGCTCGCTCGCGGCCGTGCCGGAGTACGCCGCGACGCTGACCGACTTCATCAACGACGCCAACAACGGTGCGAACGCGCCGAGCAAGGCGTCGGGCAACATCGACACCACGATGGTGGCGCTGCGGGCCGAGCTGCCCGCGAACTTGGTCGCGCTCGACCCGGCCTCGGCCACCGACAAGAACTCGTTCGCGGTCAAGTCGAGCTTTGCCACCGCCAACAACATCACGACGATGTCGCAGCTCGGGACCTACTCGCAGTCCCACCCGCTGATCCTCGGCGGTCCGGCCGAGTGCCAGACCCGGCCGTTCTGCGAGCCCGGCCTGAAGCAGACCTACGGGATGAAGTTCTCCAAGTTCGTCACCCTCGATGCCGGCGGCCCGCTGACCGTGAAGGCGCTCAAGCAGGGCAAGATCGACATCGGCCTGGTCTTCAGTTCCGACCCGACCGTCGAGCAGGCCGGCCTGACCGTGCTGACCGACGACAAGAACCTGCAGGCGTCGGACAACATCGTCGCGATCGTGCAGAAGAAGTACTCCACCGGTGCGTTCGCCGACGCGCTCAACGCGGTCGACTCCAAGCTCACCCAGGACGTCCTGGTCGGCCTCAACAAGTCAGTTGGCATCGACCGCACCCCGATCCCCACCGCCGCATCAGCATTCCTGTCTCAGGTCGGTCTCTCCTAACCGCGAGGCCAGCTGCACCGCTGCCGGCGTTCTCGGTCGCTTGCGGGCTTCAAGCCCGCGGCGCTCCCTGCGGCCTTGGCAACGGCACAGCTGATCCTCGCGGCACCGCTGATCCTCGCGGCACCCACCCAACGGTGATCGGGGCTACTTGTCGAGGTCGCCGATCACGTAGAACAGGCTGGTGAGGATCGGCACCAGGTCGCGGACGTGGGCGCCGGCGAGAAGCTCGGGCAGGACCTGGACGTTGTTGAACGACGCGCTGCGCAGCTTCAGCCGCCACGGGGTCCGTTCTCCGCGCGAGACCAGGTAATAGCCGTTGATTCCCAGCGGGTTCTCGGTCCAGGCGTAGGTCGCGCCCTCGGGTGCCTTCACGACCTTCGGCAACCGGAGGTTGATCGGCCCGGCGGGCAGGGTCTCCAGCGTGGCGATGCAGTGCTCGGCGATGTCGAGACTGACGGTGACCTGGTCGAGCAGGCACTCGAGCCGGGCCAGGACGTCGCCCTCGGCGCGGGTCACGACCCGGAACACCTCCGCCGGCAGGTCGGCGTACGCCAGGTAGGGATCGTCGCGGCGCAGGTCGAGGTCCAACCCGGACCCGCGCGCGATCGGGCCGGAGACGCCGAACGCCTCGGCGGTGTCACGCCCGAGCACTCCGGTGCCGCGGACCCGGTCGCGAAACGACTCGTCGTCCAGCACCAGCCGGGCGATGCCGTCGCGGACTCCCGATCTGACCGCACCGATCGCACCGCGAGTGCGGTCGAGCCAGCCGTCCGGCAGTTCGAGCTTCAGGCCGCCGACCTGGTTGAACATGTAGTGCATCCGGCCGCCGCTGACCTCCTCCATCGCCGCCTGGATCACCTCCCGCTCGGCAAAGGCGTTGGCCATCGGCGAGACCGTGGCTGAGTCGAACGGGTAGCACCCGAGGAACATCAGGTGGCTCAGCACCCGGTTGAGCTCGGCGAGCAGCGTCCTGGTCCAGATCGCCCGGACCGGGACCTCCATGCCCAGCATCCGCTCGACCGCGAGCACGATGCCGAGCTCGTTGCTGAACGCGGACAACCAGTCGTGCCGGTTCGCCAGTACGAGGATCTGGCGATAGTCGCGAGCCTCGAAGAGTTTCTCCGCACCACGATGCATGTAGCCGACGATCGGGGTGGCCCGCACAATAGTTTCGCCGTCGAGGACGAGGGCGAGCCGGAGGATTCCGTGCGCGGCCGGATGTTGCGGCGCGATGTTGAGTACGACGTCGGACGCGGCGAACTCACCGGTCGAGACGGTGATCTCCCGGCTGCCCAACCGCGCGCTGCTCACGCGGGCGATCCTTGCAAACCCGCGCGATCAGCCGCGCCGCGGTGTCCATCGGAAGTGGCGGGCCGCGAACACCGTCCCGACCACGCCCCAAATCAGCAGAGATCCCAGCTGGTGTGGCGACCACGCGCTGCCGGTTGTCCGCGGGTCGAAGGCTTTGAACATCGCGACGATGAACGGCCGCAGCGGAAGCCAGGCGGCGACTTTGGCCAGACCACCGCTGATCGGGAAGTAGGTGCCGGAGATGAAGACCAACACGAAGTAGGGCAGGTTCACGATCGCCGGGCCGGCGTCCATGTTCGGGATGAGTGACGACGCGGCGATGCCCAATGCGCAGAACACCAGAGCCGCCAGCGCGATGGTGATGATCAGCGGCAGGATGTGCGACGCCGGCAGTGAGACGCCGTACACGAGGATCGCGAACACGATGCACACCAACGAAAGCAGCGTCGCAACGACGACCGCGTTCCCGATGATGCCGCCGATGAACGCCCACGATGGCAGCGGGGTGCCACGCATCCGCTTGAGAATGCCGAACTCGCGCTGACGCACCAAGGTCAGCGAGATGCTCAGGAAGCACGCACTCATCACGCCGTAGGCGAGGACGCTCGGCGTGTAGTACTGCGCGAGCTTGACGCCCGGAAGAACGCTCTGATCGTGCCCGCCGCCGGCCAGCCCGACCAGGATGAAGAAGAACACCAGCGGGAAGGCGAAGGTGAAGAACGCCGCACCCGGGTTGCGCCAGTAGCTCTTCTGCTCGTAGCGGATCTGCGTTGCCACGAGGGCGATGTCGCTGCTCATCGGTGTGCTCCAGTGGTCTGCGGGTCGCTCGGCTCGGTCACCGGGTCGTGGCCGACGAGCGAGAGGTAGATGTCTTCGAGGCTCGGGCGGGTCGACACCAGGCCCTCGAGCGGTATGCCGTTGTCGATCGACCACCCGGTCAGCTCGTGCAGCACCCGGATGTCGTCGTCGCTGGTCAGCGTGCAGAAGCCGTGGACGTCGAGGGTCACCGCGACCGGAAGCGCGGCGGGGTCGACGCCGTCAGGCAGCCGGAAGCGGATGTGGGCGGCCGCGGTGTCGCGGCCGCCGAGCGCATCGGGGGTGCCTTCGGCAACGAGCTTCCCGTTGCCGATGACGACGATGTTGTCGGCGAGCTCTTGCGCTTCGTCCATGTAATGCGTGGTCAGCATGATCGTCGTACCGAGGGTGCGGAGATCCTTGACCATGTCCCAGGCGCCGCGGCGGGCGGAGGGATCGAAGCCGGTGGTCGGTTCGTCGAGGAAGAGCAGCCGCGGGTTGCCGATGATCCCGTACGCGACGTCGAGCCGGCGTTGCTGGCCGCCGGAGAGCTTGTTGACCCGCGAGTCGGCCTTCTCGCTCAGCCCGACCAGTTCGATCACCTCGTCGACCGGGCGGGGGTGCGGGTAGAAGCCCGCGGTCCGGGAGAGCGTCTCGCGCACGGTGAGGTACGGGTCGACCGCGGTGCCTTGCAGCACGATGCCGATCCCTTCCCGCCACGAACGGTCGCCGTGATGCGGGTCCTTGCCGAGCACCTCCACCCGTCCCGAGTCACGCTTCAGGTAGCCCTCGAGCACCTCCAGCGTGGTGGTCTTGCCGGCACCGTTCGGCCCGAGCAGGGCGACGCATGCGCCCTCGTCAACGGCGAAGCTCACGCCGTCCACCGCGTGGGTCGTGCCGTAGCTCTTGTGCAAATCGTCGACGACGATTGCAGTCATCTCATCGGCCTTTCGTCGACTTCGGGTCCGGTTGCGTTCCCGACGTTACGTGCCCACCTGGACCCCGGTCGTCACATCACGGGTGGATCACGGGTGGAGAGTGGCCTCAACCCGTGGACCGATTCGCCGACGCCTTCCGACGTCTACCGTCGTGGCATGGCCGACGTGTGCCGGAGCGATTCCTCCAACCTGCGCGGGATGGGTGACATCCTGCCGCCGTGGCTGCGCGGCACCGTGCGCCAGGCGGTTTCGCTGATCACCTTGGCGCAGACCCTGGCGGCCTTCAGCCGGCTCTCGACCCACCAGCGGGTGCTCGCGATCGTGCTGGAGGTGGTGCTCGCAGCGTGCTGGGGAATGATCGCGCACCGGCGCCGCGGCGACTGGCTGAACATCTCCATCCTGATCGCTCTGATCGG
>CAYNDD010000164.1:0-7457 GCA_964395425.1 uncultured Frankiaceae bacterium
ACCTGATGGCCGACGTCGTACGGTCCGGCGCGCTCGACATCATCGGCGCGGCCCGGCCGGCGATCGCGGACCCGTTCCTGCCGCGCAAGATTGCCGACGGCCGGTTGGCGGAGATCCGTGAGTGCACCGGCTCGAACGTGTGTATCGCCCGCGAGGAGTCCTTCCGCCACGTCGGCTGCATCCAGAATGCGACCGCGGGGGAGGAGTATCGGCGCGGTTGGCATCCGGAGGTGTTCCCGGCCGCCGCGAACGCGGGGCAGTCGGTCCTCGTGGTCGGCGCAGGCCCGGCCGGGATGGAGTGTGCGGTCGTGCTCGGAAAACGCGGATTCGCCGTGCATCTCGTCGATGCCGGCGCCGCCATCGGTGGGCGGCTGGGTTGGATCAGGCAGCTTCCGACGCTCGGCGACTGGGGCCGGATCCTCGACTGGAGATCGGTGCAGCTGGCGTCCTTGGCCGAGGTCGAGGTCATCACCGGGCGCCGGCTCGACGTCGCCTCGGTGCTCGACTACGGCGCCGAGATCGTCGTGGTCGCGACCGGTTCGCATTGGCGGGACGACGGCGTCCAACCGCATGGCGGTGCACAGATCGCCGGTGCCGACGGCGACCTGCCGTGGGTGTTGACGCCGGAGCAGGTGATGGTCGGCGGCAAACGTCCGGCCGGTTCGCGCGTCGTGGTGTACGACGCGGACGGCTATTTCGTCGGGCCGGGGATCGCGGAGCTGTTGGCCGATGAGGGCCGGCAGGTCGACCTCGTCACCTGTTACCCGGTGGTCTCGCCCGACTCGGACGCGACCTTGGAGGGAGACCTGTTGCGTCGCCACCTGCACGCCAAAGGCATTCGCGCGCATCGCGGGGTGACGATCACCTCCGTGGGTGCAGAGGGTGTCAGCGGGCAGGACGAGTTCGACCGACCCTGGTCGGCTCCCGCCGATGGGGTCGTGCTGGTCACCCAGCAGCGCTCCGACGACGCGCTCTATCACGCGCTGCGCGCAGCGGCCGACGGGTTGGCCGAGGCCGGGATCCACGCGGTCTATCGAATCGGCGACGCGGTCGCGCCTCGGGCGATCAGCGAGGCGATCTTCGACGGGCATCGGCTGGCCCGCGAGATCGACCAGCCCGACCCCGCACAGCCGCTGCCCTACCTGCGCGAGCGCACTCGGCGGTAGCCGCTCCGGCGCTCCGCGAGCGCGGCATTGCTCCGAACGGATGAGGTATTTGCGCACTTCAGCCGCATCAAGGCAGGTACCCAAACGTGACGAAAAGAGGACGTGGAGGGCGATCGATCGGCGACGAGCCCGCCGGAGCCGCTGGAGCATCCACCGGCGGCTCCGGCTCCGCACGACCGCTGGGATGCCCGGCCGGTCGCGGCGGGGCTGCTGCGCGCGGGCATTCTGCTCGCCCCGCTTGCGGTCAGCAGTGCGGCGCTGCTCGTGCTGTCGCACCTGTGGCGGGCACCGGCCGGCGGCCGTGGCTGGTGGTACGCGGGCCTGGCGGTGGCGGCGGTCCTGGTCGCCGCCGTCGTCGAGCGCGGTGCGCGGCGGCTGCTGCCGTTGGCGAGCTTGCTGCGACTGACGATGCTGTTCCCGGATCAGGCACCGTCACGGCTGCGGATCGCGCGCTCGGCCGGCACTACCGGGCAGCAGCTCGAGCGGCTGGCTCGCAGCGACGACGACACCGCACAGGTCGCCGCCGAGAAGGTCCTCGCCTTGATCACGGCCCTGGGCAACCACGACCGCAAGACCCGCGGGCATTCCGAGCGAGTCCGGCTGTACTGCGACCTGCTGGCCGAGGCGCTCCATCTGGCCCGTGCCGATCGGGACCGGCTGCGCTGGGCGGCGCTGCTGCACGACATCGGCAAGCTCCAGATCGCACCAGCCATCCTCAACAAGCCGGCCAAGCTCTCGCATCGGGAGTTCGCCCGGATCCGCCAGCATCCGACCGTCGGTGCGGAGATCGCCGCTCCGCTGCTGCCGTGGCTGGGTGAGTGGGGTGCGGGCATCGTGGACCACCACGAGCGATGGGACGGCAACGGATACCCGGACGGCCGGGCCGGCGCCGAGATCTCGCGTTCCGGCCGGATCGTCGGACTGGTCGACTCGTTCGAGACGATGACCGCCGCCCGGGTCTACAAGAAGGCGATGACGACCCGGGCCGCCCGCACCGAGCTGGCCGCGTGCGCGGGGACCCAGTTCGATCCCGACTACGTCCGGGCCTTCCTCGGGATCTCGTTGCCGCGGGTGCTCTGGGCGATGGGCCCGCTCGCCTTCGTCGTGCAGCTGCCGTTCCTCCGCAGTCTCGCCAGGCTCGGGACACAGGCAGGTCAGCTGCCGCTCCAGGGCGCATCGACGGCGGGCGTCGCCGCAGCGGCGAGCGTCATCGGAGTGGCGGCGGTGCCGCCGTTGATCACCGCATCCGCGCACTCGCACTCACATGCGCACTCGCACGGATCGACCTCGACCGCATCGCGGTCCGGATTGGTGACCGTGGGCAGTTCGATCAACGGCACGAACGCGATCGTGGCCGGCGCGCCGAACAGCGGCGCTGAGCCGGTATCGGACCCGCGCACCGGATCGGTTGCCGGTCCGCGCCCATTGCCGACCACCGGGCCGGCCGGGCCGACTCAGGGCCAGCCCGGCGGATCCACGCCGACCGGCCCCGGTGGTTCCGGTGGCGCCCCCGGCGGCTCCGGATCCGGTGGCGGCGCGGGGCCGAGCCCGAGCCCCAACCCCGGTCTCCTGATCAGCTCGACCACCGCGTACGTCGTCGAGAACCTTGCGGCGACCGTCGACGTCCTGCGCTCCACGGTGGCCGCGGTCGAGACGTCGACGCTGAGTGTCGCCGGCGGCGCGGCCAACGGGACCGCGACCGTCACCAACGGTCTGGTCAGCTATACGCCGACCCGCGGGTTCGCCGGCGTCGATCACGTGACCTACCAGGCGTGCGACTCCGCTGGTCGGTGCGGCGAGGCGGTACTGACCGTTCATGTCCTCGGTCCCCAGCAGGCCCACACCAACTACGACGGCGTCGACTTCGCCGGCCTGGACCTGGCCGGCTTCAACTTTGCCGGCGCCTCGCTACGCGGTGCGGACTTCAGCACGGCCAACCTCACCGGCGCGAACTTCACCAATGCCGACCTCACCGACGCCGACCTGTCCGGCGCGACCGTGCACACCATGACCGTCAACGGGGCGACCTTGAGCGGAGCGAACCTCTCGGGTCTGTCCGGAGGGGTCGGTCCGCAGGTGAGCGCGATCAACCTCTCAGCCACGATCGGCCACTCGGTGACGATCGATGTGTCAAGTCTGGTCAGCGATCCGGACGCCCCGATCGACTGGTCGAGCCTGCAGATCACCAGCAGTCCGAAGCACGGTACGGCGCGGATCACCGGCCCGCACACCATCGTCTACACCCCGTCGGCCGGCCTGCTCAGCACCGACCAGCTCAGCTTCTCGGTCGCGAACGTCCTGGGGTTCGGCTCGACCGGGACCGCGCACTTCGTCGCCGTACTCTGAACCGGCCGTCACCGGCCGGCCGCCGGCCTATCGGGTGGCCGGCTTGAACGGCCGCGGCGGCGGCTGGAGCTCGGCCCGCGGGCAGGTCGCCAGCGAGAGGCCGCCGAAGCCGAGCGCTTCATCGCACAGGCTGGTCACGGTCAGCCCGTGGTCACATCCGAGCCGGGTGATCGTGGCTCGGTAGATGGTGATGTCGAAGCGGGTCGGCACCCCGTAGGCGATCTGCATGGTGCCGAGCACCTCGGACCCGCCGACCCCGCCGTCGATGCCGGTCCACGGTGCGTCGTAACGCCGCCAGATCGTGGGCTCGGACCACCACAGGCCGCCCATCCGTACGTCGCGCATCGCGAGCTCGACGAGGACCTGCCGCGCCGCTTGCTCGGGGACGACCGCAGCCGGCCGAATGACCTCGGTCACGACGCCTTCGTCGTAGGCCTCGGTCAGCAGCATCTCGCGGTCTTCCATGGGTGCTCCTGAGCTGGTGGGCGAAGTTGCGTCTCGTACGTTCTTCGGCACCGCGATTAGCCCGATTGACAAATCCGGTCAATCTAACGGCCTAGTCGAGGCAATTTTCGTTCGCGAGGATCAAAACGAGCGTGCGCGGGCCTCGACCGTGCTCCGTTTCGTTGTGCATCCGTCACATTTCGGTTGTCCTTCCGTGACGGCGCGCCGCTAGACCTGGAGGGCAGATCGTCTGCCCGGATCGAGGGGCGGCGATTCCCGGTCCCGGTCGCTGGAGGATGCCCAGCGGCCGGGACTGTCGCCGCCAGCAGCCGTCTCGATGCCTTCAGCCACGACGCTGGCCCCGATCTCGCCACCGAAGGCGAGCCGCGACCGATCCTCACAGTCGCCCTGGTCGTGCCGTTCCGGCGGATCTACACCGGTCGATCAGGGGAGCGCCTCGGTGAGCCGGTTCGCGCCGGCCCGGGGCGGGGTGTAGGCGGAGCCGCTCCCGCCGACGTCGCGGGTTCCCCAGCTCTCGTCCCGCACCGTGAGCCCGGCGTGGAACAAGGCCGGCCGAAGGATCATCAGCTGCAGCAGGATGAGGAACGGCGTACCGATCAGCCAGGTCAGCCAGCGTTGCCGCCGGCTCAGCCACGGGCGTCCGATCGCGTACGTCAGTGTGCTCGCATAGAGCAGCAGGCACCAATACAGCCAGGCGATCCAATAGATCTTGTGCGTCGTCACCGGGATCACGACGAACGCCGTCACGAACACGAACGGCATGACCATGATCAGCACGGTGTTCCACATCCGAAGCACTAGGGCCGCACCGCTGAGGTTGGCGAGCTCCCACGGCAGGTACTTCATGTAGCCCTTGCACCAGCGCACCCGCTGCCGATACAGCGAGCGGATCGTCGACGGCATCTCCATCTCGACGATCGCGGTGTCGCAGACCACCACGCGGCCGCGGAGCAGGCTGTAGTGGGTCAGTCGGCGGTCGTCACCGTAGGTGCCACTGGTCAGGTAGTCCTCGGCGTTGTCGATGACGACCGCGGCGCGATACAGCGAGAGCGGGCCGGAGGTCGGCGCAACCGCGCCGAGTGCCGACCGGGCGCGACGCGCGACGAAGTTGCCGCTCACGAACTCGAGGTCGGTCAGCCGGGTGATCAGGTTCTCCGAGCGGTTGCGCACCAGGCAGGTTCCGGTCACCGCCTGAACGTTTGGTGCCGACATCGCGCGCAGGATCTCCTCGAGCGCGTACTTGTCGACGATCGAGTCCGAGTCGACGGTGAGGACGAAGTCGGCGTCGAGCTGGTGCCGTAGGCCGTAGATCTGGGCCGCCCGCTTGCCTTGGTTCGCGGTTCGATGCCAAAACACCCGGGGATGCTCGAACGTCGTCGCCGGAAAGGCGGAGCCGTCGTCGACGACGTGAATCGCGTCGGGAACGATGGTGCCGTTGAGAAGTGACCAGATGCAGGCGTGCAGCGTGTAGGGGTTCTCGTTGTACGCCGGCACCAGGGCAACCACCTTGCCCGGCGCTACCGGCAGCTTCCGGAACGACTTGCCGTTCGCGGACAGCGTGAGCATCACGATGATCATCACCGAGACGCTGGCGAAGAACCCGGTCTGGATCGTCCAGTCGCGGTGCCAGCTGGTCTGATGGAACCCGACGACGATCGCTGCGCTGAGGACCGCACTCAGCCAGGCGACCAGCCGCGAGTTCAACAGCCGACGACGCTCACCACGGTCGCGATGGCGACCGATCCATTTGTGTGCCCCGTCGCTGCCGTAGTCGCTCATGACAGGTGAATCAGTGACTCTGCCTGCGGCTCCAGATCCGAAGACCGAGAGTCAACAGCAGAACGACGAGCACGACCGCGACGATGGTCCAGGACAGCCAGGCCGACAGCCCCAGAAGCCCGGTCGCCGCAGCGGTGGTGGCCGCGGTATGTGGTGCGTCTTCGTCGTACATCGTCGTCGTTCCCTTCAGACCAGCGATTGGTGGGGTGCGGTCGTGATGTGGCGGTAGGTCGCGTTGAGCAGCAGCGACGTCTGCGGCAGCCAGTCGAGCGTGCTGTCGCTGTGATGGGTGTGCAGGAGCACCAGGTCGGTGTGGCCGTCGGCCGGGTTGTCGACGGAGTAGAGCACCGTGCCGTCACGCAGCGCGAGCCGCGGCACGTAGGGGTCGACGTAGCGGACGTGGGCCCCGGCGGCGAGCAGCGTCTCGATGATCACGAGCGCCGAGGACTCGCGAACGTCCTGGACGTCGGGCTTGTAGGCGACTCCCACGATCAGGACGTCGGCTCCGGCCAGAGTCTTGTCGGCCTCGGCCAGCGCGCCGCGAATCCGCTCGACGACCTGCAGCGGGCGTTCCTCGATCGCGGTCATCGCCTGCTCGATCAGTGGCAACCGGTAGTCCGCGGCGCGCAGCTGCCAGAGCAGGTAGTGCGGATCGCACGGGATGCAGTGCCCGCCGACACCAGGTCCCGGCGTGAAGGGCATGAAACCGAACGGCTTGGTGGCGGCGGCCCCGATCACTTCGGTGATGTCGAGGTTCAACGCGCGAGCGGCAACGCTCATCTCGTTGACGTAGGCGATGTTGACCGCCCGGAAGGTGTTCTCGTGCAGCTTGGTGAACTCCGCGCATTCCGCGCTGCTGACGACGTGCAGCTCCCTGACGTACCCGGCGAGTGCCATCGCGGCCCGTTCGGTGCAGGTGCCGGTGAGGCCACCGACGACGCGAGGGACGTCCTCGTGCGAGTGCCGTTCGTTGCCCGGATCGATGCGCTCGGGGCTGAACGCGACGAACAGGTCCCGACCCGGGTGAAGGCCACGTTCGACCAGTGGCTGGCCGAGCAGCTCGCGGGTCGATCCGACGTACGTCGTCGACGTGAGGATCAGGGTCTGTCCGGCGACCGCGGTGCGGACCACCGTGTCGCACGCGCCTCGGATCGCGGTCAGATCGGGAGCGCGGTCCTCGGTCACCGGAGTCGGGACACAGATGATGACGGTCGCGGCCTCGGCAAGCCGATCTGCCGACGCCGCCATCGAGAAGGTGTGGCTCGACAGCGCGGCGGCGAGGCGACGCAGGTCATGGGAGCCGAGATCGGCGGCGCCGGACCGGATGTCCTCGACCCGGGACGGATCGACGTCGACGCCGAGCACCCGGTGGCCGGCCGCGTGGAAGGCAAGTGCGGTGGGTAGCCCGACGTAGCCCAGACCGACGATCGCGATGTCGTAGCTGAAGCGGCGGGCCGCGCGCCCGTTGGCAGCGGGCGTGGCGGTCTCGGGAGAAGAACCGGATTCGCGGGCAGCGGGGATCGCGGCATCGGCCGACTGCGTGACCGATGTGTCGAGTATTCCCCGCGTCGGTGCCATTTTGTCCGATCCTGGGCCGGAATGACTAGGGTCCTTAGTCCCTGTTCGGCAGGTGGGCGGGAGCGGTCAAGGATTTGGCCCGGAGTTGCTCCGAGCGCGCGACGGCACTAGTCCGTTCGCCCT
>CAYNDD010000165.1:0-7444 GCA_964395425.1 uncultured Frankiaceae bacterium
TACGGCACGCTGCCGGCCCAGGTCGGCACGCCGAAGCCGGGCGGCACGGTGAGCTACGGGATCGAGGCCGGCTCGCAGCCGACCTACATCATGCCGATCACGCCCGGCGCCGACTCCTCGGTCTACGACGCGTCGTTCCAGTATCTGCTCTACCGGCCGTTGTACTGGACCCCGGAGGGCAACCGGGCGATCATCGACCCGGACCTCTCGCTCGCGGCACTGCCGGTGTATTCCAACGGCGGCAAGACCATCACGATCAACATGAAGCAGAACTACAAGTGGTCGGACGGCAAGCCGGTCGATGCCCAGGACGTGCTGTTCTGGATCGACGAGCTGCGCGCCGCGGTGCGCGAGAACCCCGCAAACTTCGGCAACTACACCAAGGGCGCGTTCCCCGACAACGTCGCCAGCGCGACCGCACCGAGTACCTACCAGGTCGTTCTCACGCTCAAGCGGTCCTACAACCCGAACTGGTACACCGACACTCAGCTCAACATCATCTCGCCGCTGCCGTCGACCGCCTGGAACATCGCCTCGACCGGCGGCCCGCACCTGGACTTCACCAACCCGGCCAACGCGAAGAAGATCTACGACTACCTCAACGCGCAGTCCAAGAAGGTCGCGACGTACGCGACGAACCCGCTCTGGCAGGTCGTCGACGGGCCGTTCAAGCTGACGTCGTTCAGCGCCACCACTGATGCCAACACGATGGTCCCGAACCCGACCTACGGCGGGCAGAAGCCGGTCTTCAGCACCCTCAAGGCCGAGTACTTCGCCTCCTCGACCGCGGAGTTCAACGCGATGCTCGCCGGCAAGCTCTCAGTCGGTGAAGTTCCGTCGGCGGACCTTCCGCAGGTGCCCCGCCTGAAGAGCCAGGGCTACAACGTCTACGGCTACCCGGACCTGGGCTTCGGCTACATCGTGTTCAACTTCAAGGACACCACCGACAACTGGGACAAGATCGTCGGCCAGCTCTACTTCCGGCAGGCGCTCGCGCACCTCGAGGACCAGGCGGCGATCGTGCACGGCGCCTTCCACGATGCCGCCGCTCAGGACTACGGGCCGGTGCCGGCGGTGCCGGCGACGGCGTACGTCCCGTCGAACGCGGCCACCAACCCCTACCCCTTCAGCGTCGCCGACGCCAGCAAGCTGCTGAGCTCGCACGGCTGGAAGGTCGTGCCGAACGGCACCACCACCTGCGTCAGCCCCGGCAGCGGCCCGACCAACTGCGGCGCGGGCATTCCGGCCGGTCAGAAGATCTCGATCACGATCCCCTACACCAACGACCCGCCGGTCGCCGGTCAGGAGACCACGCAGCTCGCCTCGGCGGCCAAGCAGGTCGGCATCAACATCACGCCGGTCGCGAAGACCTTCAACTACATCGTGTCGCAGTACGCCGACCCGTCGGCGCCGCAGAACGACAACAAGTGGCAGATGGAGAACTTCGGCGGCTTCAGCACCGACATCTACCCGACCACCGACGAGATCTTCAACAGCGGCGGCTCGTTCAACCAGGGTGGTTACGACAGCACCGAGGCGAACACCCTGATCAAGAACTCCAAGTTCAGCAGTGACCCGAACGCCGTGGAGAAGGAAGCGTCGTACCTCACGCAGAACCTCCCCGCGCTCTTCACGCCGAACGAGGACCGGATCTACGCCTGGAAGGGCGTCTCCGGTCCGCCGGACTCCTTCGCCAACCTGACGCAGTTCGCCTTCACGCCCGAGTTCTGGTTCGTGACGGGCAAGTAGCGGCGAGCAGGGCATCGCCAAGATGTCTGACCTTCGAGCCGATGGGCCGGTCGCAGGATGATCGCGTATCTCCTGCGCCGGTTCCTCAGCGCGATCATCGTGATCATCGGCATCATGCTGGTCACGTTCACGATGCTGCACATCATCTCGCCGTCTCCGGCGCGCGCGGTGCTCGGAATCAAGGCCTCACCGGCGCAGATCGCGGGCTTCAACCATGCCCATGGCTACGACCGGCCGCTTCCGCAGCAGTTCCTCACCTACATGAACCAGACGCTGCACCTCAACTTCGGCTTCTCCTTCAAGCTCAACCAGTCGGTGACCGACCTGTTCAAGGAGAACGCCGGACGGTCGGCGCTGCTGTCCGGCGTCTCGGTCACCATCGCCGTGCTGATCGCGGTGCCACTCGGCATCTTCCAGGCGGTCAAGCGGAACTCGGTCGCGGACTACACGCTGACCGCGGTCAGCTTCACGCTCTACTCGATGCCGATCTTCTTCATCTCGCTGGTCCTGATCGACATCTTCGCGTTGCATCTGCACGTCTTCCCGTTCGAGGCCAGTCAGGCCACTACGGTGGTCGGCGTTCTGAAGAACCCACGGTCGATGGTCCTGCCGGTTGCGTCGTTGGTTGCGCTCTCGGTGGCCGGCTACTCCCGCTACATGCGGTCGTCCGCACTCGACAACCTCGCCCAGGACTACATCAAGGTCGCACGCGCCAAGGGGCTGTCGGAGCGGGCGGTGCTGTGGCGGCACCTGGTCCGTAACTCCAGCCTGCCGATGGTCACCCTGATCGGGCTGTCGATCCCCGACCTGCTGGCCGGCAACCTGATCACCGAACAGGTCTTCAACTACCCGGGCCTCGGCCTGTTGTTCTTCAACAGCCTCGGCACGGAGGACTATCCGATCCTGCTCGCCTACACCCTGGTCGGCGGCATCCTGGTCGTGCTGGGCAACCTGATCGCGGACATCGCGCTGACCTTCACCGACCCGCGAATCAGGCTCACATGACCAGCCTGATCCCGGGGATGCCGGGACACGACCGGGACCGGCTTACCGCGCTCGAACCCCTGCTGAGCCCGCCCGACGCGGGCGAGGTCTACGAACAGGGCAGCGGATTCAAGATCACCGTCAAGGCGTTCGCCGAGAACCGGCTGGCCCTGGTGGGCATCGGGATCGTGGTGTTCTTCCTGTTCTTCTGCTACCTCGGCCCGCACGTCTACCACTCCAACCAGATCTCGGGCAACCTCGGCGCCAACGACCTGCGGCCGGGTCCCGGGCACCCGCTCGGCACCGACGACAACGGATTCGACGAGCTCGGCCGGATCATGAAGGGCGGCCAGGCCGCGCTCGAGATCGGTCTGCTGACCGCGATGATCGCCACCGTCGTCGGCACCTTGTGGGGCGCAGTCGCGGGTCTCGTGGGGGGTTGGCTCGACGGTCTGCTGATGCGAATCGTCGACGTCGGGCTGTCGATCCCGACGCTGTTCGTCGTCCTGATCATCTCGGCCCGCTACAGCGCGACGGTGCTGAGCCTGTCGATCATCCTCGGCCTGAACGCCTGGTTCGTCCCGGCCCGCCTTGTCCGCGGCGAGGTACTGACGTTGCGCGAGCGTGACTTCGTGAGCGCGGCCCGCGCGATGGGGTCGAGCCAGACCCGCCAGGTCCTGCGACATCTGATCCCGAACGCGCTCAGCGTCGTCATCGTGAACATCACGTTCCAGATCGCCGACGCGATCCTGACCGTCGCCTTCGTCGGCTACCTGAACTTCGGTCTGCACTTCCCGCAGGTCGACTGGGGCGACCAGCTCTCCGACGGCGTGAACTACCTCGGCGACGGCTACTGGTGGCTGATCTACCCGGTCGGCATCTGCCTGATCCTCACCGTCATGGCGTTCAACTTCATGGGCGACGCGTTGCGGGACGCAGTCGACGTCCGGATGCGGAAGCGCTGACGTGCCGACCACGGTGCTCGACATCAAGGGTCTGAAGACCCACATCCAGCTCTCCACCGCGCTGGTCCGAGCGGTCGACGGCATCGACCTGCATCTCGACGCCGGCGAGACGCTGGGCGTGGTGGGCGAGTCCGGCTGTGGCAAGTCGATGACCGGCCTGTCGATCATGGGGTTGCTCCCGCCGGGCGGCAGCATCGTGGACGGCTCGATCATGTTCGGCGAGACCGACCTCACCGAGCTCTCCCAGGACCAGCTGCGCAAGATCCGCGGCAACGACATCGCGATGGTCTTCCAGGACTCGTTGACCGCGCTGAACCCGACGAAGACCATCGGCTACCAGGTCGCCGAGCCGGCCTGGCTGCACCGGGGGATGAGCCGCCAGGAGGGCCTGGACCGCGCCGCCGAGGTGCTCGACATGGTCGGCATCCCGCGGCCGAAGGAGCGCCTCGACGACTACCCGCATCAGCTCTCCGGCGGTCTGCGGCAGCGGGCGCTGATCGCGATGGCCCTGGTCTGCGAGCCCAAGGTCCTGATCGCGGACGAGCCGACGACGGCCCTCGACGTGACGATCCAGGCGCAGATCCTGCAGCTGCTCGACCGGCTCAAGGAAGAGCTCGGGATGGCGGTGCTGCTGATCACCCACGACATGGGGGTCGTCGCCGGCCGCGCCGACCGGATCAACGTGATGTACGCCGGCAAGATGATCGAGGCGACCACCACTCGCCGGCTGTTCTCTAACATGCATCACCCGTACACCCAGGCGTTGCTCGGGTCGATCCCGCAGCTCGACCAGGACGCCGACGCCGTACTGTTCTCGATCCCCGGCCTGCCGCCGGACCTCGCCGACCCGCCGGACGGTTGCCGGTTCGCCCCGCGCTGCCAGTACGCCACCGATCGGTGCCGGACCGAGGAACCGCCGCTGTCCGCCGACACCGCGGATCACTATTTCGCCTGCCACCATCCGGTGGACGGCCCGGCCGAGCGGCCGATCGCGGCCCGCGCGGCCCTGCGCTCGGTCGCCGCCAACGGCGACGCAAAGCCGTTGTTGCAGATCACCGATCTGGTGAAGGAGTTCCCGGTCGGCAACTCGCTGCTGCCGGCGCAGTACCGCGGCTCGGTGAAGGCGGTCTCCGGCGTCTCGGTCAGCGTCCGCGCCGGCGAGACCTTCGGTCTGGTCGGCGAGTCCGGTTGTGGCAAGACCACGCTCGGTCGGCTGATCGTCGCGCTCGACCGGCCCAACTCCGGTGAGCTGCTGCTCAACGGTGACGACGTGGCGAAGTTCGGCCGCCGGACCCTGCGTCGCCGGCGCCGCGATCTGCAGATGATGTTCCAGGATCCGTACGCCTCACTCGACCCGCGGATGCGGGTCGGCGCGATCCTGGCCGAGCCGCTGGTGATCCAGGGTGTCGGCAACCGGTCGTCCCGGCGCGCGCGGATCCAGGACATGCTCAAGGAGGTGGGCCTGCCGCAGTCGGCGGTCGACCGCTTCCCGCATGAGTTCTCCGGCGGCCAGCGGCAGCGGATCGGGCTGGCGCGCGCGCTGATGCTGAACCCGGCCGTGATCGTGGCGGACGAACCGGTCAGCGCCCTCGACGTCTCGATTCGCTCGCAGGTGCTCAACCTGATGAAGCGGTTGCAGGCCGAGCACAACCTGACCTACGTCGTGATCTCCCACGACCTTGCGGTCGTGAAGTACCTCTCCGACCGGATCGGGGTGATGTATCTCGGCCGGCTGGTCGAGACCGGTAGCGGCGACGACATCTACAACCGCGCCGCGCACCCGTACACGGCCGGCCTGCTCAGTGCGGTGCCGATCCCGGACCCGACGATCGAGCGGGCCAAGGAGGACACCGGGGTCCGCGGCGAGCTGCCGAGCCCGATCAACCCGCCGTCCGGCTGCCGGTTCCGCACCCGCTGCCCGCGCGCGCAGCAGTTGTGCGCCGACGAGGTGCCGGTGCTGCGGCCGTTCGGTCCGAGCCACCTTGCCGCCTGCCACTTCCCGCTTCAGCCGCCGACCGAGGACGCGACCGAACCCGTCGCGGCCAGCGCCTAGCGTTCCTACCGAGCGCGCGCCGCGCGAAGTGCTTCGCGCCGGGCTCGCCCCTCCAGCCGGTCGACGAACAGCTCGCCGTCAAGATGGCCGCACTCGTGCTGGAGTGCACGCGCGAGCAACCCGGCGCCCTCGACCGTGACCGGAGCACCGTTGACGTCGACCCCCTCGACGACCGCGCGCTCGGCTCGCCGCAGCTCGAACCACAACCCCGGCAGCGACAGGCAGCCCTCCGGCCCGACCTGCTCGCCTTCCAGCATCAGCAGCCGGGGATTGACGATCACCCCCGCGCGGCCGTCGACGTACCAGCTGAAAGCCCGCAGCCCCACGCCGATCTGGTTGGCCGCGAGGCCGGCCCGGCCGTCGCGCGCGGTCACCGTGTCGAGCAGGTCGGTGCAGAGCGCCGCGAGCGAGCCGTCGAAGCTGGTCACCTCGTCGCACGGGGTGCGCAGGATCGGATCGCCCCACTGCCGGATCTCGCGCTCGGCCATCCGATGATTCTCACTCGCTCACCGGCGCAATCCCGGTTGCGCCGTCCTGACAGACTTGGCCCATGACCGCGACACTGACCGGGTACGACGAGGTGCTGAGCCGCTACGACCCGGTGTTCGGGCTGGAGACCCATGTCGAGCTCGGCACTGAGACGAAGCTGTTCTGCGGCTGCTCGACCGCCTTCGGCGCACCCCCGAACACCCACGTCTGCCCGGTCTGCCTCGGCCTGCCCGGCTCGCTGCCGGTCACCAACGAGGTCGCGATCTCCTCGACGATCCGGATCGGGCTCGCGCTGCACTGCGAGATCGCGACCTGGTGCCGGTTCGCGCGCAAGAACTACTTCTATCCCGACATGCCCAAGGACTATCAGGTCAGCCAGTACGACGAGCCGCTGTGCACCGACGGCTACCTCGATGTCACCGTCGATGGCGAGACATACCGGGTCGAGATCGAGCGGGTGCACCTGGAGGAGGACACCGGCAAGTCGCTGCATGTCGGCGGTGTGACCGGCCGGATCCACGGCGCGACCCATTCGCTGGTCGACTACAACCGGGCCGGCATCCCGTTGGTCGAGATCGTCACGAGGCCGGTGACCGGCACCGGACGGCAGGTGGCTGCGGTTGCGCGGGCCTATGTGACCGAGCTCCGTGACGTGCTTCGCGACCTCGAGGTCTCCGACGTACGGATGGAGCAGGGCTCGCTGCGCTGCGACGTCAACCTGTCGCTGATGCCGACGGGCACAAGCGAGCTCGGCACCCGGAGCGAGACCAAGAACGTCAACTCGCTTCGGTCCGTCGAGGTCGCGGTCCGGCACGAGGTCGAGCGGCAAGGCGCGCTGCTCGACGCGGGCGAGCGCGTGGTGCAGGAGACCCGGCACTTCCACGAGGACAGCGGGACGACCAGCCCCGGCCGGAGCAAGGAGGAGGCGCAGGACTACCGCTACTTCCCGGAGCCCGACCTGGTGCCGCTCGCGCCACCCCGCGAGCAGGTCGAGCGGATCCGGGCCTCGCTGCCCGAGCCGCCGAGCGTGCGGCGGGCGCGATTCGCCGAGGCGAACGGGTTCAGCCCGCTCGACATCGAACAGATGACCAACGCCGGCATCCTCGACCTGGTCGGGGCGACGATCGCGGCCGGTGCGACCCCCACGAAGGCCAAGGGCTGGTGGCTGGGCTACCTGGTCGGTGCCGCGAGCGAGCGCGGCGCC
>CAYNDD010000166.1:0-7427 GCA_964395425.1 uncultured Frankiaceae bacterium
CTCCCTCCCAGGATGCAGCTCGCCGGTTGCTGGCCAGGGCCCGGCGGACCAAGCCGGCCCCCGTGCGCCGGTCGCGGCGGGCAGCCGCGATCGAGCAGACCTGGAGTGGGGCCGGCGCCGACGACCGCGATCCGCAGCCGCTCGGGGACGCCGTCCAGGATCTGGTCGAGGAGCGGGACTGGGGCCGGACCTTGGTGGCCGCCGGGCTGCTGCCCCGCTGGGAGCAGATCGTCGGCTCGGACGTGGCCGCACACTGCCGGCCGGAGCGGCTGGAGGCGGGGGAGCTGACCTGCGTGGCGGAGTCGACTGCCTGGGCAACGCAGCTTCGGATGATGTCGACCCAGCTGCTCGCCCGGATCGCCGACGAGGTCGGCCCGGACGTGGTCGCTAGACTGCGGGTGCGCGGTCCCAGTGCTCCGGACTGGCGGCACGGCCCGCTTCGAGTCACGGGTCGCGGGCCACGCGACACCTACGGCTGATCGCGCCATAGGGCCTTTGGGCCGACCCGCCCGCGTGGGGGGACCAATGTCCACCCGCGTTGGCGCGCCACGTCAATCCACAGCGGCCCCAAATGGGCCTTCCAGGGGTCATCCACAGGTAGGATGGACAGTGAATTCCCCACCCACTGGGCGCATACGGCTGCGTGCGAGTCACGGTGTCGGCGCCCGCTTTTGTTGAGCGTTCGGAGCAGGAGACACGCACTTGTCCTATGACGCGCGGTCCATCACCGTTCTCGAGGGCCTCGAGGCGGTCCGCAAGCGGCCCGGCATGTACATCGGATCGACCGGTGAGCGCGGCCTGCACCACCTGGTCTACGAGGTCGTCGACAACGCGGTCGACGAAGCGTTGGCCGGCCACGCCGACACGATCCTGTGCACTTTGCTCGCCGATGGCGGCGTACGGGTGGTGGACAACGGCCGCGGGATTCCGGTCGACAAGCACCCGGTCGAGAAGCGCCCGGCGGTCGAGGTCGTCCTGACCACGCTGCACTCGGGCGGGAAGTTCGACGGCAAGTCCTACGCGGTGTCCGGCGGGCTGCACGGGGTCGGCATCTCCGTGGTCAACGCGCTGTCGAGCCGGCTCGAGGTCGAGGTCAAGCGGGACGGCTTCGTCTGGACCGAGGCTTTTCAGAACGTCAAGGGCCCGATCGGATCGCTGCAGAAGGGTGCCGCGACGACCGACACCGGCACGACGATCACCTTCTGGGCCGATGACACCATCTTCGAGTCGACCGACTACTCCTACGAGACGTTGGCTCGTCGGCTGCAGGAGATGGCGTTCCTCAATGCCGGGTTGTCGATCACATTGCGTGACGAGCGCGGCGACACGCTGCCGACCGAGACGGTCTACCTCTATAAGGGCGGGCTCGAGGACTTCGTCAAGCACCTCAACGCCACCAAGCAGCCGATCCACGACTCGGTCATCCACTTCCACAACGACGGCGAGGGCATGGCCCTCGAGGTCGCCATGCAGTGGAACTCCACGTACGCCGAGTCCGTCTATACGTTCGCGAACACGATCAACACCCATGAGGGCGGCACGCACGAGGAAGGCTTCCGGGCGGCGCTGACCTCGGTGGTCAACAAGTTCGCGCGCGACCAGAAGATCCTCAAGGAGAAGGACGACAACCTCACCGGCGACGACGTCCGCGAAGGGCTCACCGCGATCGTCTCCGTGAAGCTGGCCCAGCCGCAGTTCGAGGGCCAGACCAAGACCAAGCTGGGCAACACCGAGGCGAAGTCGTTCGTCCAGAAGGCGTGCAACGACTGGTTGGGCTCGTGGTTCGAGCGCAACCCGCGCGAGGGCAAGATCGTCGTCTCGAAGGCCGCTTCGGCCGCGCAGGCGCGGATGGCGGCCCGCAAGGCGCGCGACCTCGCTCGTGGCCGCAAGGGCCTGCTCGAGTCGGGTGGTCTGCCGGGCAAGCTCGCCGACTGCCAGTCGACCAACCCGGAGGAGTGCGAGCTCTACGTCGTCGAGGGCGACAGCGCCGGCGGTTCGGCCAAGGGTGGCCGCGACCCGGTCTACCAGGCGATCCTGCCGATCCGCGGCAAGATCATCAACGTCGAGAAGGCCCGGATCGACCGGGTGCTGCAAAACACCGAGGTCCAGGCGCTGATCACCGCACTCGGCACCGGCATCCACGACGACTTCGACATGGCGAAGCTGCGCTACCACAAGATCGTGCTGATGGCCGACGCCGACGTCGACGGCCAGCACATCCGCACGCTGCTGCTGACCCTGCTGTTCCGGTTCATGAAGCCGCTGATCGAGCACGGCCACGTCTATCTGGCCCAGCCGCCGCTGTACAAGATCAAGTGGAGCAAGCCCAGCGACCCGGACTACGCCTACTCCGACCGCGAGCGCGACGGCCTGATCGCGACCGGGACCGCGGATGGGCGCAGACTCCCGAAGGACGACGGGATCCAGCGCTACAAGGGCCTCGGCGAAATGAACGCCGACGAGCTGTGGGAAACCACCATGAACCCGGCAAGTCGGGTGCTTTTGCAGGTCACTTTGGACGATGCCGCAACCGCGGACGAGATGTTCAGCGTCTTAATGGGCGAGGACGTCGAGGCCCGGCGCTCTTTCATCACTCGTAACGCAAAGGACGTGCGTTTCCTTGACATCTGATCAAGGCCGCCAGGAGATCACCCTTGACATCTGACACCACCGTTCCGCCCGGCCCGGGCGGCCGCATCGAGCCGGTCGGGCTCGAAGTCGAGATGCAGCGCAGCTTCCTCGACTATGCGATGTCCGTCATCGTCTCGCGTGCGCTGCCTGACGTTCGCGACGGCTTGAAGCCGGTGCACCGCCGGGTGCTCTACGCGATGTACGACGGCGGCTACCGCCCGGATCGCGGCTACTCCAAGTGCAGCCGGGTCGTCGGTGACGTGATGGGGCAGTACCACCCGCACGGCGACACCGCGATCTACGACACCTTGGTCCGCCTTGCCCAGCCGTGGTCGATGCGCCTGCCACTGGTCGACGGCCAAGGCAACTTCGGTTCTCCCGGCAACGATCCCCCGGCCGCCATGCGCTACTGCTGCACCGGCAACACGCGGGTGCGTGTGGCCGACGGATCGTCGGTCGAGATCGCTGCACTGGCCTCGGACGCGATTCCGGAGTCCGACAACGTCATCGACGTAAAGCTGTTGGACCGCAACGGAAATCCGGTCGTCGCAGACCGTCTGTTCCACTCCGGTGAACACGAGACCCTGCGGATCACGACTGTTGAGGGCTACGCCCTGCAGGGCACCCACAACCACCCGGTGCTGTGCCTCGTGGACGTCGCCGGCGTACCGACCTTGTTGTGGAAGCTCGCGGCGGAGATTGCTCCCGGCGACCGCATCGCTTTGTTCCGCGGCCGGTCCGATGTCGTCTCGAGAGCTGACGCGGACGAACTCGCCGCAGGTGTCCTGGCCGGGGCTTGGGTCAGCGAGGGGTTTGTCAACGAGACGCGTGCCGGGTTCAACAACATCGACCCGCACTACTTCGAGGCCGTTGTTGCCGCTTTTGACCGGGTCGTCGGCGGGCCCCGCTACGTCTACGACCGGACGATTGCCTCCGGCAATCTGCTGTACGAACTCGATGTTCAGAATCTTGATGAGTGGCGCCGCTCGCCGCTCGCGGAGCTGGTCGGCAAGAGCTACGAGAAGCGGGTTCCGGAGTTCGTGTGGCGAGGCGGGCCGGCGCTCAAGCGGGCCTTCCTCCAGTCGGTATTCGAGGGTGACGGCTCGTCATCGCTTTTGCCGCGCAACACGATCCAGATCAGCTACTCGACCCGCAGCGTGACGCTCGCCGGCGACATCCAGCGACTCCTTCTGGAGTTCGGCATCGTCAGCCGCCGGTGCACCCACGCGACCGGGGAGATCAAGGTCTACATCGGCAACCGGCGGGACGCTCGCTTGTTCGCCGAAGAGGTCGGTTTCCTTGGTTGCAAGCAGGTCAAGCTGACCCTGGATCTCGCCCGGATCCCCGAGCACAGCACGGCGAAGTCCAGCGACCACGTCCCGGGTCTGTCGGCCTACATCCGGGCCCATGGCGGGACGTCCTGCGCGGACCGGGAATGGCTCCGCAAGCACGACGTCGACCGAATCGAGCGCTGGGAGCGCGATCGGCACGAGATCCGTGCTCGGATCGGCAAGCAAGAGGTCCTCGATGTCGTCGAGCCGTTTGTCGACGGCCGCTACTACTACGCCGAGGTCGCCACGGTCGAAGACGCCGGGGTCCAGCCGGTGTTTTCGGTCCGCGTCGACAGTGACGACCACGCCTTCCTCACTGACGGTTTCGTCAGCCACAACACCGAATGCCGCCTTACGCCGGCGGCGATGGAGATGCTCAGCGACATCGAGCAGGAGACGGTCGACTTCACCGCCAACTACGACGGCCGCTCGCAGGAGCCGCTTGTTCTGCCGAGCCGGTTCCCGAACCTGCTCGTCAACGGTGGTGCCGGCATCGCGGTCGGCATGGCGACCAACATCCCGCCGCACAACCTCGTCGAGGTCGGCGCCGCGGTGCAGTGGGCGCTCGAACACCCGCTGGCGAGCGAGGAAGAGCTGCTCGAAGCGTGCATCGAGCGGATCTCCGGACCCGACTTCCCGACCGGTGCGCTGATCGTCGGCCGGGACGGGATCGAGCAGGCGCTTCGCACCGGTCGTGGCTCGGTGCGGTTGCGTGCCGTCGTCGAGGTCGAAGAGGACTCGCGTGGTCGCCAGCAGCTCGTGATCACCGAGCTGCCGTACCAGGTCAACCCCGATGCACTCGCCGAGAAGGTCGCCGACCTGGTTCGCGACGGCAAGGTGGCCGGCATCGCGGACATCAAGGACGACTCGAGCCGGCGTACCGGTCAGCGGTTGGTCATCGTGCTCAAGCGCGATGCGATCGCGAAGGTCGTGCTCAACAACCTCTACAAGCACACCCAGCTGCAGGACTCGTTCGGCGTCAACATGTTGGCGCTGGTCGACGGTGTCCCGCGCACGCTGAACATCGGCCAGCTGATCCGCTACTACGTGGCACACCAGATCGAAATCATCGTGCGCCGTACGCAGTTCCGGTTGCGCAAGGCCGAAGAGCGCGCGCACATCCTGGTCGCGCTGCTCAAGGCACAGGACCGGATCGACGAGGTCATCGCGCTGATCCGCGGCAGCGAGTCGGCGGAGGCGGCACGTGCGGGCTTGATGACGCTGCTCGAGATCGACGAGATCCAGGCGACCGCGATCCTCGATATGCAGCTGCGGCGCCTTGCGGCGTTGGAGCGGCAGCGCTTGCAGGATGACTACGACAAGGAAATGGCGATCATCGCCGAGTGCAACGAGATCCTTGCCGACGAGGCTCGCCAGCGCACGATCATCAGCGAAGAGCTCGGCGAGATCGTGACGAAGTACGGCACCGAGCGGCGCTCGCGGATCATCGCCTACGAGGGCGACATGAGCCTCGAGGACCTGATCGCCGAAGAGGACGTCGTCGTCACCATCACGCGCGGCGGCTACGCGAAGCGCACCAAGTCGGATCTGTATCGCGCGCAGAAGCGTGGCGGCAAGGGCGTCATGGGTGCGCAGCTGAAGACCGACGACATCGTCGAACACTTCTTCGTGACGTCGACGCACAACTGGATCCTGTTCTTCACGAACAAGGGCCGGGTCTATCGCGCGAAGGCGCATGAGTTGCCCGAGACCAACCGGGCCGCGCGTGGTCAGCACGTTGCCAATGTCCTTGCGTTCCAACCGGACGAGCGCATCGCGTCCGTGATGGACATCAAGGACTACGAGGTTGCGCCGTACCTCGTGTTGGCGACGAAGCGTGGCTTGGTGAAGAAGACCAAGCTGACCGACTTCGACTCCAACCGCACCGGCGGGATCGTGGCGATCAACCTTCGCGAGGACGACGAGTTGATCGCGGCGCGTCTCGTCGCACCCGAGGACGACCTGCTGCTGATTTCGCGTCTTGCGCAGTCGATCCGCTTCCACGCGGACGACGACATGTTGCGTCCGATGGGTCGTGCGACGAGCGGCGTCATCGGCATGCGCTTCGGTGAAGGCGACGAGCTGCTCGCGATGGAAGTTGTGCGCGACGACGAGGTCGACATCCTGATCGCAACCGATGGCGGGTACGCGAAACGCACGAAGGTCGGCGAATATCCGATTCAGGGCCGGGGCGGAAAAGGTGTCATTACGGCAAAGATCGTGGCCAAGCGTGGTGGGCTCGTGGGAGCCTTGACCGTACGAGTCGACGAAGAAATATTCGCGATTACCTCCGGTGGAGGGGTGATCCGGACGAGAGTGAAGGAAGTCCGACGCGCCGGACGGCAAACCATGGGGGTGCGCCTGATCAACCTCCCGGACGAGCAGACTGTGGTGGCGATTGCGCGTAACGCTGAGGCTGAAGACGAGGAGGGCGACGAGACGTGACGACCGGCTCGGGTGATTCCCGGATGCTGGGCGGCGTCCCGATGTGGGGCGAGGCCACTGCAACCGGCCCGATGCCTCGAACGTCCACAGTGATGCCCGAGACAGCCCGAGCCCCTGGCGACGCCGCCACGCCGACACCGCCGCCCGGTTCCTCCGTGGTCCCGGACGGGGCCGGCACTCCGCCGCGCCCGATGACCGTCGGCACCGCGCCGATCAAAGGCAAGAAGGGCCGGCGGGCCCGGCTGACGGTCCGGCGGATCGATCCGTGGTCGACCCTGAAGTTCTCCTTCGTCTACGGCCTCGCCGGGATGATCGTCCTGATGGTCGCTGTTGTCGTGCTCTATAGCGTCGTCGACGCGATGGGCGTGATCGACTCGCTGCGCTCCTTCCTCGTCGACGTCAGCAGTAACCCGACTGGCGGGGGCCTGGCGGTCTGGCTCACCTTCGACCGGGTGCTGCTCGTGGCCGCGATTCTCGGCCTGGTCAACGTCGTACTGTTCACCGCGTTTGCCACCCTGACGGCCTTCATCTACAACGTCTGCACCGACATCGTCGGCGGCATCGAGGTCACGCTGGCGGAGCGAAACTAGGCTGATAGGGCCGCGCGCGCTGCGGTAGGCTCGCTGGCCGCACCGCTGTACGACGGCACCACCGGGGCCTGTAGCTCAGCTCGGTTAGAGCGCTTCCCTGATAAGGAAGAGGTCGGAGGTTCAAGTCCTCCCAGGCCCACCGGCTTCCCCGCTCGGGGACGTAGCTCAATTGGCAGAGCGCCGCCTTTGCAAGGCGGAGGTTAGGGGTTCGATTCCCCTCGTCTCCACAACTGTGATGTAGCTGGAGGCCGACGTGACGGCGGACGAGCAGTGGTTGGCTGCGGTTGAGACCGGGCATCCGACCGGTCACTTCGGCCATCGGGAGCACCTGCTCCTCGCATGGCTGGTCCTCGAGGGCGAGGTCGATGTCGAGCGCGCCGAGGATCGGGTGTCTCACGCGATCCGCGCCATCGCGAACGCGCATGGCCGG
>CAYNDD010000167.1:0-7364 GCA_964395425.1 uncultured Frankiaceae bacterium
GCTAGCGCTGGAAGCAGATGTCGACGTCCCAACGAGCGAAGCCGAGCCGTTCGTAGACCCTGACCGCGGCGTGGTTGGACTCGTCGACGTACAACATCACCGTGTGCAGCCCGAGGTTGCGCAGATGGATAAGCCCGATCAGGGTCAGGGCCGAGCCGAGGTGCCGGCCCTGCATGGCGGGCGCGACCCCGACGACGTAGACCTCGCCGATCGGCTCGTGGTCGGCGCCGGCGGGCTTGTGCACCTTGGTCCAGTGAAAACCGACCACCTCGCCGGCTCGTTCGGCGAGAAAGAAACCGGCCGGATCGAACCAGGGCTGCTGTTCGCGTGCGCGGATGTCGTCGATCGACCAGTTCGACTGCTCGGGATGCTCGGCGAACGCCGCGTTGTTGACCGCGAGCCAGGCCGCCTCGTCCTGAGCGACGACGAACGTGCGCACGGTCACCCCGTCCGGCCAGATCGGTTCGCCGAGGCTGGGTTCGGTCAGCGATCGGCGCAGCTGAAGCAGGGTGCGTTGCGGGGCGAAGCCGAGACCGCGAAGGACAGGTGCACTCGCCGCGGACTGCCCATGAGCCCAGACGCGAAGCGCCGGTCCGGATTCGGCGACGAGCGCGTCGATCAGAGTGCTGATCGCGACGGGGTCGAGGGCGGCCAGCTCGGCGACCGAGTCGGCGACGGCGAGCTGGGCATAGCCGACGAGATCATCGCCGGATCGCAGGAGCGCGTGCCGGGTGTCCGCGGCGTCGCTGCGCCGCACCTGCAGTACCACTCGCTCCGATACCGGTTTGCGGCCCTCGAGCTCGGTGACCCGGGCGATCAGAGCCAGCACATCGTCGATCTGGTCGGGCGTGAGAGCGCGTTGCCACTCGATCCGGCCGGCCGACACAACAATTGGTCTACCGCATCGACCGAGCGTCCACGGAGGCGGTGTGTGCCGGGTCGGCCGATTCGGGGTCGCGCACATCGGCGGCAGCACTGCCGTCCGGCAACACCGGCAATGCCGTCAGCGGCTGGACGACGAACTTGTAGCCGACGTTGCGCACCGTGCCGATCAGCGCTTCGCGGTCCGGGCCGAGCTTGGCGCGTAGCCGCCGGACGTGGACATCGACCGTTCGGGTGCCTCCGAAGTAGTCGTATCCCCAGACCTCCTGCAGCAGCTGCGCCCGGCTGAACACCCGGCCCGGATGTTGGGCGAGGAACTTCAGCAGCTCGAACTCCTTGAAGGTCAGGTCCAGACCGCGGTTTCCCAACTTCGCCTGGTACGTCGCCTCGTCGATGCTCAGGTCACCGGACCGGATCTCTTCGCTGGTGGTCGGCGACGATTCGCGGCTGGCCGCTGCGCGACCGATGGCGATCCGCAGCCGGGCTTCGACCTCTGCGGGTCCGGCACTGTCGAGAAGGACGTCGTCGAAACCCCAGTCGGCGGCGACCGCCGCCAGCCCGCCCTCGGTCACCACGGCGAGCAGGGGAGCGTCCGCGCCGGTGGTTCGAAGCACTCGGCAGGTCTGGCGTGCGGCCGCCAGATCGCGCCGCGCGTCGATCAGGATGACGTCGCTGGGCGGCGCGTCGAGCAGTGGCGCGACATCGAGCGGCAGCACGCGGATCACGTGCGGAAGCAGCGCGAGGTTCGGCAACACGTCCGTCGAGGCACCGGAGGCACCGGTCAAGAGCACCAAGCTCGCCACGGCGCAATCCTTTCATCTTCCGGCCGACTGGTGCGGCCGGTGAACGTGCCGGCACCGTGTCGCGACTGGCGCGAAAAGAAATGGCCCGGCGAGGCGCCAATCCCACGGGGGGCGGCGCTGCCCGGGCCCGACTAGGCGAGGATAGCCGAGTGTCCTCGGCCCCGCCCTCGCCGACCTGGGATCGGCTCGCCCTGCATACGGCCGACGGCGAACGGCTCGAGGCGATTCACGTCGACGGGCCCGAGCCGGTGCGGGACACCGTGGTCGTGGTGGCGCACGGGTTCACCCAGTCCCTCGAGCGGCCGGGGATCCGCACCATCGTCGCGGCCCTGGCCCGCTACGCCGGCGTCATCGCCTTCGACTTCCGTGGCCATGGGCGTTCCACCGGTCAGTCGACCCTCGGGCATCGTGAGGTCCTCGACCTCGACGCGGCGGTGGTGGCGGCCCGCCGGCTCGGCTACCGCTCCGTAGTGACCTGCGGTTGGTCGATGGGGGCCACGGTCGTGCTCCGGCACGCCGCGCTGCACGGTGGCGTCGACGCGGTGATCAGCGTCTCGGGGCCGTCCCGGTGGTACTACCGCGACACGACGCCGATGCGTCGGGTGCATTGGGCGATCGAGACCCGGCTCGGCCGATTAATTGCACGTCGGGCGCTGCGAACCCGGATCTCCCCGGTCGGCTGGGATCCGCAGGCGCCGCCGGAGTCCCCGACCGAGGTCGTGCCGCTGATCAGTCCTATTCCAGTGCTGTTCGTCCACGGCGACCGCGACCATTACTTCCCGATCGACCATCCACAAGCGTTGTACGACGCCGCCCGGGAGCCCAAGGAACTGTGGCTGGTCGAGGGATTCGGCCACGCCGAGAGTGCGGCGACACCGGAGTTGCTCGATCGGATCGGCCGGCACCTTCCCGAGTTGCTCGCTCGCGGCCCGGAGCGTTAGGCGATGCCCGCGGGAATCGTTCGCTTCTGGGCTGCGGCCCGGGAGGCGGCCGGCGTTGCCGAGGAGCCCTACGACGCTCACACGCTGGCTGAGGCACTTGACTCGATTCGACTGCGCCACGGAGCGGCGCTGAGTAAAGTCCTCGCACGGTGCTCGTTCATCGTGGACGAAGCGCCGGTGGGCGGTCGCGACCACGCGGACGTCGCGCTGTCCGCCGGAGGCACCGTCGAGGTGCTACCGCCCTTCGCGGGAGGCTAGTCACCCAGTGATTCGCCGGTTCCTGATCGCGGTTCTGATCTTCCTGCTCGCCGTGGTGGTGGCAGTGGACCGGCTGGGCGCGATCGTGGCAGCCCACGTGCTGGCCGGCAAGGTGCAGACCGACGAGCACCTCGCTGATCGTCCGGAGGCGTCGATCGGCGGGTTCCCGTTTCTCACGCAGGCCGCCAGCGGCGACTACAAGAAGGTCACGGTCAAGGTGGTCGATCTGGTCGTCGACGGACTGACGGTTTCGAGCCTGAGCGCCACCCTGCACGGTGTGCACGTCCCGTTCAGCAAAGCGCTGCGAAGCACGGTGTCGCAAGTGCCGGTGGACCGGGTCAGCGCCACGGCAGTCGTGTCGGTCGCGAACATCAACGCCTACCTGAGCACTCGCAGCCCGCTGGGTCAGCGGATCTCCTTACGGGCCGCGAGCGGCACCCGCGCGACCGTGGTGGACCGGGTGCGGGTCGGCAAGAAGGCCGCGGTCCTGCAAGGGGTGGCGGTCTTGTCGCTGTCCGGCGACGAGATCAAGGTCGGGGTCAGCGGGCTTCAGCGGGCTCCGGCATCGCCGGTAGCGGTCGGGGCAGCACTGCTCCGAAGCACGCTCCGGTCGTTGAAGGTCGCGCTCCCACTACGCGGGCTGCCGTTTCAGATCAGCCTGGATACGGTCACGTTCTCCTCCGCCGGGGTCACCGTGACCGGCAGCGCCACCGACATCGTGCTCGGCACCGCGCCGGCCTGAGCGGGGTGGCGTCGGCGGTCTTGCGGTCAGGGGGCCGGGTCTGAGCCGAGGTCGCTGGGTGTGGAGGTGGGTGTCGGGCTCGCCGAGGTGCTCGGCGTCGACGTCGGTGCCGGCGTGAGGCAGGTGGCGGTCGGGGTCGGGGTCGGGGTCGGGGTCGGGGTCGGCGAGAGCGACGTACCGGTCTTCGGTCGGCCGACCGCGTTGCCGGTGACCCCGGCACCGGTGCCGCCCGGGGTGGGCGCCACGCTCGTGCAGGTCGGCGTCGGGTCCGGGCTGCCGGACAGGGCCTGATGGTGGGTCGGCCCGGTCGTGGTCGTCAGCCCGCCCGAGCCGGACGACCTCGAGCGGGTCGGTGACGGCCCCGACGCCGTCACTGAAGGGGACCCGGACTTCAGGGTGGAGATGGTCTGGCTGTTGTGGGCGCCGCCACCCCGAGCTACCCCGATCGCGGTGCCGGCAATGACCACCACGATCAGCGCGGTGCTGGCGGAGTAGGCGGTACGGCGCCGGCGCCGGATCTGGTGCCCGCGGGCGACCACGTGGGTGAGCGCCTCCGCGCCGTGCATGGGTGGTGTCGGGTCGTCGAGGTGACCGAAGGGATCCTCGCCGGGTTCGTCGAAGGTCATCGGGCGAGCACCTCCTTCAGTGCGGCGAGCCCGCGGCTCGCGTGGGTCTTCACCGATCCGACCGAGCAGCCGATCAGATCCGCGGTTTGCGCCTCGGAGAGGTCACCGAGGTAGCGCAGGACGACCGTCTCCCGCTGGCGACGCGGCAACTGCGAGAGCGCGGCGTACAGGTCCAGCCGGTCCTCGAGCGCCGGGTTCGGCGCGATATCGCTCGCCCGCAGCCGCTCGTTGCGGCGGACCGCCCGGGTCCTGGCGCGGAGCAGGTCGAGCGCGAGGTTGCTCGCGACCCGGACGCACCACGGCTCGGCGTGATCGCGGACGCCGGCCCACCTGCTGTAGGCGCGCGCGCAGGCTTCCTGGGCCACGTCCTCGGCTTCGCCCCGGTCGCCGAGCAGCCGGTACGCGACGCGATAGGCGTCGCGGATCAGCACGGGAAAGACCTCCTCGAAGCTCGGTTCAGCGGGGTGGGCGGTCGCCGCTTCGTCGAAGCTCACGACGTGCACCGTCCCCTGACTAACGCCTGGCCGACTGGCGGGGTTGACCTGCGTACCCGACAAAGTTACGGATCTACGCCGCGCTTGGTCCGCTTACGGCGGTGTTGCGCGCTATCGGCGCCAGCGTCCGACTGTCAGCGGGTGATGATCGCGCCGTCTGTGCCGGCCCCGGACTCGGCCATCGCGATCTCGCCGGCACCGGCCATCCCGCGCTCCATCGACTCGGCCGGGGTGCGGCCGAGCGGCGCGGCGTCCTGGCCACCGCGCAGCGCGGAGAAGATAGCCCCGAGGAAGCAGACCCCGGCGGCCATGAAGAAGGCGAGATGCAGGCCGTGCCCGAACGGCCCGGCGATCAGGTGCGGAAAGAACCCGCGACCGGTGAGGAACCGGTAGTGCGCTGCGGAGACATGCGCCGCGGACGCGGACGGCAGCAGCTGCTTGATCGGGTTGAACCCGAGGAATGCCGCGAACAGCGATCCGATCGGCGGCAGCGTCGCGATCGAGTGCGCTTGCGCAGCGGGCACCCCTTGCGCCACCAGGCCGTGGTCGAGCGCGCCCGGCAACCGGGCCGCCAGGCCGAGCGTGATGACCGTGAAGAACACCCCGATCGAGAGCACCTGCGCGCTGTTCTGGAAGGTGTTGAGCATGCCGGCGCCGGCGCCGCGCTGGTCCGGGGGCAGCGAGTTCATGACGCTGGCCGTGTTGGGCGCGTGGAACAGGCCGAGCGCGAGCCCCACGAGCAGCACCAACACGGCAAACCACACGTAGTTGAAGTCCATCGGCAGCAGGTTGAACAGCAAGAAGACCGTTCCCGACAGTGCGACCCCGGCGGTCGCAAACGGCCGTGCACCGAACCGGTCGGCGAGCCGGCCGGACAGCGGGCCGGAGATCAGGAAGCCGACGGTGAGCGGGATCATGTAGATCCCGGCCCACAGTGGAGTGCGTTCGAAGCTGTAGCCGTGCTCGGGTAGCCAGATCCCCTGTAGCCAGATGATCAGGATGAACATCAGCCCGCCGCGCGCCAGCGAAGCGCACAGAGCGCTGAGATTGCCCATCGTGAAGGCCCGGATGCGGAACAAGTGAAGCCGGAACATCGGATCGTTGACCCGGGTCTCGACCACGACGAACAGGCCGAGGATCGCGAACCCGCCGAACATGCAGATCAGCACGAACGGCTTGGTCCAGCCCATCGTGTGCCCGCCGTAGGGCTGCAAGCCGTAGACGATCCCGGTGAGTACGCCGACCAGGCCGACCGCGAACAGCGTGTTGCCGGCCCAGTCGATCCGGCTCGGCGTACGAACGCCGTTGTCGCGGAGCTTCAAATACGACCAGACCGTGCCGAACAGGCCCAGCGGCACGGACAGGACGAACACCAGTCGCCACTCGATCGGTGCCAGCAGGCCACCGAGGATCAGGCCGAAGAAGGCGCCGCCGACCGCGGCCACTCCGTTGATGCCGAGCGCCATCCCGCGCTCGTTCTCCGGGAAGGCGTCGGTCAGGATCGCGCTCGAGTTGGCGAACAGGAAGGCCCCGCCCACGCCCTGGCCGAGCCGCATGAGCACGATCCACAGCGCGCCGTGGGCCCCGCTGAGCCAGGTGATCGCGAGCATCAGGGAGAAGAAGGTGAAGATGGCGAACCCGAGGTTGAACATCCGGACTCGTCCGTAGATGTCGCCGATCCGGCCGAGGCTGACCACGAGCACGCTGGTGATCAGCAGGAATCCGGTCAAGATCCACAGGAAGTACGGCGTGTTGCTCGGTGCCAGCGGGTCCAGCTTGATCCCGCGGAAGATGTCCGGCAAAGCGATGATCAGGATCGAGGTGTTGATGGTCACCATCAGCACGCCGAGCGTGGTGTTCGACAGCGCGATCCACTTGTAGGCGATGCCCTTGGCCTCGGGTGACGAGGTCGTCGCGGGCGCGGAGGGCATGGCCGGCCTTTCGGATCAGGAGCGCGGTCGCCGCGCGTTACTTAGCCTACGCAACTAATTATCGCACGGGCCCATTCCCGGCCCTGCCCTGCGGCGTTTGGCGCGGTTGCGGCTCGAGACAGCAGTTGCGTAGTGTTGAGCGGTGATCATCTCCTCGAGCGCGACGTGGGCTGACCCCGCGCTGTGGAGTCGGCGCGCGGTCGACCTGTGCCGCGTGGCCACCTGTCTGTGTCTGTCCTGACCCGCTAGGCACGGCTGCCTCACCGCAGCCATCGCGCCCGCCGTCGGCGGCCGCGTGAACGTTCAGAGGTTTCCCCGCTCAGATTCTTGTTGTTGACCCGGCGGAGTCCGGCAATGGCACCCCTCAAGTTGCAAGGAGAGAACCACAATGGCTCGAAGCGACGTACTTGTCGACGCGGATTGGGTCGAGGCACACCTCGACGATCCGAACGTCGTCCTCGTCGAGGTTGACGAGGACACCGCGGCGTACGACAAGAACCACATCAAGGGCGCGGTCCGGCTGGACTGGAAGGCCGACCTGCAGGACCAGGTCCGCCGTGACTTCGTGAGCAAGGAGCAGTTCGAGGCGCTGCTGTCCTCGCGCGGCATCGGCAACGACAACACGGTCGTGCTGTACGGCGGCAACAACAACTGGTTCGCGGCCTACGCGTACTGGTACTTCAAGCT
>CAYNDD010000168.1:0-7347 GCA_964395425.1 uncultured Frankiaceae bacterium
AGGGATCTGTGTCCACGTTGAACTCCTTGCACGACCTGCCGACGCGATCTGGTCGGTCTCAGCCTGCCACGCGAAGCCCCCCGCACGGCCCGTGACACGACGTCTGCATGCAATCGACTTCGAGCCGTAGGCGAGACTGCTCCGCGTGCGTGTCACGGTGCTTTCGGGCGGAGTCGGCGGGGCCCGATTCCTGCTCGGGCTGCGCGAGCTCGGACACGAGATCACGGTGATCGCCAACACCGGCGACGACATCACCATGCTCGGGCTGCGGATCTGTCCCGACCTCGACACCGTCATGTACACCCTCGGCGGCGGGATCTCCGCCGAGCGCGGATGGGGCCGCGAGGACGAGACGTTCCGGATCCGCGACGAGCTAGCCGCGTACGCCGCAACACTCGACGACTCGTCCGGCTCCGACGCGGTGCGGTCGTGGTTCGGGCTGGGGGACATCGACCTGGCCACCCATCTGCTCCGCTCGACCTGGCTCGCGGACGGAGTGCCATTGTCGGAGGTGACCCGGCGGCTTTGCCGGCGATGGCAAACCGGAGTCCGGTTGCTGCCGGCGAGCGACACCCCGGTCGAGACCTACGTCAACCTCGTCGACGGCCGGCGGGTGCACTTCCAGGAATGGTGGGTGCGGTTGCACGCCACCATCCCGGCGACCAGCTTCGACCTCGTCGGCGGGAAGTCCGCGGAGCCTGCTCCCGGTGTCATCGAATCCATCCGCGACGCCGACGTCGTGCTCCTGCCGCCGAGCAACCCGGTCGTGTCGATCGGGGTGATCCTCGGCGTACCGGGCATCGCGGCGGCACTCGAGACGACTGCCGCACCGGTCGTCGGCGTGTCACCGATCCTCGGCGGCGCTCCGGTGCGGGGCATGGCGGATGCCTGCCTTGCGGCCATCGGCGTCGAGACATCAGCGCTGGCGGTCGGGATCCACTACGGCCGGCGCGGCGCCGGAGGCCTCATCGACGGATGGCTGGTCGACACCGTGGACGCGGCGGCGGTGCCGGCACTGCACGATCTCGGGCTGCGCGCCCGGGCGATGCCGCTGCTGATGACGGACCTCGAGGCAACCACCGCGATTGCTTCGGCAGCACTCGCCCTTGCGGCCGAGGTCGGCTCGTGACCGCGCGGCTCGAGGTCTGGGGCGTCGACGGACTTCCGGAAGTCACCGACGGCGACGACATCGCCGGCCTGATCATCGGCGCCGACCCGGGACTGCAGGACGGCGATGTCGTCGTCGTCACGAGCAAGATCGTGTCGAAGGCCGAAGGCCGCTTGGTCGCCGGACGTCGCGACGACCATCTCGCCGCCGAGTCGACCCGGGTGGTGGCTCGGCGCGGTGACACCCAGATCGTCGAGACCCGGCATGGCTTCGTACTCGCCGCGGCCGGCATCGACGCCAGCAACGTGCCCGACGGGACAGTGGCGCTCCTGCCGGTCGACCCCGACGCGTCAGCAGGTCGAATTCGCGCGGGTCTGCGGGACGGCGTCGGTGTCGACGTCGCGGTCATCGTCAGCGACACCATGGGCCGGCCGTGGCGGGAGGGTGTCGTCGACACCGCGATCGGTGCGGCCGGGATCGACGTGCGGTGGGATCTTCGCGGGCAACCCGACACGTCCGGCCGCCCGCTGGAGGCAACGATGATCGCGATCGCCGACGAGCTGGCCTCGGCCGCCGACCTCGTCAAGGGCAAGCTCGGCTCGACGCCAGTCGCCGTCATTCGCGGTTTTCCCTTTAGCCGCAACGATTCTGACCTGGGTGCGCGGCCACTGATCCGCGCGGCGGCCTATGACATGTTTCGTCTCGGTACTCGCGAGGCGATGCATCAGGTCGTGGTCGACAGCACACCGGCCCCGGTCGGGGCCGACTATGCCGACAACACGGATCCGACGCCGGTGGTGCGAGCGGTTGCCACCCTGGGCTTCGTCGACGTCACGCTCTCCGTGAGCTCCGACGGGAGCACCGTCACCGCGTCGGGCGACCCGCTGACGGTTGGGATTGCAGTCGGTCGCCTACTAGCTGCCCTCGCGGCCGAGGACCTGCGAGGTCAGGTGCGGGTCGAGGGCGACACCGCCGCCGTAGTCCGCGTCGTACGTCCCTGACCACGGCGGTCAGGGCAGCGGCGAGAACCGGATCGCGGCGTCGGGGATGACCGCGCCGGTCCAGATCCGGATGCCCGCGGCGAGATCGTTGTTCGCACCGATCTGCGCGCCATCACCGATGACCGCATCCGCGAGCGTCGCACCCGCACCGATCCGCGCACCTGCTCCGACCAGGCATCGGGTCAGCCGCGCACCCGCCGCCACCTGCACGTCGTCACCGAGCACCGATCCGTCCACGACCGCGTCAGCGTCGATCCGCACATTGGCGGCGAGCGCCGAGCCGCCCGACACCGCGGCGCTCGGGTGCACGACCGCACTCGCATCGACCAGCGCCTCGCCGGTCGGCCCGGCTAACGCCGGCGACACCAGCACGCCACGCACGACGTCCGAGCTGCCCGCGACGAACGTGTCCGGGGTGCCGACGTCCAGCCAGTACGACGTCTCGATATAGCCCATCACCACCGCTCTGGCCGCCAGCAGGTCGGGAAAGGTCTCGCGCTCCACCGAGACCGGGCGACCGGCCGGGATCTCGTCGATCACCGAGCGGGTGAAGACGTAGCAACCGGCGTTGATCCGATTGGTCACCGGCCGTTCGGACTTCTCGATGAAGCCGGTCACCCGACCGTGCGAATCCGTTGGCACACAACCGAAAGCGCGGGCATCCGCGACCTCGACCAGATGCAACGTGACCGCGGCGCTGCGCCGCCGATGCAGGTCGAGCTGGGCGTGGAGGTCATGCCCCGACAGGACGTCGCCGTTGATCACCAGCACCGGAGCATCAGGATCCGACGCGAGCCGGTCCGCGACGTTGCGGATGCCGCCGCCGGTCCCGAGCGGGGTGTCCTCGGTGACGTAGTCGATCCGGATCCCGAGGTCGGATCCGGTGCCGAAATAGTCGCTGAACACCTCAGGCAGGTACGACGTCGCCAGCACGACGTGGTCAACCCCGGCGGCGGCGAGCCGGGCAACCTGATGGGCGAGGAACGGCACGCCGGCCAGGTGCAACATCGGCTTGGGGGTGCGAAGCGTCAGCGGTTGCAGCCGGGTGCCCTGGCCTCCGACCAGGATGACCGCCTCCACGAGGGCGGTCAGCCCTGCGAGGCAGCGCGTGCGTAGGACGCGAGGTGAGCCTCGGCGCTGGCCTGCCAGGTGAACTCCCTGGACCGGCTGAGCGCGGCCTCGGACAGGCTGTGCCGGCGGACCTCGTCGTCGAGCAGAGCCGACAGCGCCGCCCCGATCGACGCGGCGTCGGGCTCGGTGTAGGCAACCGCGTCGCCACCAACCTCGGGCAGCGACAGCCGCTGGGTGGTGAGCACCGGGGTGCCGCAGGCCATCGCCTCGAGGACGGGCAGACCGAAGCCCTCGCCGTGGCTCGGGAAGGCGACCACGGTCGCACCGCCCAGGAACCCGGGCAGATCGGCAAACCTCAGGTAGCCGGGCCGGACGACCCGAAGATGGCTCGGCACCTCGGCGATGGCGATATCGACATCGTCGTCCCAGCCGCTGCCACCGGCCAGCACCAGGGCCGGCGGATCGTCCCGCCAGCTCACTGCCTCGACCCAGCCGCGGATCAGCGCCGGCACGTTCTTGCGGGGCTCGAGCACCCCGAGGAAGGCGATGTACGAGCCGTGCAACCCGAGCCGAGCCGCGACCCGGGCCTTATCCGCATCGGTCGGCACGTGGAACAGCTGCGGGTCGACCCCGTGGTAGGCGACGTCGATCAGCGTGGGGTCGGCATCGAGGACGCGGATCAACTCGTCGCGGGTCGCCTTGCTGGGGA
Source organism: uncultured Frankiaceae bacterium (assembly GCA_964395425.1). GTDB lineage: Bacteria > Actinomycetota > Actinomycetes > JAFAQI01 > JAFAQI01 > DATAUK01. Next base: position 3,890 of record CAYNDD010000168.1, read on the forward strand.
CGATGACCCGGGTCGCGCGGCGCAGCGCCGTACGGGTCGCCGACCGGAAGAACGTGCCCTTCACGGCGGTGATCGCCTCGGGCTGGGTGAAAAAGGTCGCGTCGTGGATCGTCACGACGACCGGGATACCGACCCGCAACGGCATCGTGTAGTGCGGCGAGTGCACGACCTCGGCGGCGAGCTGCTGGGCGACCAGCGGGAGCCCGGTCTGCTCCCACGCGAGCCTGGCCGGGCGGTGCGCGATCGCGGCCGGTCCGGGGACCACAACCGCTTGTGGCGCAAGCAGTGAATAGCGCTCTGCGTCGGCACGCTGGCAGACGATGGCAAGGTCTGCACCGGCGCTGCCCAGCGCGCCGAGAAGGCCGTCGACGTAGCGCCCTACCCCGCCCCGGTCGGCTGGGACAGCGGTCGCGTCGACCAGCACTCGGGGGGCCACGAGCGGCTCCCTCCCCGTCTGATCTGCGTGTTGAAGTCCGTCTTGTTCTTCCAGCATTCAGCGTAACCCTCGACGGGGTCTGCTGCAGGTGCGACACCCATTCGTTCACCCGGACGACGACTAGCGGATCCTTGCGACGTGACCACCCCCGCCGATCTGCTGTCCGACCAGCTTTCCCGCGACGGGTCGCGACCCCTGATCACCTCCTACGACGACCGGACCGGGGAGCGGGTGGAGCTCTCCGTCGCGACGACCGCGAACTGGGTCGCGAAGACCGCGAACCTCCTGGTCGACGAGTACGGCGTGGACCCCGGCGACCTGGTGACGGTCCAACTCCCGATGCACTGGCAGGCGATCATCGTCCTGCTCAGCTGCTGGTCGGTGGGCGCGCAGGTCTCGTTCGAGCCGGGCGGCGGCGCCGTACTGACCGTCACCACCACGGACGCGGACGCCGTCGGCGAGTACAGCATCCTCGCGCTGTCCCTGGCACCGATGGGAGCCGACTTCAGCCGGCTGGTCGCCGCGCAGCCCGATGTTTTCGTCGGGCTCGACTCCAGCGGCGCGGACCTGGTCGAAGCCGCCGCACCGGATCTGCCGTACGCCGCCCGGGTGCTCACCGTCCTGCCCTTCGACCGCGCGGACGCGCTGTCCTACGGCCTGATCGGACCGCTCGCGGTCAGCGGGTCGATCGTGGCGGTGGCGAATGCCGATCCGGCCGCGCTGGCCAGCCACGCCCGCACCGAGCGGGTGACCCACACCCTGGGCGTGACCATCGCCGACCTCCCCCGCCTCGACCACTGACCCCCGAAAGCAATGTCACATTGCTTGGCGGAGGGCGAGGAAGGGGGTCATCGAGTCGGGGTCCTTCAGGGCGCCGGCCGACACGGCCTGTTCGATCGCGACGCCGTCGAGGACCCGCTTGACCGGCACCTCGCACTTCTTCCCGTTCAACGTACGAGGGACGACACCGATCTCGATGATGTCGTCGGGCACGTGCCTCGGCGAGAGCTGTGAACGGATCCGGCTGCGCAGCTCCGGCGCGACCTCGTCGAGCGAGACACCCGGCCTGAGCACCACGAACAGCATCAGCCGCCCCTCGACCCCGGCCGCCGACGTGTCGACCACGAGCGAGTCCTCGACGGCCGGCAGGTCCTCGACGACCTGGTAGAACTCGCTCGTCCCCATCCGGACCCCGCCACGGTTGAGGGTCGAGTCGCTGCGGCCGTAGATGACGCACGACCCGTCCGCGGCGATCTTGATCCAGTCGCCGTGGCGCCAAACATCCGGATAGACCTCGAAGTACGCGGCCCGCAGCCGCGACCCGTCCGGATCGTTCCAGAAGCCGACCGGCATCGACGGCATCGGCGCGGTGACCACCAGCTCGCCCACCTCGTCGATGACCGGGTGCCCTGCCTCGTCGAACGCCTCGACCGCGCACCCGAGCAGGCGACAGGGGATGACCCCGGCATGCACCGGCAGCCACGACGCCCCACCGACGAACGCGCTGCACACATCGGTTCCGCCGGACAGCGACGACAGCATCACCTCGGGGCTGACCCGGTCATAGACCCAGGCGAAGCCGTCGGGGGGTAGCGGCGCTCCGGTCGACCCGACGGTGCGCAGCGCCTCGAGGTCGAGGTCACGGCCGGGGTGCAGGTCCGCCTTCAGGCAGGCCTGGATGAACGGCGCACCAAGACCGAGGCAGGTGATCCGGTGCCGCTCTGCGAGGCGCCACAACGTGTCCGGCTCGGGGTAAGCCGGGTTTCCGTCGTACAAGACGATGGAGGCGCCCACCGCAAGCCCTGAGATCAGCAGGTTCCACATCATCCAGCCGGTTGTGCTGAACCAGAAGAAGCGATCCCCCGGCCCGAGGTCCAGGTGCAGCGCCAGCTGCTTCGAGTGCTCGAGCAGCATCGAGCCCTGACCATGCACGATCGGCTTCGGCAGACCCGTGGTGCCGGACGAATACAGCACCCAGAGCGGGTCGTCGAAGGCCATCGGCTCGAACTGCAGGTCCCCCTCGGTCGCGAGCAGCTCGGCCCACGTGGCCGAGCCGTCATGCCGGGCCTCCGGGTCGAGACAGGGAACCAGAACGGTCGCCTTCAACGACGGCAGGTCGCCGACGAGCTCGCGCACGGTCGCGCCGATCTCGAAGCCCTTGCCGCCGTACCGATAGCCGTCGACGGCGAACAGCACGACCGGGTTGATCTGGGTGAAGCGGTCCGCAATCGCGGTCGGTCCGAAGTCCGGCGAGCAGCTCGACCAGATCGCGCCGAGCGCGGCGACCGCCAGCACCGCTACCAGCGCCTCGACCCCATTCGGCAGGATCGCGGCCACCCGGTCACCGCGCCCGACGCCCTGGGACCGCAGCCAGGCTTGGACACTCGCGACCTGGCCGCGCAGCTCGGCCCAGGTGGCGACGGTCTCCTGGCCGTCCTCACGGGCCGCGATCACCGCGACCGTGTCGCCCTCGACCCCGCCGACCGGAAAGAGCAGATGCTCGGCGTAGTTCAGCCGGCCGCCGGAGAACCACGTGGTGCCGGGCATGGCGTGAGAGTCGAGCACGCGACTCGGGCGGCGCGACCAACGGATTCCGAGCCAGTGATCGAGCGACGACCAGAAGCCGTCGAGGTCGTCGATTGACCACCGGTACAGATCGTCGTACGACGTGAACCGCAAACCTCGGTGGGTTTCGACCCATCGCGCGAAGTTCGTGAGACGCGAGGCATCGACCCGCGCCTGACTGGGTGTCCAGAGCAGATCGCCTTCACCGACCACGACCGGCACGCTAGCGGCAGCACCCGCGGGGGCACACGTCGTGGGCGGGTCCGAGCCCCGACAACGCCAGTCTTGGGGCCGTCGGATCAAGGCGCTCCTCGACCAGCTCCCGCACCATCGCCACGAAGCGCGGATCGGTGCCGGGCGTCGGCGTACGGGTCAGCCGGATCCCGAGGTCGGCAGCGATCGCGGCCGCCTCGACGTCGAGGTCCCACTTGACCTCGAGATGGTCGGAGACGAACCC
>CAYNDD010000169.1:0-7344 GCA_964395425.1 uncultured Frankiaceae bacterium
AAGCCGCAGAACTCCAAGGTGACCAGCCTGAAATCGCAGGCTGCGAGTCAGCAGGCGAACAACCAGCTCCTCGTGTCGCAGATCGCAACACTGCAGTCCGAGGAGAAGCAGCTCCCGCAGCAGCAGCAGGCCTTGCAGAAGTTCGCCACCCAGGTGCCGACCGATGCCTCCGAGCCGACGATCATCCGTCAGCTCTCTGCGGCCGCGGCCGGCTCAGGCGTCGACCTCGTGTCGATCACCCCGGGTGCGCCGACGGTGGTCTCGGCCTCCTCGACCCCGGTGGGCGGCAGTTCGCTGACCCCGGCGGCGAGCAGTGGCAGCACACTCGTGCAGCTGCCGGTCTCGCTCGGCATCACCGGCACCTTCCCGAACGTGGAGTCCTTCTTCCAATCGCTCGAGAAGCTGCCACGGGCCCTGCTCGTGACCGGCTGGTCGATCTGCCCGGACCCGGCCACCAGCGCGGGCTCAGGCGGAACGGTGAGTTGCGCGCTGCCGCCGACTCCGACCGGCGACACCCTCCCGGCCAACGCGTTGGGCGGGGTGCTCTCCGCCTACGTCTTCTACGCACCCCCGGCCAGTGCGACCACCACGGTTACACCGACCGTGACCGGTACGACGCCGACCACGGCCACAACGCCGACCCCGGGAACGTCAACCGCAGCCACGCCATCGACCGATGGGGCCTCCTCGGCCCCGGCGAGCTAGGAGCAGTCCGCAATGACTGAGACTTCGATCATTCCCGATGGCGCGATTGCGACCGACGACGGCGTCGGGGGCATGCTGCCGGCCCAGCCCGATCAGGACGGTGGCGAGGGCGGCAACCGCCGTCGGCTGCTGATCCTCGGTGCGGTAGCCGGCGTGATCGTCCTCGCGGCGGCTGCTTACCTCCTGTTGCACAAGGGCTCGTCGAGCACCCCGTCGGCCGCTGTGCCGCACGGTGTCGCCTCGTCGGCGCCGGCCAACCAGCCGTCGCCGGCCAAGACCACTCACAAGAGCGGTGGCTCGAAGACCCTGCCGAAGGCGAACAAGCACCAGCTGGCTCGCGACCCGTTCATCCCGCTGATCCTGGCCCCCGCCGACACCAACGGCTCGACGTCATCGACCGGGACCGGGACCGGCACCACCCCGACGACCTCGCCGTCGACCGGCACCACCCCGACCCCGACGCCGACCCCGACGAACTCGGGCGGTACCGGCTCTTCGGCCGGGCCGCACTGGATCCAGCTCCTGAGCACCAACGGCCAGACCGCGGTGTTCAAGATCGGATACGGCAACCACAAGTTCCGCGACTACACGGTGGTGGCGCCGAAGGCCAGCAGCCACCAGGGCACCATCTTCGCGAAGGTGTTCGCGCTGATCTCGGTGCAGAAGAACGAGGCGACGGTGCAGTTCGGTGACGACGCGCCGTTCATCCTGACAAAGGGTCAGATCCAGGCACCCTGACCTGACCGGCTCCGACCCCGCCACGGTGACCCCGCGGCGGGGTCGTTGCATGTCGCGGCGGGTCCCGCGGGTGGCCCGACCGGCAGAATGGACCGGTGCTGCGTTGGCTGACCGCCGGTGAGTCCCATGGCCCCGCTCTCGTCGGGGTTCTCGAAGGCTTGCCCGCGGGCACCCGGATCACGACTGCGGAGCTCGGGGCGGAGCTCAGCCGCCGGCGGGCCGGCTACGGTCGCGGCGCGCGGATGTCGTTCGAGGAAGACGCGGTCGAGATCCTCGGCGGAGTGCGCCACGGGGTGACGCTGGGCTCGCCGATCGCGGTCCTGATCCACAACTCCGAGTGGCCGAAGTGGCAGACCGTCATGGCGGCCGACCCGGTCGATCCCGCCGAGCTCGCGGGCCTGGCTCGGGCCGCGCCGCTGACCCGGCCCCGGCCGGGTCACGCGGACCTGGTCGGCATGCAGAAGTACGGTTTCGACGACGCCCGGCCCGTGCTCGAGCGCGCCAGCGCCCGCGAGACGGCGGCCCGGGTCGCGCTCGGCGCGGTGGCTCGGGCGTTCCTCGCCCAGGCGCTCGACGTCGAACTGCTCAGTCATGTCGTGGCGATCGGGTCGGTGGCGGCCGGCGACGACGTACCGGGTCGTGGGGACCGCGACCGAGTCGATGCCGACCCGGTCCGCTGCTTCGACTCGTCGACAAGCGCGGCGATGGTCGCGGAGATCGATGCGGCGAGATCGGACGGCGACACCCTCGGTGGCGTCGTCGAGGTCGTCGTCCATGGCCTGCCGCCGGGCCTCGGCAGCCACACCCATTGGGATCGTCGGCTCGACTCCCGGCTGGCCGGCGCGCTGATGGGCATCCAGGCGATTAAGGGGGTAGAGGTCGGCGACGGCTTCACGACCGCCGCTCGTCGCGGCAGCGAGGCGCACGACGAGATCGAAGCCACCGCCGACGGCGTCCAGCGGCGGACCGGACGGGCCGGCGGCACCGAGGGCGGGATGAGCACGGGCGAGGTGCTACGGGTGCGCGCGGCGATGAAACCGATCTCGACGGTTCCCCGCGCGCTCGACACGGTCGATGTGCGAACCGGAGAGGCCGCTAAGGCGATCAACCAGCGCTCCGACGTGTGTGCGGTGCCGGCCGCCGGTGTTGTCGCCGAAGCGATGGTCGCGTTGGTGCTGGCGGACGCGGCACTGGAGAAGTTCGGCGGCGACTCGGTGGCAGAAACCAGGCGCAATCACGATGCGTACCGTGCCGCCCTGGTTGTCCGGTGACCCCACTGGTGGTCCTCGTCGGTCCGCCCGGTTCCGGCAAGACCACGGTCGGCCGGTTGCTCGCCGAGCGGCGACAGGTCGGCTTCCGCGACACCGACGCCGACGTCGAGGCCGAGGCGGGCACGGCGATTGCGGAGATCTTCGTCGACCGCGGCGAGGCGGTGTTCCGCGAGCTCGAACGCGAAGCCGTCCAGCGCGCACTGGCCGAACACGACGGCGTGCTCGCGGTCGGGGGCGGTGCGGTGACCGACGCGGGCACCCGATCCGCACTGGCGTCGCAACGGGTGGTTTTCCTCGAGGTGGGGTTGAGCGACGCAGTGGCGCGGGTCGGGCTGAACCGCGACCGCCCGCTGTTGCTCGGCAATCCGCGGGCCCAGCTCCGGGTGATGCTCGAGCAGCGCCGCGCGTTGTACGAGCAGGTTGCGTCCGTCACCGTGTCGACCGACGGCCGTACCCCGGCCGAGGTCGCCGACGCGGTCGAGGCGGCGCTGTGAGCACCGTGGTGACCATCGGCGGGCCGGCGCCGTACGACGTCGTCATCGGCCATGGCCTGGCCGAGCAGCTCCCGGCGTTGGTGGGTAGCGCCGCGACCGTCGTTACGGTCGCCGACGCCAAGGTCGAGGGCCGGGTCCCGGCGCTGCACGACGCACTGCGTGCTGCCGGTCACGAGGTGGTCGGGTTGACGGTCGGCGCGGGCGAGGCGGCGAAGTCGCTCGAGGCGGTGGCCGGGCTGTGGGATCAGCTGGGCGCCTTGCGGATCACCCGCTCGGACGCGATCGTCGCGGTCGGCGGCGGCGCGACGACCGACTCGGTCGGTTTCGTGGCCGCGACCTGGCTTCGGGGCATCCGGGTGGTTCACCTGCCGACCACGTTGCTCGGCATGGTGGATGCGTCGATCGGCGGAAAGACCGGGATCAACACCGCGGCCGGCAAGAACCTGGTCGGTGCGTTCCACCAGCCGGCCGGCGTGCTGGTCGACCTCGACGTGCTGTCGACGCTGCCCGGCCCGCAATGGGTGGAGGGGATGGCCGAGGTCGTAAAGGCCGGGTTCATCGCCGACCCGACGATCCTCGACCTGGTCGAGCTCGACGTCACCGCGGCAGCGACGCCGCGCGGACCGCACACCCGCGAGCTGATCGAACGATCTGTCGCGGTCAAGGCGGAGGTGGTGTCGCGCGATCCGCGCGAGTCGGGACCACGTGAGTTCCTGAACTACGGCCACACGCTGGCCCATGCGATCGAGCAGGTTGAGGACTACCGGATCCCGCACGGCCACGCGGTGTCGATCGGGCTGGTGTTCGCAGCCGCTCTTGGCCGGCGCTCGGGTCGGCTCGACCCGGCGATCGCTGACCGGCACGCCGAGATCCTGAGCCGGCTGGGGTTGCCGGTCTCCTATCGCCCCGATGCCTGGCCGACCGTGTCGGACGTGATGCGGATCGACAAGAAGACCCGGGGAACCGTGCAACGTTTCGTGATCCTCGACGGGCTCGGAAAGCCTGCAATCCTTGAAGATCCGGACCCGTCGTTGCTCGAGGCGGCTTACTCGGAGGTGGCGGCATGACGGCGCGCGTCCTGGTCCTGAACGGACCCAACATCGGCCAGCTCGGGCTACGTGAGCCGGCCATCTACGGCACCGCGTCGTACGACGACCTGGTCGCCGCCTGCGTCGAGGAGGGTGCCGCGCTCGGGCTCGAGGTCGAGGTCCGGCAGACCGACGAGGAGGCCACGTTCCTCGGCTGGTTGCACGATGCCGACGCGGCCGGCCTGATCCTCAACCCGGGCGCGTGGACGCACACCAGCGTGGCGGTCAGGGATGCTGCGTCGCAGTTGCGGGCGCCGTTCGTCGAGGTGCACCTGTCGAACCCGCTGGCGCGGGAGGACTTCCGGCACACCTCATATACCGCGGGTCTGGCAGCCGGCCTGATCGCCGGGTTCGGGTTCGACTCATACCGCCTCGCGTTGCGCGCGCTCGCCGCGCGGGTCTGACATGACGGCACACGCGCGGCGCCGGGCGGCCGTCGTTGCGGCGTTCCCCGACACCATCGATGCCTTCCTGGTGAGCCGGGTCGTCAACGTCCGCTACCTCACCGGCTTCACCGGGTCGAACGCCGCGCTGTTGCTCGGCCGGGATGGCATCGCGGTCTTCGCCACCGATGGGCGCTACGTCACCCAGGCGGCCGCGGAGGTGCCCGATCTCGAGTGCGTCGATGCCCGGGCGAGCGCGAACGCGCTGGTGGCCCGCGCGGTCGCGGCGGGTGCCGGCCGGCTCGGGATCGAGGCATCCGAGGTGACCGTGAGCCAGCTGGAGACGTTGCGGGTCGCCGCCGCCGAGAACGTCGAGCTGGTCGAAGTGGGGGAAATCGTGGAGCTGCTCCGCGCGGTGAAGGACGGCGAGGAGCTCGATCGCCTCGGCCGGGCCTGTGCGATCACCGATGCGGCGTTCGCCGACGTGCTCGCCGAGCTGCGCCCGGGTGTGACCGAACGCGAGGTCGCCTGGTGGTTGCACACCTCGATGCGTGATCACGGTGCGGAGGGCCTGGCGTTCGAGACGATCGTCGCGTTCGGCCCGCACAGCGCGATCCCGCACCACCGCCCGACCGGCCGGGAGTTGGCGCCGGGCGATCTCGTGAAGATGGACTTCGGGGCGAGGTACGACGGCTACCACGCGGACATGACCCGCACCGTGGTGATGTCACCGGCGGCGCAGTGGCAGCGCGACCTGCATGCCGAGGTCCTCGACATCCAGCAGAGCTGCGCTGCGGCCGCCCGGGTCGGGGCGTTTCCGCGCGATCTCGACGCAGCGGCTCGAGCCGCGATCGAAGCCAGCGGGCACCAGCCGTCGCACGGGCTGGGTCACGGCGTCGGCCTCGAGGTCCACGAACGCCCGTTCCTCTCGGCGGCCACCTCGGACCCGGCCCTGGCCGAGAACGTGACGGTCACGATCGAGCCCGGGATCTACCTACCCGAGCGGGGCGGGGTCCGGATCGAGGACTCGGTGGTCGTGTCCGCGGGTGGCTCGAGGTCTCTGACGAGCTCGGAGCGCACGCTCATCGAGTGCTGACCCTCGCCCGATCGGCTCAAGCGAAGCCGGTTTTCGTTCGACATGAATCAGATGGACGCGATCCGCCGGCTCGGGCACGTCGGGCTCCGGATCCGCTACTTGTTGCTCCTCGCGTGGGCGTACGGCTGGTTTGCGATCGCGTACGAAACCCGGCCGAAGGGCGTCCTGACCGACTGGCTGTGGTTCGAGTTCGGTGCACGGACCCTCATTCACCTCAACTCGCACTACGCGAGCGGAGCGCTCGGGCTCTACGCGCACAACCCGGAGATCCAGATCGGGCCGCCGCCGCTGGCAATCGTGGCCTGCTTCCAGTGGTTGTCGCCCCACACGGTCCGGCTGCTGCTGACCATCGCCATGGCCGCCGCGGGCATCTGGTGCGTCCGGTGCGTCGAGCTCACCGCGATCCATCGCAAGACCTTCGAGCGGGCCCGATCCCTGCAGACGACGATCCTGCTCGCGGGGCTTGTCGTCGTACCGATCTGGGCCTGGGAGTCGGCGCGTTGGGGGCACCTCGACGACGTGATGGCGATCACCGGGGCGATGACCGCGATGGCGATGATTGCCGGCGGGAAGCGCTGGTGGCTGGTTGCCCTGGTGCTGGGCGTCGCGGTCGCGTCCAAGCCGTGGGCTCTGATCATCACCCCCTGCCTGCTCGGCCTGCCGCGCGAAGACCGCGCCAAGGCGACCCTGCTGACGATCCTCACCGCCGGGGCCTGCTGGGGCCCGTTCATCGTCGGTGATCCGCAGACGATCCACGCGCTCGGCAGCTTCCAGTTCCCGGTCGATGCCGGCTCGACCATGCATTTCCTCGGCATGCCGATCGGCACCGCACCCAACTGGGTCCGGCCGGTGCAGTTCCTCGGCGGCCTGCTGGTGTCGATCCTGGCGGTCCGGCGCGGCCGCTGGATGGCGGTTCCGTTGATCGGGTTCGGTTTCCGGGTGTTCATGGACCCGCAGATGTGGCTCTACTACGGGCTCGGGCCGATCATCGGCGCGGCGCTGTGGGACTGCTCGTCGCGCCGGAAGCTGCCGCTGTGGACCGGGATCACCGCCCTCGTGGAGTTCGGGGTGCCGACGGTCTCGCCGCCGTGGTCGGGACCGACGCGACTGGTCTGGTTCGCCGTCCTAGCGGTCGCGATCCTCCGGCCCAACCGTGATGTCGTCGCGGCTACGACTGACCCGGCGAGTACGCCGGCGCCGGCCGTTACTGCACTGACCGTGGCGACCTCCTCCAGCGCCTGAGCACCCGGGCGGGTGCCGCGCCCCGCATAGAATGGAAGACCATCCTGAATCCAGGGAGCTCTTCCGCTGTGGCTACGACCAATGACCTGAAGAACGGCATGACGCTCGACCTCGACGGCGTGCTTTGGACCGTTGTCGACTTCCAGCACGTCAAGCCGGGCAAGGGCGGCGCGTTCGTTCGCAGCAAGCTGAAGAATGTGCTCACCGGGCAGGTGGTCGATCGAACCTTCAACGCCGGGGTCAAGGTCGACGTCGCGACCGTGGACAAGCGCGAGATGACCTACCTCTACCAGGACGGCGCCGACTACGTCTTCATGGACGTCGACA
>CAYNDD010000170.1:0-7275 GCA_964395425.1 uncultured Frankiaceae bacterium
GGCCCGAAGACCTCGCTGCTCGTGCTCGGCGATGCGCGGACCAACTACCGCGCGCCGTCCCTGCCGGCACTGCGGGGGATCGTCCGGCAGGCGCGGCACGCGTATTGGCTCAACCCGGAGCCGCGGCAGTACTGGTCGTCGGGCGACTCGGCCGCGGCGGTCTATGGCGAGGCGATGCCGATGCTGGAGTGCCGAAACGTGGCTCAACTGCAGCAGTTCGTCGAGGGTTTGCTCCCGGTCTAAACCGGGCTGCGCCGGTAGCCTTCGAAGGTGTGAGCGCTCGCGGCGGTGAAGCGCGCCGTGTCGGAGTCATGGGTGGCACCTTCGATCCGGTGCACAACGGTCACTTGGTGGCGGCGAGCGAGGTGGCCAGCCGGTTCGGCCTCGACGAGGTCGTGTTCGTCCCGACCGGTGAGCCGTGGCAGAAGACGAGCAACCCGGTGTCGGCCGCCGAGGATCGCTATCTCATGACGGTGATCGCGACCGCGTCGAACCCGCAGTTCTCCGTCAGCCGGGTCGACATCGACCGCAAGGGCCCGACTTACACGATCGACACGCTCCATGACTTGCGCAAGCAGTACGGCGACACCACCGAGCTGTTCTTCATCACCGGCGCCGACGCGCTCGAGGCGATCCTCGGCTGGCACCGCTCGGACGAGCTGTTCACGCTGGCGCACTTCATCGGGGTGACCCGGCCCGGGCACCATTTGTCCGATCCGGGCTTCCCGGCCGGCGGGGTCAGCCTGGTCGAGGTGCCGGCGTTGGCGATCAGTTCGACGGATTGCCGGTCAAGGGTGCAGGCCGGCGAGCCGATCTGGTACCTCGTGTCGGACGGCGTCGTGCAATACATCTCGAAGCGCAACTTGTACGCGAAAGTTAGGTAATGGCCGGTAAGCGAAGGAAGGGGAAGGACCCCGTTCCGTCGAGGCCGGCTGAGCCGCCGCCGGTGGCGGCGGAGCCGACCCCGCCACCGTCCACGGCCGCCGAGTCGCCGCCACCGCCCTCGGCGCCCACATACACCGAGCCCGCTGAGCCTGCATCGACGACGCCCACGCACACCGAGCCCGTAGCTCCGCTGCAGGCGCCGCCCGAGCCGCCGCTGCCACCACCGCCGCCACCCGACCCGCCGCCGCCACCCGAGCCGCCGCTGCCGCCACCCGAGCCGCCGCTGCCAGCACCCGAGCCGCTGCTGCCGCCACCGCCTCCACCGCCACCCGTGATTCCTCCGGCGATCCCATCCACCAGTGGTTTCGCCACCCCTCCGGGTGCTCCGACCGGGTTCGGGGCACCGACCCCACCGGCGACCCCACCGGCGACTCCGCCGATCGTGATGGCGCCACCGGTGACCCGCCGCCAGGCCCGCCAGGCGCGCCGGCGGCAGCAACACCGCCGAATCGGGTTGCTCGGCGGCGTCGCGATCGCGGTCGCCGCGATCGTGGTCATCAGCGCGATCGCATTCGGCGTACATAAGGTGGAGACCGGGTCCCACGGCTCCACCCGGTCCCAGACGACGTTGCTGATGCAGATCCAGGGCACGGACCGGACGGCGGCGGCCAGTGTGCTGCTCGCCCACAACACGGCGACAAAGTCCGGGGTCGTCGTCCTGGTGCCGCCCCGGGTGATCAGCGAGGTCTGCGGCTACGGCTCGCAGAACTTCGGCGACGTCCTCGCGCTGCCCAACGGCGCGGCGTTGTCGCGACAGACGATGTCGATGATGCTCAACGACGTCACCGTGGACGGCTCCTGGGTGGTGTCCGAAGCGCAGCTCGCCAAGCTGGTCGACGTCTACGGCGGGATCACCGTCGACGTCGACACCAACGTGGTCCGGCGCACCAGTGGTGGCGGCGGGCAGATCCTGATCCCGGCCGGGACCAACGAGCACCTCGACGGCGCGAAGGCGGTCGAGTACGCGCTGTACTCGACTTCGCCCCAGACCGGCGGACCGGCGCAGCTGACCCGGCTGAACCGCGTGGTCGACGCGTTGCTCCAAGCGCTGCCGACCGACCCCACGCCGATCGCGGCGTCGTTGCGCCAGCTCGGGCCCAGCGGTTCGTCGACCCTCGGCGTCGACAAGCTCTCGACCCTGCTCGCCGGGCTGGCCAGCGACAGCCGCTCGGCCGCCGGCGTGTTCCCCACCGACCTTCCGGTGACGCCGATCGACGCCGGCGGGCTGAGTCCGTCGTACCGGATCGACGACTCGGCGACCGGAGTCCCGCAGCTCGTGCACAACCAGCTGGCCGCCTCGCTGCCGGCCGACGCCAACCGGACCCGGCCGAGCGTGCTGCTGCTCAACGGCGTGGGTACGCCGGGCCTGGTGCTGAGCGCCTGTGCCCGGCTGTCCGCGAGCGGCTACAGCTATGCCGGCAGTGGCAACGCGGCGAACTTCAACAACCCGACGTCGAGTGTGGTGATCAAGTCGGACTCCGATCCCAACGTCGCGCTCGGCGACGCGGTCGCCAAGGCGCTCAGGCTGCCGACCGGCGACGTGGTGCACGCCACGGAGAACCAGGACGTGGCCGACGTGGTCGTGATCCTCGGGAACGACTACCACCCGTAGGCTCGACCCGGCCGAGCCGTGGCAGGCTGTAGATGCCGGATGGCCCGATTGACCAGAGGATCGTTTTGACTGCAACCCCCCGGAGCATCGAACTCGCCGAGGCCGCCGTGAGCGCGGCCGCCGACAAGCTGGCGACCGACCTCGAGATCGTTGACGTGAGCGACCATCTGGCGATCACCGACTGCTTCGTGCTGGCCGCGGCCACCAACGAGCGGCAGGTCAAGGCTGTGGTGGAGGCGATCGAGGAGCGGCTGTTGACCCTCGGCGCCAAGCCGGTACGCCGCGAGGGCGAGCGCGAGGGGCGCTGGGTGCTGCTCGACTACATCGACATCGTGGTCCACGTGCAGCACAGCGAGGAGCGGGTCTTCTACTCCCTGGAACGTCTGTGGAAGGACTGCCCGTCCCTTCCGTTGCCCGCTGACGCGCTCCCGCCCGCCTCGTGAGCCAACTCCGGCGGGTCGTGCTGCTCCGCCATGGCCGCACCGAGTGGAACGCCACCGGTCGGTTCCAGGGCCAGCTGGACTCGCCGCTGGACGGGATCGGCCGGGCGCAGGCGCTGGCCGCGGCGATCGCGGTCGCACCGATGACGCCCGACGCCCTGGTCGCCTCGGACCTGACCCGCGCGCTCGACACCGCCGTCGCGGTCGGCGCGGAGGCCGGCCTCGACCCGGTTGCCGACCCGCGACTTCGCGAGATCGATCTCGGCGAGTGGCAGGGCCTGACCCGAGCCGAGGCGCGGGCCCGCTTCCCGGTCGAGTACGCGAGCTGGCAGGCCGGCGAGGACAGCCGCCGGGGCGCGGGGGAGACCTACGCCGAGGTCGGCGCCCGGGCGGCCGAGTGCGTCTTCGAGTGGCTCGACCGGCTGGGTCCTGGCTCGCTGCTGGTCGCGGTCACCCACGGCGGCACCGCACGCGCCACGATCGGGACTTTGCTCGGGATGGAGCCGGACACCTGGTGGCGGCTTGCGCCGCTGTCGAACTGCCGGTGGTCGCTGCTCGCGGACATGGGTCGCGGCTGGCGGCTGGAGGAGCACAACGCCGGCAGCCCGCCGGAAGAGGAGACCGGGGACGACGCCCGGTAGGCCCGGTGGGAGAGTTCCAGAAGCGGTTGCGACCAGGCTTGATCGGTGCAAGCATCTGGCCAGCCGCACTTTTGGGGGTCTGATGAACATGTCGTGGCGTCGGAAGACGATCGGATCGGCCGCGATCGTCGTACTTGTTGCCGGGTCTGCGGTTGCGGCCTTGCCCGCTTCGGCGGGCGCGCGCGCTGCGCACGCGAGGCCGGCGGCGGCGAAGATCAACACCCTGAGCTTCGATCCCGCGCTCCAGACGATCCTGTCGAACACCCACAAGAAGCTGCAGGTCCGGCTCTTCGCGGCGGAGAGCAGCGAGTTCGGCAGCTCGGCGTCGTCGGCCGGCGTCACGGTGTCCCGTCAGGGGGTGCCCGAGACCCACAACTGGAATTTCGGCCTCACCAACGGCACCTTCACCTTCGACCCGGCCACCGGCAAGGGCTCGTTCAAGACCAAGAAGCAGCTGGAGCCCTACGGGATGGCGACCCTCTCGCTGAAGGCCACCGGCAAGAAGAAGACCACCAAGTGCGGCACCGAGAACACGATCGACCAGCCGGTGAAGGTCACCGGCACGTTCTGGTTCGACACCCGGTCCGGCAAGCACGGGTGGGGCAAGGTCACGTCCAAGCACTTGTCGGGCAACACCTTGGTCATCTATGAGACCGGGAAGTCGGACACCTGCGGTCCTCCGTTCGTCCTCCCATGCAGCGCGGGCTTGGACTGGGACGTGTTCCACAGCCAGACCGGGACCATCAACCAGACCGCGATCAGCGGCTCGATCGTGAAGGTCGGCAAGAAGACCGTGCGGACGATCTTCACCAGTCGCAACACCCAGCTGAGCAAGCCCAAGAACGCGACGCGGGGTGATGAGACCGACGTCACCGACAACAACCAGGTCTTAGCGGTCTCGGGGGGCGGTTTGGCCACGCTCACCGTCAAGGGCTCCGGTGTGCTGACTGGTTCGGCGACCCTGAGCAGCTCGATGCCGGGTGAGGCCGGCTCGCCCGAGAGCTGCGGCAAGACCGGCCACACCGAGACCTCGACCGACTGGCAGGTGTCGTACACGAACGGGAAGTCGCCGCTCGCGGTCCACGAGCAGATCGAGGGCACCTACAAGCTGCCGAACATGGGTCCCGGCAATTTCGAGAACTCGATCGACAAGACCGTCGTCAACTGATTCCTCGGCCGCAGGCCCCGGCGGCGTCTGTAGACTAGGCGCCGCTTTGGGGCTGTGGCGCAGCTGGTAGCGCACTTGCATGGCATGCAAGGGGTCAGGGGTTCGAATCCCCTCAGCTCCACCCTCAGCTGCTTGTGCGAACTGAGCTTCTCGAACCGGTCAGTTCGAGTGAGTCGTCCGCACTCACCGCGTCCAGCCTTGCGCTACTGAGCGCGGGCGAGGGTCAAGGAGAAGTCGCCGGCCCGATCGGTCCAGGCCCGGACCAGCTCAAACCCGTGAGTCGAGAGCTCGTGGTGCAGGCCGGCCAGATCGAACTTGACGCTGATTTCGGTCAGCATCTCTGCGCCGGCCGGCAGCGGCCACTCGAGGTCGAGCGCGGCGAACCGCACGTCGAGGTCACGGTTGGCCCGCAGCCACATCTCGATCCGGCCATCGTTGTCGTTCCACCTCGCCACATGGTCGAAGTCCGATGGATCCAGTCCCTCGGCGTCGAGCTCGCGGCGGAGCACCTCGATCAGGTTGCGGTTGAACGCGGCGGTGACCCCGGCACTGTCGTCGTACGCGGCTACCAGCCGGGCCGGGTCCTTGCGAAGGTCGGCACCGAGCAGGAAGCCGTCGCCGACAGCCAGCGCCGCGCGCAGCCGATCCAAGAAGCCCGCCCGGGCAGGGCGATCAAGGTTGCCGATCGTCCCGCCGAGGAACGCGACCAGCCGCCTGCCGGGCTCACCCGGTAGCGGCGCGAGCGAGTCGCCGAAGTCAGCGACCACCGCATGCACGGTCACCATGGGGTAGTCGTCGGCGATCGCTCGGCCGGCCTCGGTCAGCACCTCGGCGCTGACGTCAATGGGGACGAAGGTGAGCGGGCCGCGGGCCGACAGCGCGTCGAGCAGGAGCCTGGTCTTGGTCGAGGTCCCGGATCCGAGCTCGACCAGGGTGGTGGCGTCGGCGAGCTGAGCGATTTCCTCTGCGTGGTCGGTGAGAATCTCGGTCTCGCGCCGGGTCGGGTAGTACTCGGGCAGCCGGGTGATCTCCTCGAAGAGCTGGCTGCCCCGCTCGTCGTAGAACCACCGGGCGGGCAGCGACGGCGGGTCCTGGGCAAGACCGGTCCGGACATCGGACCGGAGCCGATCCGCGGTGCTCACCTGGCCCGGCCGCGCCGAGACCGACCATCGGTCACCCTGAACGACGAGGTCCGAATCGACGACGGTCACGACCGCGCCAGCCGTAGGCCGCTGAACGCCCAACGGGCGTGGGCCGGGAAGAAGTTCCGGTAAGTCAGGCGCTCGTGGCCCGCCGGGGTCGCGCAGCTTGCGCCGCGCAACACGTGCTGGTCGCACATGAACTTGCCGTTGTATTCACCGACCGCACCGCCCTCGGGCCGGAAGCCCGGATATGGCAGGTACGCGCTCGCGGTCCACTCCCAGACGTCGCCGATCATGGCCGCGCCGGCGATCGACGGGTGACACCGGTCGGGATCGAGCAGCTGGCCGCGCAGCCCATCGACCGCGGCTGCGGCGATCTCCCACTCCTGCTCGGTGGGAAGCCGAGCGCCCGCCCAGCGGGCGTAAGCGTCGGCCTCGTAGAACGACACATGGCACACCGGTTCGCCGCCGCGGACGGGGCGCCGCCCGGACAGCGTGAAGGTGGTCCACCCGCCGTCGTCATTGCGCCAGTACGCCGGAGCCGTCCACTGCTCGGCCTGCACCCGACCCCAGCCATCGGAGAGCCACAGGTCCGCGCGCTGGTAGCCGCCGTCGGCGATGAAGGCGATCCAATCGGCGTTGGTCACCGCCCGCTCGGCAATCTCGAACGGCTCGACCTGGGCCAGGTGGCGGGGCCCTTCGTTGTCGAAGGCGAACCCCCGCGCGTCATGACCGATCTCGACCAACCCACCGCCGACCGACCGCCAGCTCAGCGCAGGCGCGGCGCGGTCGGGTTCGACCACTCGGGCCACGTAGACCGGGTCGAACGGATGGGTCGACAGCAGGTGCTTGGCGTCCATCAGGATCAGCTCCTGATGCTGCTGCTCGTGGTGGCAGCCGAGCTCGGCCAGGCCGATATGCCGCTCATCCAAGGAGCCTGAGGACAGCCGGTCGACGACCGCCTCAGTCACATGCCCGCGGAAAAGGCCGATGTCGGCCGCGCTCGGCCTGGTCACCAGACCCCGTTGTGGCCGCGGGTGCCGCGGGCCGACCGCCTCGTAGTAAGAGTTGAACAGGTACCGGTACGTCGGGTCGAAGACCTCGTAGTCCGTACCTTCGAGCACGAACTCCTCGAAGAACCAGGACGTGTGCGCCCGGTGCCATTTCGTCGGGCTTGCGTCGGGCATCGACTGTGCGGTCTGGTCCTCGGCGGACAGACCGGCGGCGAGCCGATCCGTCATCCCCCGAACGTGGTGAAAGACATCCAGCAGGTCAAGCGACGACGACGTCAAGAGCATGTCCGGCCTCCTAGCAGGCAGCCCGCCTT
>CAYNDD010000171.1:0-7269 GCA_964395425.1 uncultured Frankiaceae bacterium
TGTCGGGGCCCGCCCACGTTCTGGTTCTACGGGGCTTCTATGTTTTGGGGTTTGCCAATGGTTGCGCACCTTATTTTGGGGGGGGGGGGGGGGGGGGGGGGGTGGGGCGCGGCGGGGGACTCGCGGACCGCTTGTTCGGCGAGGTCGAGGATCGCGTCGAGATGTTGCACCGGCATGCCGGTGGCGAGCTGGGCGACGAGTCCGTCGTAGGCGAGCAGCAGGAACGCGGCAAGGGTCTCGATCGGGACGTCGTCGCGCACCACGCCGGCGTCGCGCTGGCGGGCCAGCCGGGCCTGGGTCGCGCGGGTGATCGAGCGGAGATGGTGCTGCCAGAGCGCCGCGAACTGCGGGTCGGTGCGCACCCGCCGGGAGATCTCGAGCTGTACGCCGAGCCACCCGGCGTCCTTGTCGCGCAGCTTGTGCATCGCCCCGACCAGCCCGAAGTCGTCGACGAGGGTCGCGACCTCCTCGGCGTCCTCCTGCGCAAGGGCCAGGAACAGGGCGTCCTTGTCGGCGAAGTGGTGGAAGATCGCGCCGCGGGACAGCCCGGTGGCCTCCTCGAGCCGGCGTACCGTCGCACCCTCGTAGCCGTGCGCGGCGAAGGCGCGGCGGGCGCCTTCGAGGACCCGCCGCCGGGTCGCCTCGAGTCGTTCCGGGCTCACCTTCGGCACGCCCGAACTTTACCAAACCGTACGTCCGTCTTGCAATAGCCCGGTGCCAAGCAATGCCACATTGCCTAGCCCTTTCCTGGGGTGATGTGGCATTGCCTCCCACTTCGTGGGGGCAATGCCACATTGCGTGGCACGGCCGTGGCGGTGCACAGCGGGACCGTCTAGCGGGCGGTCGTGAGGTGCTGGCCGAGGAACTGCAGCTGAGCGGTTGCGTGGCGGCGCCAAAAGCTGTCCTCGTGGCACCCGCTGCTGATCTGGCCGGTCGCGCCGGAGATCCGCGAGATCAGCGCCTTGGCGGTGGGAAAGAACGGGTCGGCGTTGCCGCAGTCGATCCGGACCGGCACCCGGCCCATCGACGCGGTGTGGTCCCAAAGACCCCACCGCTGCCAGTCCGCCTCGGAGTCGAACGTGTGCGGGTGCCCGGTGATCGCTGCGGCGTACGACGGGAAGACCGCGGGCGACGAGCCGACCGCCGCGCAGATCAGGTCGGGCCGCTGCTGCGCGACCAACAGAGCCCCGAAGCCGCCCATCGACGAGCCGTACGTCGCGCGCCGGGACCGGTCACCGCCGACGCGGAACCGTCGCTCGACGGTGGGAATGAGCTCGTTCACCAGGAAGGCGAAGTAGTCGGTGCCGTCGGCCCGCGGGTGGTAGTAGCAGGAGTCGACGGCACCAGAGGAGACGAAACACAGCCGCAGGCCGGCCGCGGTCGCGTAGCCGGGCAGACCGGTATCGGTCGCGAACTGCCGCTCGTTGCCACCTTCGCCGGGCAGCGCCAGCACGAGCGGGAGCCGGGCACTCGGGTCGGCGCCGGCCGGCAAGGCGACCTCCCACGGGATCGCCGCCTGCATCGCCGAGGATTGGATCGTCCCGGTGGTGATCGTGTAGTCCGACTGGGGAATCGCGGGCGTGCTGCCACAGCCGAACAGCCGCTTGCGCAACGTGGGGTGGTGGTTGAGCTCGTACTCGCCGCCGAAACCACCTGCAGCCACGAACAGGGCGGCTCCCGCGCCGCCGGCCAGTAGGGCCCGTCGCGAGATCCGCCCGGCGTCGGGCACCGGCCCGTCAGTCATCCGCACACGATTTCCGCACGTCTTATCGACGCGCCGCCGGCAGTCGCGGTTGTGCCGCCGTACCGAGCGCGGACCGGCCCAAGCAATGTCACATTGCTTGGGGGAGGACGAGGGTTCGGCCGCCGTGGCCCGCCCGCATCCGGTCGAACGCCGCGTCGATGCCTTCGAGATTCGTGCGGTCGGTCACGAGCGCGTCGAGGTCGAGCCGGCCCTCGCGCCAGGCGTCGATCATCCGGGGTATGTCGACCTCGGGATCCGACGACCCGTAGACGCATCCCGACAGCGAGCGGGCGAAGTGGAACACCTCCAACGCGTTGAACTGCGCCATGTCGTCGGCCCGCCCGATTCCGACGACTACCGCGCGTCCGCCGCGGCGGGTGGCGCTCCACGCCTGGCGGATCGTGCTACCGCGGCCGACGCACTCGACTGCGACGTCGGCACCGCGGCCGTCGGTGATCCGGCGTACTCGCTTGGCCAGGTCGTCGCCCGCGAGTAGGAACTCGGTCGCGCCACAACGCCGCGCGATCTCCTCCTTGTCCGGCGAGACGTCGGTGGCCACGATTGTCGACGCGCCGGCCATCCGGGCGCCCTGCACGGCCGACAGACCCACGCCGCCGAGCCCGACCACCAGCACCGACTCGCCCGGCTGGGTGCGGGCGTGGTTGACGACCGCACCAACTCCAGTCAGCACGGCGCAACCGAGCAGCGCGGCCATCTCCAGCGGTACGTCGGAACCGATCGGGATGACCGCGCGCGCCGGCACGATCGTCTCCTCGGCGAACGAGCCGATGCCGATCCCGGCCACCAGCTCGACGCCGTCGAGGGTTGCGTACGGCACGTCGTCGTCGGCAAACGCGTTGGCGCACAACCACGGCTCGCCGGCCTGGCACCACCAGCAGGTCCGGCACGGCGGCGACCAGTTGAGGACGACCCGGTCACCCGGAGCGACGTGCGTGACGTCGGTGCCAACCGCAATGACCGTGCCGGACCCTTCGTGCCCGAGCACGGCCGGCACGACCTGGTCCATCACGCCGCTGCCGAGCGAAAGGTCGGAGTGGCACACGCCGGCCGCGGCGATCTGGACGTGGACATCGCCGGGCCCGAGCGGGCGCAGGGCGATGTCG
Organism: uncultured Frankiaceae bacterium; assembly: GCA_964395425.1. Classification (GTDB taxonomy): domain Bacteria; phylum Actinomycetota; class Actinomycetes; order JAFAQI01; family JAFAQI01; genus DATAUK01. The sequence goes on from CAYNDD010000171.1 coordinate 2,869, forward strand.
GCGACCTGCTGCGCGCCGCCGATCTCCGACAGCACCGACGCCTTGACCATCGGCACACCATAGTGTCGAGTGACTGGACGTCGATCGACAGGAGGCCACCGTGCCCACACGTACCGCGCGCACCGCATGGACCGGCACCATCGGGGAAGGTTCAGGTCAGGTCGAGCTGACCAGCAGCGGGCTCGGCACCTACGAGGTCAGTTTTCCGAAGCGGGCTGCCGACTCCTCGCCGGGCACTACCAGCCCCGAGGAGCTGATCGCGGCCGCCCATACCGCGTGTTACGCGATGTCGCTCTCCAACGAGGTCGCCAAGGCCGGCGGCACGCCGCATGCTCTCGATGTCACTGCGGTGGTGACCCTCGGGCCGGACACCGAGCGCGGCGGCTTCGCCATCACCGGCATCGCGCTCTCGGTCGAGGGCGAGGTCGACGGACTGGATGCCGACGGGTTTGCCGCCGCCGCAAAGACCGCCAAGGAAGGCTGCCCGGTCAGCAAGGCGCTCGCCGGCACCACGATCACGCTGGAAGCCTCGCTCGCCTGAGAGCCGGTTGAGGCGGTCGGGTCGAGTGATCAGAGGACTGGATGAGCACACTCCCGCTTGACGGCACCGACCTCTACTACGAGGTTGAGGGCGCCGGTGTCGCCGTCCTGCTGATCCACGGGTTCGCCCTCGACGCCCGGATGTGGGACGACCAGGTCGCGGACCTCCGCGACGCCGCGCGGGTTATCCGGTACGACGCACGCGGCTTCGGCCGGTCGCGCCGCCGCGATCCCGACGTGACCTACACGCACGCGGGCGACGCATGGGCGCTGCTCGACCATCTCGGCGTCGATGACGTGGTCATCGTGGGGCTGTCGATGGGTGGTCGGATCGCCCTCGAGACGACACTCGCGGACCCGGATCGGGTCCGCGCCCTCGTGCTGATCGACGCCGTACTCGACGGGGTCCGGTGGGATGAGAAGTCCGACCGTGAGATGGCGGCGGTCAGTGCGTCGATGAAGGCCGACGGGCTTGCTGCGGCGAAGGCGACCTGGCTCGCGCACGGCTTCTTCCGGCCGGCGCGACGCGACCCGGCACTGGCAGCGCGACTGGCAGCCATCGTCGAGAACTTCCCGGGCCTGCACCTAAGCGAGCCGGACCCGCACGGATCGCATCCGGCCGTGATCGAGGAGCTCTCGTCGATCGCGGCGCCGACCACGGTCATCGTCGGCCAGCTCGACGTGCCGTGCTTCCAGGACATGGCCGACCGGCTCGCGACCGGGATCCCGGGCGCGCACAAGGTGGTCATCCCCGATGCCGGACACATGGCCAATATGGAGGCACCCGACGTGGTCAACACCGTGCTGCGCGAGGTCATCGAGAAGGCGGCGTCTTGATGGACGAGATCAAGTGGGGGATCGTCGGCACCGGCTGGATCGCCACCAGGTTCGTTGACGACCTGAGGCTGCTGCCCGATCACCGGGTCATCGCCGCCGGCTCCAGGCGCGCCGAAAGCGCTGAGGAGTTCGCGTCTCGAGAGGAGATCCCGCGCGCATACGGCAGCTACGAACAGCTCTGCGCCGACCCCGAGGTCGACGTCGTGTACGTCGCGACACCGCATCCGTTCCACGTGCACGACGCGCTCCTCGCCCTGCGCGCGGGCAAGCACGTGCTCTGTGAGAAACCGTTCACCATCAACGCCGACGAGGCCGCCGAGGTGATCGCGGCGGCGCGGGCCGAGGGCCGGTTCTGCATGGAGGCGATGTGGACCCGGTTCGCCCCGCACATGCGCCGGATCCGTGCGCTGCTCGATGCCGGTGCGCTCGGCGAGATCCGGACCGTGATCGCCGACCACGGTCAGCGGTTCCTGCCGCCGGACTTCTCGTCGCGGCTGTATGCGCCGGAGCTCGGCGGTGGCGCGCTGCTCGACCTCGGGATCTATCCGCTGTCCTTCGCGTCGTACGTGCTCGGCGAGCCCGACCGGGTCACTGCGGCCGGCGACTTGACCGAGACCGGCGTCGACGCGCAGACCTCGGTCGTCCTGCAGTACGACGGCGGCAGTCACGCCGTCCTGACCACCACGCTGGGCGCGGAGACGCCGACGCAGGCCTCGATCACCGGCACCGAAGGACGGATCGAGATCGACCCGGTCTGGTACCAGCCCAGCTCGTTCACCTTCCGTCCCGTCGTCGGCGAGCCTGAGCGCTTCGCCGAGCCGCCGACCGGTAACGGCTTGCGCTACCAGGCCGAGGAGGTCGGGCGTTGCCTGCGCGAAGGTCTGACCGAGAGCCCGACTATGTCCCTCGACGAGACACTGTCGATCATGACCACGATGGATGAGATCCGACGCCAGATCGGCGTTCGCTACCCCTTCGAACCCTGACCGCTGACGGATTCGTGCGCCGTCAGCAGCACCCCGCTACTCGTCACGGCTTCGGCGCGACACGCAGGGCGCTGGTCGTGCAATTGAGCGTGCGGCTTCCTGGCCCAGACGGTAGGCCAGTCCGACACCTGCCGAAGCTGCACACGACGATGGTGAGGCACATCTGGTCGCCTGCCCAGCCCGAGCCATTCGACCGCTGGTAGTTATGGGGTGGTCGTCGAGTACGGGTTCGACGGATCGCGCGGCGGCTGCCAAGTGGTAGGTAGGCGCTTATGCCGGCCTGGCGGTCGACCGGGAGCTGGCACCGTCGATTGCTCATCTGATCGCCCACCAAGGGCTCGCCTTGCAGTCTGCGAGGCGGTTATGGTTCGCGCGTGGATATCGCCGGCGATGATGTCGCCTGGGCGTTCGTAGTCGGCTTGGAACATTTCGTCTCCGCTGTTCCGGAGGGTTGTGAGTACGACGGCCGCAAGGAGGCGCTCCATGCAGTTCTTGATGTTGATCTATCGAGACCGAGTCCCCTTAGACGATCCCGCTGGGCCAGCCGGTGGCGATGTGGAGGCTTGGGTCACCCGGATGAACGACCGCGGAATCCGGCTGGCCGGCGACCCGATCGCGCCCGATAGCGAAGCTGTAACGGTCCGGGTACGAGGCGGCTCCGCCGAGTTGGGTAAGGGCGCGTTTCTCGACACCGGCGGCGCTCTACTCGGCTTCGACCTCCTTGACTGTCGCGACCAGGACCAGGCGATTGCTGTAGCCACGGAACACCCGCTGGCGGCTCGACACGTTCTTGAGTTACGACCTATAGAGTCCGACTAGGCGCAACAGATCGGCACCTCGGTTCGGGCACGGCCGCAAGGATCGACCGCGTCAAGCTTCACCTCGAGCCAGTTCGGAACGTGCGGCGGAGCAGATTGCTGATCGTTGTCAGCTTGCCCGGCCTCTCATGTGCGAGCCGGTTGAACCGTGCCAGGTGGCCCGACAAACACGAAGGCCCAGGCAACCAGGGTGGCTGGCAGCAGGAAGTCCGTCAGCCCCACAAAGACACCGATAACACCGAACAACATCACCAGAAGCGCCATCAGCGCTGACACCAGGCGGTATGCCACGGGGTGACGGTGTAACAGCGCCGGAGCCAGCAGCAGAACGGCCCCGACCACCGCTTCCGACAGCACCCAGAACCAGCCACCGCGACCGAGAGAGTCGCGCGCCCAAACCCCCCACGCCACCACCGGCACGCCGTAACTCGCGCTCAGCCACGCCTGACGACGAAGAGCTGCCCCCACCGGCCAAGTATGCGCGCCCGGCGGCCCGGCATCAGATCCTTCGAAAAGTCGACAAGGTGCACGAGAGCGCCCGACCTTGACGACCGCGAGCGGCACTTCTGCGTCGCTGAGTGAATCAGCCGGTGACGGTGAAGAATCCGACGGCGTTGCCGCCTTCGCCGCCGCAGTCAAGCACCAGAAGCGCTCGCCCTAAGGAGTCATTGGCAGGGATGTGGTAAGTGCCGCGCGCGACTGTGCCCGTGAAGTGCAAATGAACGATGGCGAAGCCACGGTGAAGCTCGAACTTGTGTCGTCGTTGATATGAGTCATGCCAATAGAGGCTCCTGCCACCCAGCACGTTGTCCTGACTGAACCTTCCCCGACGACAGTGTCGCCCTTCAATGCGAACGACGGTTCCGACGGGCCCAAACGACCGGTCGACTTGCAGAGAAGGGTCAACAATCCGGCGGGAAGGGCTCGTTGTGGACGCCGACCCGACTGGATCAGGGTTGCGATCGTTGACGGCTGGGGACGACACCGGCGAGGTGTGGACAGGGCTGATGATCTGTGCGGCGCCGGACACTGCCGTCACAAGGACAACACCGACCACGCATGCGATATGCCGGACGGACCTCATGCTCTTGGGACGCCGTCATTGCCGTAGAGGTTGGCCTGAGGGACCTTGGTCGCGAACGGCACCTCTGGTGCCTGACGGTAGCGGCACGTATGTTCGGGTGATCAGCGCAGAACGCTCGCCGGTTCCCGAGGAATCG
>CAYNDD010000172.1:0-7248 GCA_964395425.1 uncultured Frankiaceae bacterium
GCGACGACACCTCAACAGTGAGCGCGCAGCCGGAGAGCCCAGCTCCGGTCTCCATCGTGGTCGTTGACGACTCCGCGACCCAGCGACGCTTCATTCGTACCGCTTTGTCCGCGGATGCCACCCTCGAGGTGGTCGGCGAGGCGCGGACCGGTCGCGACGCGGTGGCGCTCGTCGAGCGACTGCGCCCGTCGGTCGTTCTGATGGACCTGCACCTGCCGGTCATGGACGGGATCCAGGCGATCGAGCGGATCATGGCGACCAGGCCGACCCCGATCGTGGTCTACTCGTCGTTCGTCGACGGGGTGGACCGCGACAACGCCGCGTCGGCGTACTCGGCCGGGGCCGTCGACGTGATTGCCAAGCCGGGCCCGCACGACAGCGGCCGGCTCGAGGCGTACGCCGAAGTGCTCTGCCAGCGGTTGAAGGTGGCCGGCCGGGTCAGGGTCATCACCCACCCGCGCGGCCGGCTCGGCATGTCGGGTACGGCGCTGACCACGCTGCGGCTCGACGCGCCGCCGGGGAGTTCCGACGCGGGGACCGGCCGGGCCGGCGAGCGCCGGGAGGCCGGCAGTGTCCGAGGTTCCCACTCGCGCCGCGGGTCCGCAGCCACCCGGCGGATGGACCCGGCAGAGCTGCGCGAGGTCAAAGTGCTCGCGATCGGGGCGTCGACCGGCGGTCCGCAGGCGCTCGCGATGTTGCTCTCCGGTCTCGCGCCCGACACCAAGGCCGCGATCGTCGTCGTCCAGCACATGGCGGACGGCTTCATGGAGGGGCTGGCGTCCTGGTTGAACGACGTCTGCCCGCTCCCGGTCGAGCTCGGCGCGAACGGCAAGCGGATGCTCCCCGGCACCGTGACGATCGCCCCGAGCGGGCTCAACCTCGTCGTCCACGACCGGTTGCGACTGACCACGCACGAACCCGAGCCGGGGCAGTACCACGTCCCCGGCATCGACGCGACCTTCTCGTCGGTGGCGCAGGCCTACGGTGCGGCCGCGGTCGGTGTCCTGCTGACCGGGATGGGACGCGACGGCGCGCGCGGGCTCAAGCGGATGCGCGACCACGGTGCGCTGACGCTCGTGCAGGACGAGTCGACCAGCGCGGTGTACGGAATGCCGGCCGCCGCGATGTCAGCCGGCGCGGTGGACGTCCAGCTGCCGCTTCCCGAGATCTGCTCGGCGGTCTACCGGTTGTTGGAGACCGGGTCGCTCACGTCCGACGAGGGTGGCGCATCATGACCCGCGTCGTCCTGAGCGACTACGAGTTCGCATCGATCGCGAGCTTGCTGCACGACGCCGCCGGCCTCACCTTCGACGAGTCGCGTCGCGACTCGCTCACCTTCAGCGTCGCCGAGCGGATGAGCATCACCGGAGCGCCCGATGTGGCGGCGTACCTGGCGATCCTGATCGACCCCGATGGGGCGTCGGAGCGGCAGTCCCTCATCGACGAGGTGACGATCCCCGAGACGCATTTCTTCCGTAACCCGCCGCAGGTTCGGGCGCTGCGCACGTACGTGTTGCCCGAACTGCTGCGGCAGGCGGCCGCGGGCCGGCGGCTGCGGATCTGGAGTGCGGGATGCTCTACCGGCGAGGAGGCCTACACGGTCGCGATCCTGATCCGCGAGCTGCTCCCGCCGAATGCCGACTGGGACGTCAAGGTGATCGCGACGGACGTTTCCAAGCGAGCGCTCGCGACGGCAAGCGCGGCGCACTACGCCGAGCGGTCGTTCGTGATGACCGATCCGCTCGATCTCGCCCGCTGGTTCGTGCTCGACACCGAGACCGGCTCGTGGGTGGTGCGCGACGAGGTGCGCGAGCTGGTCGAGTTCCGCCACCACAACCTGGTGACCGACCAACCGCCGTTCGAGCTCGATCAAGCCGACCTGATCCTGTGCCGGAACGTGACGATCTACTTCGACCGCGAGACCACCCGCCGGCTGATGAAGCGCCTGCACAACCGGCTTCGTGACGGCGGCTACCTGTTCCTCGGGCACGCCGAGACGCTCTGGCAGATCAGCGACGACTTTTCGCTGGTGTCGCTGGGCGACGCGTTCGTCTACCGCCGGCTCGAGCAGTCGGTCGAGGGCGAGAAGCGACGGTGGGTGCTGCGTGATCGCCGGACCGAGGACGAGCTTCGGCCGACCCGGGCCGACCGTCGTCGCGGCGATACCGATCGCCGCGGGCGGGTCGGTCGCGATGTCCCGGCTCCGCACCGCTCCGAGGCCGAGCTCCTGCTGTCGGACATCGAACCGGCTCCGCCCGCTCCCACCCGGGATCCGCTCGATGCCGTCCGGACGGCGATCGCTCAGGGCCGGTACGCCGAGGCCGCCGACCTGGCCGGAGAAGTCGTCGCGGCCACACCGCTCTGGGCCCAGGCGCACTATCTGCAGGGCGTAGCGCTCACCAACCTCGGCCACGATGCCGATGCTCTGGTCGTGCTGCGAAAGGCGGTCTACCTCGACCCCGACCATGGCTTCGCGCATTTCCTGCTCGGCGGCGCGCTCGACCGCCTGGACGAGCCAGTCGCGGCATCGCGGTCGTATCGGGCCGCCGCAAGCACGCTCGGCCGGCGCCCGATGGACGGCGTAGCGGTCGAGCTCGGGGGCCGGAGCGTGGACGAGCTCGCGGATCTCTGCGACCAGCTGGCCCGCCGCGCCGATGCTGCCTCCAGGGCCCAGGAGCGCTCGCCGTGATCCCGGGATACGTGATGTTCCGGATCGCGGATCAGGCTTTCGCGCTCTCGCTCAGCGACACTCGCGAGATCGTTCGCCTGCACGGGCTGGAGCACCTGCCGGGTACCCGGCCGCCGATGGCAGGCGTCATCACCTTGCGTGGCAACCCGCTGCCCGTACTCGACCTTCGCGGGCCGGGCGCGCCGGATGACCGCGGCGACGTCCTGGTGATGGAGGTCGCGGGCGATCCGGTCGGTGTGGCGGTCGACGAGGTCATCGCGGTGCTGTCCCCGAAGGACCTGCCGCCCGCTGCGGAGCCACCGGCGAAGACCTTGCCGGCGTACGTGATCGGGCTTCGTCGTAGCGCGAGTGGGCCGGTGCTCCTGGTCGACCTGCAGCGCATGCTCGACGTCACCGCCGAAGGCTGGGCCGATACCCTGCCCGGCGGCAGCGCTTCGGTCCTCGCGTCCTGACCGTTTCGCGGCGGCTCAGACGTAGCGTTCGAGGATCGACGACTCGGCCAGCCGCGACAGGCCTTCGCGCACCGAGCGGGCGCGAGTGTCGCCGACGCCTTCGACGAGCTGCAGGTCGTCGATCGACGCTGCGAGCAGCTTCTGCAGGCCACCGAAGTGCTCGACCAGCCGGTCGACGACCGCGGGTGGCAGCCGCGGGACCCGGGCCAGCAGCCGGTAGCCGCGCGGCGACACCGCATTGTCGAGTACGTCGGAGCTCGCGCCGAAGCCGCACACCCGGGCGATGACGGCGAGATCGAGCAGGTCCGTGGCCGAGACGTTGTCGAGGTCGGCCCGGACGTCCGCCACGGTGCGCGACTTGCGGCCGTGTTGGGTCGGCAGGTAGTCGCGCACGATCAGGTCGCGCTCCTGGGTGACGCCGGCCATCAGCTCGTCGAGTTGCAGCGACAGCAGGCGGCCGTCGGTGCCGAGCTCGACGACGTACCCCTCGATCTCCGAGGCGATCCGCAACACCATCTCGAGCCGCTGCGTCACCGCGACCGCGTCGCGGACCGTGACCAGGTCTTCGATCTCGAGTGCCGACAGGGTGCCGTTGACCTCGTCGAGGCGCATCTTGTATCGCTCGAGCGTGGCCAGCGCCTGGTTGGCGCGCGACAGGATTGCGGCGGAGTTGTCCAGGACGTATCGACGGCCTTCGACGTACAACGCGATGATCTGCATCGACTGGCTCACGCTGACCACCGGATAGCCGGTCTGCTTGGCCACCCGCTCCGCGGTGCGGTGCCGGGTGCCCGACTCGTCGGTCGGGATGGTGGGATCCGGCACCAGGTGGGTGGCCGCCCACACGATCTTGGTCAACGAGTCGTCCAGCACGACCGCGCCGTCCATCTTGGCCAGCTCGCGCAGCCGGGTCGATGACAGCTCCACGTCGAGCGGGAACCCGCCGGTGCACAGCGACTCGACCGTCTTGTCGTAGCCGAACACGATCAGGGCGCCGGTGTGGCCGCGCAGGATCCGCTCGAGGCCGTCGCGCAGCGCGGTGCCGGGAGCGATCTGGGCGAGGGTTGCGCGCAGCTGTTCGCCGTCGGGTCGGTCGGAGGTTGCCACCGGACTCCTCGTCGCGCGCTCGATGAAGGCGGCTTTGAGTGTACGGGCGAGTTCGTGGTGCTCGGGTCAGCGGCGAGTGTGCGGCAGTGCGTGACGCACGGCATCCTCGAGATTGGCGCTCTCGATCGTGCGCAGCTGCGGGTGGTCGCTGCCGCAGTTGCGCGGAACGACCGCGCTGGTGAAGCCGAGCCGCGCAGCCTCGGCCAGCCGGACCCGGATCGCCGAGACCGGTCGGAGCTCCCCGGCCAGCCCGACCTCGCCGATGGCGATCACTCCGGGCGGGAGCGCGGTGTCGTGAAGCGCGCCGATCATCGCGAGCGCGAGCGCAAGGTCCGCAGCCGGCTCGGCCAGACGAACGCCGCCCACGGTTGCGGTGTAGACCTCGCGATCGGAGAGCTTGACGTCGAGGCGGCGCTCGATCACCGCCAGCAGCATCGCGATCCGCTGGCTGTCCAGCCCGCTCGTGGCGCGCCGCGGGGTCGTGTTCTGAGGTGCGCCGACGAGTGCCTGGACCTCGGTGACCAGGGCCCGGCGGCCTTCCATCGTCACCGTGACACACGTGCCGGCGACCGGCGTGGCGCCGTGGGCGAGGAACAGGCCGGAGGGGTCGGGGAGGCCGACGATCCCGTCGTCGCGCAGGTCGAAGCAGCCGACCTCGTCGGAGGCGCCGAAGCGGTTCTTGACGGTGCGGATCAGCCGGAGCCGGGAGTGCCGGTCGCCCTCGAACGACAGCACGACGTCGACCAGGTGCTCGAGCGTGCGCGGCCCGGCGATCGCGCCGTCCTTCGTGACGTGTCCGATCAGGATCACTGCGAGGCCGCGGGACTTGGCCAGCCGGATCAGCGCACTGGCGACCTCGCGGACCTGCGCAACGCCGCCGGCCGAGCCGTCGACCCCGGCGGACGCGATCGTCTGCACCGAGTCGACGATGAGGACGTCCGGGCCGACCGCGTCGACGTGCCCGAGCACCGCGGCGAGATCGGTCTCGGCGGCCAGATAGAGCGTGCTGGCTAGCGCGTTGACCCGGCCGGCCCGCATCCGGACCTGGGCGGCGGACTCTTCGCCCGTGACGAGCAGGCAGCGTGCGCCGCCGGCCGCGACCTTGGCTGCGGCGCTGATCACCAGCGTCGACTTGCCCACCCCTGGCTCGCCGGCCACGAGCACGACCGACCCTGGCACCAGCCCGCCGCCGAGCACCCGGTCGAACTCCGACTCACCGGTCGGCCGGTGCTGCGCGCCGAGCGCCGGCACGTCGGCGATCGGCAGCGCCGGTGCGCTGACCGGCCCGGCGACGATCGCGAGCCCCGGCCGGGCGCCGAGCTCGAGCACGGTGCCCCAGGCCTGGCACTCCGGGCACCGACCGACCCACTTGGCGACCTCGAGGCCGCAGTCCTCGCATCGATACGCCGGACGGGTCGCGGCCTTGGTCGCCATGGGCTGACGCTAGATCCGGCGTACGACGCTTTGCGGTCGCGACGCGCCGCTGCGGACAAAGGTCCCGGAGCGCACGTACAGGGCAGGCTTACATGCATGACGACAGTGCGACGTCGCAAGTCTTGTGTCGCAGCCATTGTCATAGTAGATTAAGACAATGGCCGATACAATTTATTTGGGCGGCGATCAGACGGCGCCGTGGGGCTCAGTGCTGGCGCAGCCGCGCGGTTTCACCAGCCCGCCGCCGCAAGTAGACCGGCCATGATCACGGTGGATACGACCTCGCCGATGCCGCCCTATGAGCAAGTCCGCGCGCAGATCGCCGGACAGATCACCGATGGCGCTCTGGTGCCCGGCACGCGCCTGCCGACGGTCCGCCAACTCGCTGGCGACCTCAGACTCGCGATCAACACCGTCGCCCGCAGCTACCGCGAACTCGAAGCCGCAGGCCTGGTCGAGACCCGCGGCCGTGGAGGCACCGTTGTCACGACCGACGGGGACCGGGCACGCGAGCGTCTGCTCAACGCCGCGCAACGCTATGCCACGCTTAGCCGCGAAATCGGCCTCAGTGCCGACGAAGCAATCCGCTTCGTCCAAACAGCGCTCAACCCAACAAGTGGCACCGCATGACCGCGAGGCGAACCGCTCTCGTCTCCCGCGTGTCTGTATCCGAGCGGCACTTCTCCGTGGGCCGAACGCATCAGGGATCATGGCGCGGTGACGACCGAGACTGACGATTTCGCGATCATGTGTGAGATCGAGCCTGCCACCACTCCTGATCTGCGGCGGGTTCGCCGTCAGATCGTGGCGTTCGACGGTGTGACCGACCTGTTTCTTATTCCGGACAACCACATTGGCCGGGCCACGGTGTCGAGCATCGCCGTGGCGCGTGAGGTGGCCGATCTCGGCGGCCGCGCGATCGCTTGCGTCAACAGTCGAGATCGCAATCTGCTGGGTTTTCGACGCGATCTGTTGACGGCTGCGGCTTACGGCGTGCGGGATTTTCTCTTCGTCCGGGGTGATGACGCGGTCGACGGCGGACGTTCAGACCTGACAGTCCGACGCATGCTTAGTGAGGCCCGCTCCTACCCCGACGCCACGTTCTCGCTGGGCGTGACGGCGCGTTGCGGCGCTGAGATGCCGCGGTGGAAAGGCGATGCTGATTTCTGGCTGGTCCAAGCGAGCTACGACGCTGAGAAGGTGATCGCCTGGCGACAGAGCCTCACCTATACGGGGCGCGTTTACGCCGGCGTGCTTGTGATGGCCAGCGCGAAAATGGCGCAGCGCGTCGCAGCGGACTTACCGGAGATCAACGTGCCCGAGGAGTTGATCACCGCGTTGGAGCATGACCGCGACGCCGGGGTCCGCTTGGCCCTTGACCTCGTCGCCATGCTTCGGGAGTCAGGCGCGTTCGACGGAGTGCACCTTGTCCCGGTCGGGAGATACCAGCAGATCGCCAATCTCATGCGAAACAGAACGTCCAGCGGCGAATAAGACCGGCTGCGACTGTCCGCGAGCGGCAGGGATGTTGAATGGCGGCGTCTCCCGCCCGGTCTGACCCGAATG
>CAYNDD010000173.1:0-7227 GCA_964395425.1 uncultured Frankiaceae bacterium
CTACCTCCGCGAGGACGGCCTGCTCTACAACCTCGCGGCCACCGACGACGACACTGCCCGGGCACTGCTCTGGCGCTGCCTGGCCACCGTCAGCGACCTCGGGCGCTGCGCCGACGTCTACCACCTCAACGCCGAGCAGCAGTGGGCGATCGAGATCTGTTACCGCGCGAGGCTGCGGGTCACGCCGGGCGGATCCGCGTTCTGGCGTGGTGGCAGTCCGCCGCGGGCCTACCTGCCGTCCGGGGCGTACCTCTGAGCGACCGGGTCGCTCGTCAGCGATGCGGTCAGCTGCTGACCCAGACGAACGTCGTGCCTTCGGCATTCAGGCTGACGCTGGAACTGCCGCGGCGGAGCTCGGCGTGCCGGGTCGGCACCGTGTCGTAGCCCTGCACGTCGGGGTTGGTCAGTACCAGCTTGCCGGGCTGGACGATGACGTAGCCCGTCTGGTTGCCGGCGACGGCGATCCCGTGCCCGGCGATCAGCGTCCAGCTGCCGTGCTCGCGGCGGGCGACCACGCTGGTCGCCCCGGTCTTGGTCAGCCGCTCCCACATCGCCCACACCGAGTCCGACGACCCGGAGAAGCTCACCGAGCCGATCCGCCAGGCCTGCTTGTCGGTGCCGTAGTGCCCCAGCTGGCTGCGCGCGTGACCCGCGCCGAGGACGAACTCGTCGGCCAGCGACGACGGCCCCAGCCCGCCGAAGTCCTGGTGGTTGCCGCGCTCGATCACCAGGCGCTTGCCGTCAGCGCTGACCCAGGCGGCGTCGGGGTTGCGGTAGTTGGTCGGGCCGAGCACGTAGTCGTGCAGCGTCGTGTGCGTGCCGGCGAAGGAGGTCAGCCGGACCCGCCAGGTCTGGGCCGGGCCCTTCGGAGCCAGGTACGACGGGCCGTCGACCACGCCATGCGGGTAGGCGGCAAGCGGGAAGGCGTGATCATTGACCTTGATCAGGTGCATGGTCGGCTGCACGCTGACCCGCCTGGTCGCGTTGGCGCTCGACGTCACGAGCTGGTCGCCGGCGAAGCCGAGCGGCGACTGCACGGTGTTCAGGGCGAAGTCCTGACCGTCGCTCTCGTGCCGGAGCACGAGCACGGTCTTGACGAGATCGCCGTTGTGCTTGAACACCTCCTCCTGCCAGGCCAGCCATGCACCGTCACCCGACGCCATCAGGTCGTCGACCTGCACGGTGTCGGATGCCACGACGAGGGTGACCGGGCCGATCTGCTTGGCACCGGTCGTCGTACCGTTCGACTCGACGGTCGCGAGCTCGACGGTGTCCTTCGCGGTCAGGTACGCGATATGGCCGACGGTCACGGGAGCGCTCGGGCGGTCGGTTGCACCGAGCGCCGCCGGCCCGGTGACCAGGCCGCCGACCGCCAGCGCTGCCACCCCGCAGAGGACCGTACGTCGGATTCGCATGGCTGCTCCTTGCTCTGACCAAGATCGGCACAAGCCCGACACCGTGAAGGTTGTCACTCGATCTTTGCACTTTGCTAGCCATACTCAACCAAGGCCGGGAGGCCCGGCGGTTGGAAAGGGTGAGGCGGATGGCAGGCGTCAAGTGGAAGAACGAGCCGGACGAGCATGACTATCCGGCGGCTGGGAACTACCTGTCGTTGATCGCGCGGCCCGAGCTGGTCAAGCGGCTGGTCGAGGACCTGCGTGGCGCGCCGATCATCCATCAGAAGGCCAAGGACATCCTGCGGGCATCGGGTCTCGCCCTGCTCGACGTCGACAACCCGCACGTCCTGGCCGACCTCAAGAAGATTCGCAAGGGGCGCGACCTGTCGCCGGTGTTGCTGGTGCGCGGCGACATCGCGTCCGGACGGCACCTGCAGATCGCCGACGGCTACCACCGGGTCTGCGCGAGCTATCACGTCGACGAGAACACCGACATTCCCTGCCGGCTGGTCGCGCTGGTGCTGAGAACTCGCACATGACCTTTGCCAATCTCGCGCTGATCGCGGTCATCGGTCTGCTCGGACCGCTGCTCGCCTATCCGCGCGGTTGGCATCTTCCGGTCGTGCTCGGCGAGCTCGCGGCCGGGATCGCCTTCGGCGCCACCGGCTTCAACCGGCTGCACGCCGGCGACCCGACGTTCACCTTCCTCGCCGATATCGGCTTCGCCCTGGTGATGTTCGTGGCCGGCTCGCACGTGCCGGTCCGCGACGCCAGCATGAAGACCGCGTTGCGGCTCGGCCTGCTGCGCGCGGTCGGGATCGGCCTCGTGTCGGTGCCGGCCGGATTTCTGGTCTCGCATCTCTTCGGCACCGGCCACCCGTGGTTGTACGCCGTACTGATGGCGTCGTCCTCGGCGGCTCTGATCCTTCCGATCGTCGACTCACTCGGCCTCGGCGGCCCGGATGTGATCGGGATGCTGCCGCAGATCGCGGTTGCGGATGCCGCCTGCATCGTCGCGCTCCCGCTGGCCATCGACCCGTCGCACGCCGCCCGAGCCGCGCTGGGGGCGCTCGCGGTGATCGCGGGCGCGGTCGCGTTGTTCTTCCTGCTGCGTCACGTCGAACGCAGCGGTCGCCGCAAGCGCTTCCACAAGATCTCTGAGGAGCGGCTGTTCGCCCTCGAGCTGAGGATCAGCCTGGCGGCGCTGTTCGGCCTGGCCGCGATCGCCACCCAGACCCACGTCTCGATCATGCTGGCCGGGTTCACCTTCGGCATCGCGGTCGCCGGCAACGGCGAGCCCCGGCGGCTGGCCAAGCAGCTGTTCGCGATCACCGAAGGGTTCTTCGGGCCGCTGTTCTTCGTCTGGCTCGGCTCGTCGCTGAACTTGCGCGACCTCGGCCACCATCCGTCGTTCATCGTGCTCGGTGTGGTGCTCGGCCTGGGCGCGGTCCTGACCCATGTGGCGATGCGGCTGACCGGTCAGCCGATCGCGATCGGGGCGCTTGCCTCCGCACAGCTCGGGGTGCCGGTCGCGGCCGCCACCCTCGGCGCCGAGCTGAACCTGCTCAAGCCGGGCGAGCCGGCGGCTTTGATCCTGGGCGCACTCGTGACCATCGCGATCGCCACCCTCGCCGGCGCGCGAGCACCGACCGGGTCGTCGGCTGAGTCGACGGCTGGACCGACCGGTAAGCCCATCCCGGCGCCGACCACCGGGCCGGTCGCCGGATCGACGGGTCCGCCGGCTAGCAAGCCGGCCGCCAAACCGAACGGCAAGCCGACTGCCAAGACCAAGTCCAAGCCGAGCGCCTCGACGGCCTAGCCGCCGCTCCCGCCACCGTCGTTCCCGCCGCCGCCACCGGAGCCGGCGCCGGAACCGCCACCATCGCCACCGTCACCGCCACCGTCGCCGTGACCGCCGTTCGAGCCGCCATTGCCACCGCGGCCGCCACCGTCACCGCCGTGGCCGGTGCCGTCCCGGCCCCCGCCGTTGCCGTCGTGACCGTGACCGTTGCCGTTCCCGTGACCGTGACCGTTGCCGTTGCCGTCGTGACCGTGACCGTTGCCGTTGCCGTTGTGCCCGTTGCGGTCGTGACCGCGGCCGCGCCCGAAGGGGTCGTGCCGGCCTCGACCGTCGCGCCCGCCGGGGCCACGGTTCGACCGGTCACCACGATGATGGTGGTCGCCCGGCGCTGACTCGGTCGGAGTGGTCGGCGCGGCACCTGCGGTCGTCGAACCCGCCGAAGCGTGACTCGCCGACGGCGCGGTCGGGTGTGCGGACGGGTGCCCGCTGGCGTGCGGGTGCGCGGCGGCGTGATGGCCGTGATGAATCTCGAGATGGCCGGTCGAGAAGGCCACCGCAGTGGCCGCACCGCCGGCACCGGCGATCGCCACTCCGGCCGCAAGCATCACCTTGGCGGCGACGCCGAGACCGGCGAATCGGGTCACCAGCGCCCGGCTGCGCGCAGCGATCGGGTGGCGGCTCGGCGTACCGGTTGCCATCAGCGCGACGAGCTCGGCGCTCGGCGTAACCGGCTGGGCCGGCTGGAGGTCGCGCAAGACCTCAGCCGCCGCCCGCATCACCGCCACATCGGACGGATCCTGCGGCGACGCCTCGTCGCGGCCGAACCAGGACCTCATGTCAGTGTCATCGTCGAAGGGGCTCATGGGGATACGGCCGTTCCCAGGATCGGCCGCAAGGCCGCCAGGCCGCGGTGCTGCAGCGACTTCACCGAGCCAACGCTCTTGCCGAGCACCTCAGCGGTCTGCTCGAGGCTGAGGTCGGCCACGATTCGCAGCAGGAGCACGTCCCGCTGGTCCGGCGAGAGGGTCTCGATCAGGCGCCGGACCCGCTCGGTCGCAAGCGCGGTCATCGCGGCCGACTCGGCGCTGGGCTCCGGCCGGTCGTGGCGATCGGCGCTGAACTCCGCGGCGACGCCGCGCCGGGCGAGCCGCCTGACTTCGTCGACGTACCGAGCATGCGCCACGCTGAACACGAAGGTCCGCAGGTCGCCGGCGTCGCCGCGGAACCGCCCGATCCCTCGAAAGACCTGAAGGAAAACCTCGCTGGTCATGTCCTCTGCGTCGACCACGCCGCGGCCGCGGAGGTAGGCCAGCACCGCGGCGCTGTGCCGGTGCCAGACCTCGGTGAGCGCCCACGCCTCGCCGCGCTTGGCCGAGCGCACGAGATCGTCGTCCGCGCCCGCCGTCCGACCCATGCCCAGCGTCCTACCTACGCCCGGCGTCCGACCCATACGGGTGTTAACGGCATTCCGGGCCGCCCGGTTCACCCCCGCGACCCCGAACCCTCTTCCCAAGCAATGTCACATTGCCCCCACGAACCCCGGGGTGATGTCACATTGCCCCCACGAAGTGTGGGGCAATGTGACATTGCTTGATACGGGCCTAGGTCTGGAGCTCAGCGGCCTCCGCACGCCGGCGGCGCGAGCGAAGCACCGCGCGGACGATCAGCAGTACGACGATGACGCCGAGACCTTCGGCGACGTACGTCGCATAGTGGCTGATCGTCGTCACGTGGGCACCGGCGAGCTCACCGACGGTCGACCAGGTCGCCACCCACAGCGCGGCGCCGACCACCGTGTAGGTGAGGAACAGCGCGAACCTCATCTCGGAGATCCCGGCGATGATGCCCGCGGCCTGCCGCACCCCTTCGACGAACCGGCCCAGCAACACGACCGCCCACCCGCGGCGCCGGAAGAAGTCCTCGGTCTTGTCAAGCCGCTCCGCGGTCAGCAGGACGTACTTGCCATAGCGCTCGGCCAGCGGGCGCCCGCCGTAGACACCGATCGCGTAGCCGATCGCGCTGCCCGCGGTCGAGGCGATGACGGCGATGATGCCGACCAGCACGATGTTGAGCTGGCCGGTCGCGGCATACAGTGAGGCGGCGATCAGCATCGTCTCGCCCGGCACCGGAAGCCCGATGTTCTCGAGCAGCAGCACACCGCCGACCGCGAAGTAGCCGTAGTGCCGCAGGGTCGGCTCGAGCGAGCCGAACACCCCGGGCAACGGACTCGGCGACGGGCTCGGGCTCGCGAGTGCCGCCAGCACGTCGATCATCGGCCGACCACCCCACTCCCCCTCCGTATCGAACCGGTATCGATTCGTTTGGCCGCTGGCCGCCTACAACCCGGGCGCGCCCCAGACCGGGAACCACCGGGACAGGTCGTCCTCGATCCTCAAGTCGTCGCCGAGCATCGCACGAACTTCTAGCTCCCGCGCGTTGTCGCGCTTGTCGGGGCCGGTCGGCACGAAGGGATACCAGCTGCCGCGCTTGTAGAGGTAGACCAGCCCGACGTTGGGACCCTTGCCGTCGCTGAAGGCCACGAGCGTGCACAGCAAGGCCGGCCCGAAGCCGGCTTCGTCCAGGGTCGAGTTGACCGCGTGCAGATCGGTCACCAGCGCGGTGACGTCGTCCGGGCTGGTACGACGGGTGAGCCAGCTGAAGCCGTAGGTGTCCGTGGTCTCGTCGTACTTGCGGGTGCCGTTCTCGTCGTCGACCGCCAGCAACTGCTCGATCTGCTCGCGCAGGCCGGCAAATGCACCACCCTCCGCGGACTTGACGCACACCGACCCGCACCCGGTCGGACGCAGGTCGGCGGCCGCCTGCAACGTCACCGCGGCCGAAGGCAGCGCGAACAACTGGTCGAGGTCGGGCTTGACCGGTTTGGTGCGCCCGAGAATCGTGTCGAAGAGACCCATGTGTCGGTGCCCGCTCAGGCGGGCTGACCCAACTCGACCGAGATCTTCGCCAGCTGCTCGAGCCGCTTCTCCAACGACGGGTGGGTCGAGAACAGCGAGGAGATGCTGACTCCGTTGGCGCGGGCCGGGCTGAAGAAGAACGCGTTGAACGGTTCGACGCTGCGCAGGTCGTGGGTCGGGATCCGGGCCATGTCGCCGCTGACCTTCTGCAGCGCCGATGCAAGGACCGAGGGCCGGCCGGTGAGGATCGCGCCCGACCGGTCCGCGGCCAGCTCGCGATAACGCGACAGTGCACGGGTCAGCAGGAACGAGATCGCGTAGACCACGATCGACACCAGCATGACCACGGCCATGACGGCCGCGCCGTTCTGGTTGTTGTTGTTGCTGCGGCCGCCGCCGAAGCCGCCGCCGAACATCTCGCCGTAGAACGCGAACCGGGTCACCAGGCCGGCCGCGACGCCGAGGAACGACGCGACCGTCATGACCGCGACGTCACGATGCGCAACGTGCGAGAGCTCGTGGGACAGCACGCCCTCGAGCTCTTCGGTGTTGAGCCGGCTCATGATGTCGGTCGTCACGCAGACGACCGCGCGCTTGGGGTTGCGGCCGGTGGCGAACGCATTCGGGTACGGCGCGCGGGCGATCGCGATCGTCGGCTTCGGCATGTCCGCGAGGGCGCACAAGCGGTCGACGATGCCGTGCAGTTCGGGCGCCTGCTCGGCCGTGACGATCTGGCCGTGCATCGCATACAGCGCGATCCGGTCGGAGAACCAGTACTGCGCGAACAGCACGAGGACCGCGATCACGATCACGATGCCGGCGTTGAGCCCGGCCGCGATCAGGATCGCCATGACGGCGACGTACAGCGCGCCGAGCAAGAAGATCGTCAGCGTCATCCGGGCCGTCAGGCCGCGGTCCGGGCGGATCCGCCCGTTAGTGCTCATCCGTGGATCAGTCCCTCTTCGGTGAACAGGTCGGCCGCCTGGGCCAAGGTGAAGTCGGCGCCGGGAAGCACGAGGTCGGAGGCCCCGATGTAGTCGTCCGCAGCCGGCGTCCCGAGCGCGCGCACCCGGTCGAGCAGTGCGGTCAGCGACCGGGTGAAGTCGGCCTGGTC
>CAYNDD010000174.1:0-7146 GCA_964395425.1 uncultured Frankiaceae bacterium
CGGGTCTCGCCGTGGGTGCGCAGTCGCTCCATGACCCGGCGGGTGGCGGTCGGGTCGAGCAACGATCCACCGCTCGCAACGGTGCGGACCGCACCGACCAGGTCGGAGCCGCGAATCTGCTTGAGGACGAAGCCCTGAGCGCCGGCCATGATGGCGTCGAGCATCGCCTCGTCGTCGGCGAACGAGGTCAGCATGAGGCAGGCCAGCTCCGGCATCGCCGCGCGCAGGTCGCGGCAGACGTTGACCCCGCTCCCGTCCGGCAACCGGACGTCGAGGATCACTACCTGCGGACGCAGGGCGGGAACCCGAGCCAAAGCCTCCGATGCCGATGACGCCTCACCGATGACGACGATGTCGCCATCGGCCTCCAGCATGTCCTTCACACCGCGGCGGACGACCTCGTGGTCGTCACACAAGAAAGCTCGGATGGGTTCGGTCACCCTCATACCGTACGGCGAAGCACCGCAAGGCATCAGGATTGGACCTCGATCAGCCGTTCAGGCGAGATTCGGCTAGCCCCCGGCAGCGGCCGTGATCGCGCGGCCGGTGATGATTCCGGGCACGATCTTGACGAACAACGATCCATCGGGGGCGCCGACGCTGCTCAGCCCGAGCTCCACCGCGCGCAGCCACTCACTGGCATAAAGCACGGTCGCGGTGCCGACGACAACCACGCTCCAGCCGGTCTGCGTGGCGGGATCGAAGTCGTCGATCTCGAAGGCCACGATCGTGTTGCGGCAGGTTCGGTCGAGCAGGCCGCCCTGCTGGGTCCGGAAGACCACGTTGGCGCAGTCCATGGCGTAGTTGACCGGAAGGATCCGCGGCAGTGCACCTTCGCTGACCGCGAGCCGGCCGAGCTGGTGGCTCTGAAGGCGCGCGAGGCACTCGTCGCGGGACAGCTCGTGGATCGCGGTGGCCTGGGTCAGCTTCTCAGTGCTGTTCATCGGGTCGACCCGGCGGCGACCGTCTCGGCGGAGGCGTTCTCGCAGCGGAGCCCGTAGCGAGCAATCGCGTGCAGGATGTCGCTGGTCGTGATCAGGCCGAGCAGCCGGCCACCGTCATCGACGACGGGCACGGCCCCGAGTCGCTCGGTGTTCATGAGGGTCGCGACATGGGCCAACGGGGAGTCGGGGAGGACGCACGAGGTCCGGTCGTGGAGCAGGGCGCGGATCGGCGTCGATCGCAGGGCGGACGGGCCGCGCTGCCAGGCCTGGATCAGCACCCGGTCGTCGACGATGCCGATGCAGCGCTCGCCTGAGACCACCACCGCATGGCGGACGTGGCAGTTGATGAGCACCGACCAGGCATCCCAGATCGTCCCGGAGTCCGGAACCGTGACCACCGGCGAGGTCATCACGTCCGCCGCCGTGACATCGCGGTATGGAGCGGCGATCGATGTCATGGCCTCCTCCGATCTCCTGTTGTTCCAGCACTCTTAGCCTGCTCTCGATGGGGGTTGGCGGCTAGGTGCGCAGGTCCCGAACAGACAGGACCAAGGTCGGTAGCGACGGCGCTCGAATGGTCGCACCATGTGAATATGGCCACCGATCACAAGGAGCGCAGCGCTGCTGACGTGGACGTCAGCACGGTGATGAGCCAGGCGCTGCTGACCGTTGATGCTTCCGAATCCGTGCTCATGGCGTTCGAGCTGGCGAGCCGGGCCGGCATCCACCACGTCCCGGTCATGGCCCCCGACGGGCGCTGCCTCGGCGTGCTGGGCCTGGACAAGTTAAGGGTCTGGTCGATCGGGCCGCTCGGCCAGTCGCGCCCCCCGGTCGGGGAGCTGATCGAGCCCGCCGTCCGGGTCACCCAGAAGGCGACGCTTCAGGAGGCCGCCAAGCTGATGTCGGCGCATCACACCGACGTCGTCCTCGTGGTCGATGGTGATCGTCTCGTCGGACTGCTCACCTGGCGCGACGTCGTGGGGTGGGTGGCCGGTCTGGCCCGTGCCGATCACGGCGCCCCGCACAGCCGGCCGGTTCTGTTCTCGATCGACCCGGTGATCGCGCTGCCCGACCGCACCTGAGCCTGCGCTCAGGTCGGGTCGGTACGAAGCACTTCCTCGGCCGGGCGCCGCCCGGTCGCCGGCGCGGCCGTTCCGTAGCCCATCCTCAGCACCATCTGCGGCCACCCGAGCATTCCGAGCTGGGCCCGCAGCTGCTGGCGCGGGGTCGGGTCGTCGATCACCTGGTTGAGCGGTGAGGAGACGATGCCGAGGCTGGCCGCGCGAAGCTGGAGGCGAGCCAACCGCCGGCCGGCGTTGAGCCAGTCGAGCTCCCGGTCGTTCGTGGTGCCGACGATGACGATTAGCGGCTTCTCGTCGACCGCCGGGCTTTCGCCGGCGGTCTGCCCGGTGTTCGCGTGTGCGCCGAACTCACGCTGGATGTAACTGATGTGCCGTTGCTCGGTCGCCGGGACCGCGGCGTCGGGAATGCCGTCGGGTGCACTGCCCTCCCGGCGCCATTGCCGGACCTCCTGCTCGTAGGCCGGGTCGGCCTGCTCGGCGGCGTCGGCGTGCTCGAGCAAGACCATGAGTGCGATCGTGTCGTCCGGCCGGGTCACGGGCATCACCCAGGCGTCAGCGACCACTTCGTCGTCCCGGAGGTCGTCGACGATCTCAGCCGGAATCGGCCTCGGGTCGAACGGCGCGCGGACCGTCGTACGGATCGGAATCGCGCGGATCAGCTCGGTGTCGACCGGATCGGGCGTCGCGTCGCCGGCGAGCGCCATCCGGGCCAGCAGGTCGGGGTCGGCCGGGCTGGGAAACGCCTCGATCTCGACCGACCGGCCCTGGGCGAGCAGGGCCAGCCGAAGGTGTTCGAGCGCGGCGCCGCAGCTGAGCACGAGCTGGCGCCCGGTCGGGTCGAGGGCGGGCAGGGCCCGGGTGCGGTCGGCCCGGAGCTCGACGCCGTCACCGCTCGTCACGAACCGCCACGGCTGGGTGTTGTGCACCGACGGGGCTCGGCTGGCGAGTTCGACCGCCGCGGTCCAGTCAACGGGCTTCATGGGTCCAGTCCACTCGGTCTTCGCCGCCCTGGCAAGGTTCGGTCGTCGCGGTGCGATGGATGCGGTCGGCACGGTCGTTGTGGCTATCGTGGCGGCATGTCCAAGATCCCGGTCACCCAGGGCAGCCCGAGGGCGTAGATGAGCGAGCACGTCGTACCCGAGGTGCGGCGCGCGACCGATGCGGCCGCCGAGCCGGGACGGTTGCGCCTCGATGCGCTGCTGGCCGAGCTGATGGAACGTGCCAGCGAGGTGCTCGAGACCCAGGGCCGGTTGCGTGCGTTGCTGGATGCGGTCGTGTCGATTGCGGAGGACCTGGCCCTCGAGGCTGTGCTGCAGCGGATCGTGACCGCGGCCTGTGAGCTGGTGGGCGCGCGGTACGGCGCGCTCGGGGTGCTCTCGCCCGACCACCGTAGCCTCAGCGACTTCATCACGGTCGGCCTGACCGCCGCGGAGGTCGAAGGGATCGGCGATCTGCCGCGGGGCAAGGGAATCCTGGGCGTCCTGATCGAGCAACCGGAGCCACTCAGCCTCGGCCAACTCGGTGCGCACCCGAAGTCCTTCGGTTTCCCCCCTGGACATCCGCCGATGTCGACCTTCCTCGGGGTGCCGGTCCGGATCCGCGACCAGGTCTACGGCAATCTTTACCTCACCGAGAAATTAGACGGGAAGCAGTTCACCGAAGAGGACGAGCAGTTGCTCGTCGCGCTTGCGGCCGCCGCGGGCGTGGCGATCCAGAACGCGCAGCTGTTCGACATCCAGCAGCGCCGGCAGCGGTGGCTGACGGCCGGTACCGAGGTGCGAGCGGCAACGACGACCAGCATTGCGCAGCGCGACTTGTTGGATCTGGTGGTCCGCGAGGGCCGGACCGCCGCTACTGCGGACCTGACCGTCCTCGGCCTGCCCGACGACGACGGTCGGTTGGTGGTGCGGGCGGCGGACGGTGTGGACGCGGCCCACTTCGTCGGGCTCCCGATGAGCGGGCCGGACTCAGCCGCCGACCAGGTGCTCAGCACTGGTCGACACCTGGTGCTGACCGGTGCTGACGCCGGCAGCTGGCTGCTCGGTGGGACCGGCTCGACATATCGGCTGGCCGTGCTGGCCCCGCTCGGCGGTGACGAGTCGGGGTCGGCGATCGGCGTACTGGCGGCCATCTACACCCGCAGCGTGCATACCGCCGCCGACGACCTCGGCCTCCTGGTCGGGTACGCCGGGCAGGCCGCGATCGCGCTCCAGTTGACCCGCGCGCGGGCCGACCGCGAGCGGCTGGCGATTCTCGAGGATCGCGACCGGATTGCGCGCGACCTTCACGACCTGGTGATCCAACGGTTGTTCGCCACCGGGATGACCCTGCAGAGCGCGGCACCGCGGATCTCTGACCCCGAGGCGGCCCGGCGGATCGCGACCGTCGTCGACGATCTCGATGCGACGATCCGGGAGCTGCGTCAGGCGATCTACCAGCTCCAGGCACCGTCGGTTGACGAGGATCTGAGAGCAGACATCCAGCGGGTGGTGGACGAGGTGGCCGGTGCCTCGGAGGCCAGGGTCCGCCTGCACTTCGTCGGCCTGGTGGCCTCGGCGGTGCCGGACCAGGTCCGGCCGCACCTGCTCGCGGTCCTGCGAGAGGGCCTGTCCAACGCGGTCCGGCACGCCGCGGCCCGCGCGATCGACGTGACCGTCGAGGTCGATCACGCGGTGGTCGTCACGGTCGCCGATGACGGCATCGGGGTGGATTCGACAGTGACCCGGCGCAGCGGGCTGGCAAACCTCAGCGCCAGGGCGGCGGAGTTCAACGGCAGCTGCGTACTGCTCCCCGGCGAGGGCGGGACCGGGTCGCGACTGGTCTGGCAGGTGCCGTTGGACGGCAGCGGCGTCTGATCAGGCTGCGGGCAGGGCGACGGCGCGGCCCGCGCTGTCGTAGATCGCGCCGCCGATCTTGCTCAGTACCGAGCTCGAGCGCCGGTAGTGATGGGCGCAGAGAAGGATCTCGATCGGTGCGGCCACCTCTGCCGTGGGCGGCAGGACGGCCTGAAAGGCCGGCTGGCCCGGGCAGCAGCACGCCCCCGATGACGGCGCAACGGCGGGCCAGACCAAGCGGGGCCATGGCCGGTCGTCAACGGTCGGTGCAGAGCGGTCGATGTTCTGAGTCGCCATTGGAGGCTCCTTCCCTCATCTTTGAGGGTGCCCGCTCGGGAGCTGCCTGAGGCAGAGCACTGCGACCCGATCTTCCACCGCGTTGGTCCCGTCGCCGGCGGGCCTTAGGACCTGGCGGTCGAGGGTCCGGGGGACAGCCGGCGCAGGAACGGATCCGGCCCGCCGGCGGGCGCCAGCCGGACTTTCACGTCGACCGCGCACGCACCGGTCGGCGACGCCAGCACCGGGTTCAGGTCGAGCTCGGCGAGCTCCGGCACCTCGACCGCGAGCTGTCCCACCCGCAACAGCACGTCCGCCAGGGCTCCCTCGTCCACCGGCTCCGCGCCCCGGTAGCCGAACAACAGCGGCGCGGCGCGCAACGATCGGATCTGAGCCTTGACTTCGGCCCGCCCCAGCGGCGGAAGCCTGAAGCTGCGGTCGGCGAGCAGGTCGGTGGCCACGCCGCCGAGCGCGAACATCTCGATCGGGCCGACCGCCGGGTCGTTCACGATCCCCACCGCGGTCTCGACTCCGGCCGCCAGCATCGGTTGTACGACGACCCCCGAGTCGCCGCCGCAGGCCTCCTGGATCGCGGCGACCGCAGCGAGCACGTCGTCCGGCGTTTGGAGGTCGAGTTTCACGCCACCGATGTCGGTTCGGTGCAGGACCGCGCCGCCCGCCGCTTTGATCACGACCGGGTATCCGATCTCGGTCGCGGCCGCAACCGCTTCGGCGGCCGTATTGGCGCGCACGGTGGTGACGACCGGGACGCCGTACGACGCGACCAGCGCCGCGGCGCGGTCGGTGTCGAGCCAGCCGCCGTCCGGCTGCTCGTGCAGGAAGGCGGCGACGAGCTCGCGCGCCGCGCGCCGGTGGATGCCTCGTAGCAGCGGAGGCCGGGGTTCGGGCGTCCGCCGCCAGTCCGCGTAGCCGACGACTGCACCGAGTGCGGTGGCCGCCGTCTCCGGGAAGGCGAAACAGGGGATCAGCGAGCCGGCTCCGTTGCGCTGAAGCGGTTCGGGCGCCTCGAGCCGGCCCAGGAAGACCCCGACGAGGGTCTTGGCGGGGCGCTCAGCGGCAAGCTGGGCGAGCGATTCCGCGACGGTGTCGGTGTCGGTATCACTCAGCGAGGTGTGCACGACCATCACGATGTCGACCTCGCCGCTTCGCATCAGCAGGTCGGCGGCCGCGGCGAGCACGCTCGGGTCGCCGCCCGCGGTGCTGTCGATCGGGTTGCCGGTGGCCGCGTGCGGAGGCAGGATCCGCGCGAGCTCGATGCGCGTCTCGGTGGAGAGCTCGGGAACGACGAGGCCCGCGGCGGCGCTCGCATCGGCAGCGAGTGCTCCTGGCCCGCCACCGTTGGTGACGATGCCGATCCGGCGACCCCCGGGAAGCGGCGCGTCGGTCACGATGCTCACGATGTCCATGACCTCGCTGAGGCTCTCCGCCCGCATGACCCCGGCCTGGGCGAACAACGCGTTGATGGCCACGTCGGGTGTCGCCGCGGCCGCGGTGTGCGACTTGACGCCCCGAGCACCTGCGCTCGACCGCCCGGCGGTGACCGCGATGACCGGCTTCACCCGCGCGACCCGGCGGGCGACCCGGGCAAACTTCCGGGCGTTTCCGAATGACTCGAGGTAGAGCACGCAGACCCTCGTGTCGCTGTCGCGCTCCCAATACATCAGCAGGTCATTGCCACTCACGTCCGCCTTGTTGCCCATCGAGACGAAGGTCGACAGGCCGATCCGCCGGCGGGTCAGGTAGTCGAGCAGCGCGAGGCCGACGCCACCCGACTGGGAGGCCAGGCCGACCGATCCGGCAACCGGTCGGGTCTCGGCGAAGGTCCCGTTCATCCGGATCGTCTCGTTGGCGTTCACGATGCCGAGACAGTTGGGCCCGACCAGGCGCATGCCGGCCCGGCGGGCGGTGGCGAGGATCGCCGCCTGCTGGGCCTTGCCCTCCGCGCCGAGCTCGGCGAAGCCGTCGCTGACGATCACCGCGCCGTACACG
>CAYNDD010000175.1:0-7142 GCA_964395425.1 uncultured Frankiaceae bacterium
AAGACCTCGGAGAAGGTCGTCATCGACACCAACGCCGCCGACCCGCACGTCATGGGCTGACGGCCGCCGGCGCACCCACCGATTCCTGCCGCGGAAGGTCGAGCGGCTCACCAGCCCGCTCGGCCGCGGACAGGTCGAGCAACAGGCCGAGGCGCTGCCGGAGCTGCCGGCTCTCAGCGATCAGCGCCGGCTCGACCGGTCGGCCGCCGTGGCGGCTGCGCGCAACCATCGCCGCGATCGTGAACGCGATTTCGTGGTCGGCGCCACGCGCCCGGGCGAGCTCCAGCGCCCGGTCGTAGGCAATCTCGGCCGTCTCGCCGTCGCCGAGCGCGTCGTGACAGCCGGCGATGATGCGTTGCAGCAGCGGGCCCTGCACCGGCCGCTCGGACAACCGGCCGGCCGCCGCGCTGGTCTGTTCTGCGAGCGACAGCGCCTCTGCCGGCTGCCCGCGCAGGAGCAGCAACTCCGCCAGGTAGGCGTCGGCGTCGACGATCTCGCTCTTCGCTCCCTGTTCGGCGAAGCTCGCGCGCGCCCGACCCAACAACCGCTCCGCCTCCTCGAAGCTCCCCTGCCTGGCCAGCGTGCGGCCGAGCAAGGAATGCGCGAACGCCGCGTCGTTCTCCGACCCGGACGCCCTCGAGATCCGCACCGACTCGCGCAGCGTCGCCTCGGCATCGTCCAGCCGCCCCTGGTCGAGCAAGATCTCGGCGATGTTCGCGCTCGCCAGCGCGGCGTTCGGAAGGTCGCCGACCCGCTCGATCAGGTCGCGGGCGGTCGAGTACGACGCGACCGCCTCGTCCCAGCGCCCGTCGAAATACTGGCGATAGCCCATCTGGGTGTGGACTCGGGCCTGGCCGGCCAGGTTGCCGAGGCGCTCGTTGAGCCGGAGCGCCCGCGGGGCCCGATCCAGGTCGCCCTGCTCGCCCAGGCTGATCTCGACCACGTCGAGCAGCGCCAGCGCGTCGGCCACCACGTTCGGATTGCGCTCATCGTCGCCGCGCTCGAGGACCGCGAGGCAGTTCTCGCGCGCCGCGACGAGCTTGCCCTGGCGGAACCGCGCAAATGCCGTCCTGACCCGGATCGAGAGGCGCAGGTCCGCAGCTTCGGCGCCGGCGACACCGTCGAGGACGTCTTCCACCCGGCGCAGCCGGCGCAGCGCAAGCGTGTAGGCGCCGCGGCGGTCGGCGGCACTGCGGGCCTGCTTCAGACCGATCCGTGCGACCACCTCAGGCTCGCCGCGGTGAATGCGGATCGCCGCTGCGTAGCTGGCGTCGCTCTCGCGGTATTCGCCAAGCAGCACTTGCACGTCGCCGAGTCGCTCAAGCAGCTCCGACCGCAGCTGCTTGTCGATGTCCGGGAGCCGGCCGGCCGCGGTCAACGCCCGCGCGTAGAGCACCGCGGCGTCGGCGTTCGCGTAGGCATCCGCGGCTCGATCCGCGGCAGCGCGCGCCGCGCGCAGCGCCTCCGCATACTGCGCGCCATGGAGATAGTGCGCGGACAGCAGCGCGTCGACCGGGCTGGTGTCGCCGTGATGACGGCGGGCAAGCAGTGCCCCCAGCCGCGCATGCAGCGCGGTCCGCCGCCGGTAGGCAAGCCCTTCGTATGCGGTGTCGCGAATGACTGCCTGCCGGAAGCGCAGCTCGGTCCCGTCGGTGGCGACGTACTCTTCGAGCTCCGCCAACACCGCGGCCGGCTGGGTCGACTCGTCGGCGAGCATTTCCTCGAGCAGGTCCGTGTCGACCGCCATGCCGGCGACCGACATGGCCCGCAGCACGTCGCGCGCGACCGGCCGCAGCCGGTCGATCCGGGCGGCCACCACGTGCTCGATGGAGTCGGGCAGCTGGTCGATGTCGGCGACGGTGTGGGCAGCCGCAGCGAGCTGCCGGAGGAATGACGGGTTGCCACCGCTGCGACGGACGACGGTGTCGGTGACGTGCGGCGCCAGGGGCGCGTCGTCAGTGTCGGCGCCGGTGAGCACCACCGACTCCTCGGTCGTCAACGGGCCCAGCACGATTGTCCGCGTGCGGTCCGACCGGACCTCCTCCTCCGTCGGCACCTCGCGACCGGCGAGGACGACAAGCCATGGCTGCGCAGCCGCATCCCGCGCGATCCGACGCAACAGCTCATCCGAGGCTTCGTCGGCGAACTGCATGTCGTCGACGACGATCACGGTCGGACTCCGAAGCGCCCGCGCGAGCAGGTCGACGACGAGCTGCTGCAACCGCTCGGCCCGGAACTCCGGAGCGAGGTCGCTCGTCTCCGGGGTCTCCTCGATCGTCGTACCCAGCAGCGGCCCGAGCAGGGGAAGGTGCGCGACGAGGTCCGGCGCCCGGTCGAGGCACCACGCAGTCACGGCCGCGACGACGTCAGCCGGCTCGGATTCCCTCAACCCGAGAGCCTGGACCACCAGCGGCTGCACCAACGCGTACGGCGACGACGAGCGATACGGCTCGGCCGCCGCGGCCAGGACGGTCGCATCACCGGCGATCGCGGTCAGCTCCGAAAGCAGCCTGGTCTTGCCGATTCCAGGCGCGCCGACCAGGTCGATGCTGCTGCCCTGGCCGGCCCGGGCCTCGTCGAGCGCCGCGTGCAGGGTCTCCGTCTCGGCGGCTCTGCCGATCAGCGGCAGCTCGGGGGTCAGGTCGACCCGGGCGAGCGCGTCACCGACCGATCGCACGACGACCGGCGCAACCTTGCCCTTGACCGTGAACAGAGGAACGTCGCCAAGCACGAACCCGGTGCGCG
Organism: uncultured Frankiaceae bacterium; assembly: GCA_964395425.1. GTDB lineage: Bacteria > Actinomycetota > Actinomycetes > JAFAQI01 > JAFAQI01 > DATAUK01. Next base: position 2,746 of record CAYNDD010000175.1, read on the forward strand.
AGGTCTCGACCACCACTGGCAGGGCCCAGATCTCCCCGGCCGGCGCCTTCCCCATGATTCGTGCGGCCAGGTTGACGACGTCACCCTTGACCGAGTACGACCGCCGCCGAGCCGGCCCAACCGCGCCGGTGAACGCCCGACCGGCGGTGACCCCCGCACGCAGCGTGAGCGGCCCCGGATCGTCGAACACCTGCCGCAACGCGCACAGCATGGCTTCCGCCGGATCATCGAGGCCGCGCGGCGCACCGGCGACGAGCATCACCTTGCCGCCGTCTTTGGAGATGTCCGTCTCGTGGAAGGACACCAGGTGTCGGTGGCACGCCGCCTGGGTCACGTCGACGAAGTGGCGGAGCCCGTCGGCGGCTGCCGCAGCACCTTTCCGTCGGTGCAGGTCCGCCAATCCGGTGAACTCCAGAAATGCGATCGTGACCGGCCGATGCTCGCCGCTGCCGCCACCCTGCCTCAGGTGGTCGAGCACCAACTCGGGAATCAGTGCACCGACGTCCGGCGCCGGCGGGAACGTGCGCTCGACCGCCGCGGCCGGGTTCGGCGCTCTGGTCAGCAGAACGCCGGGGCCCTTCGGGTCTCCGAGGCAGCTCGGCGGGAGCAGTCGCGCAACCTGCGGGCTGACCAGGATCTCACCGGGATCGGCCGCGGCCTCGAGCTCCGCGGTCGTGGTGGCAGCGGGCCCGGTGACGAGCAGCTCACGATGCTGTTGGCCCAGGAAATAGAACAAGAAAACGCCGGTGTGCACCCCGATCGACATCTGCAGTCGCACCCGGCCGACCGAGGTGTCGAGGACGCCCACGCGACGGATGAGGGACCGCAGGGCCACGGACGTGGCGCAGGCATGCTCGACGTGCTCGTCGCAGTCGAACATCAGCAGCAGCGCGTCGCCGCCCCACTTCAGCAGCCAACCGCCGCGCTCGTAGGCAGCGTCCAGCAGCTCGCTGAGCACCCGGTCGAGATGGTCCGACATCTCTTCGGCGCCGATCCGACCGCGGGCCGCCAGCCGCTCGGTCAGCCTGGTGAAACCCGAGATGTCCGCGAACACGAGCGTGCCGGCAAGCTCGCGTTCGCTGAGCTCGGGGGCGTCCCGTTGCCAGGAGCGCGCCAACTGACACACGAACGGGTCGAGGGCGGCGACAGGCGGCGCCCAGTCCGTCGTGTCGAGCTGCACGGTGGACCCCCGATTTCGGCGTCCGCTCATCCTCCCACGCGAGGCGCGGGTCGTCCTGGGGTCGGCGGAGCGTCTGACGGGTCATCCCAGTCCTGGTTCGCGGCGAGCCGGGCCGCCACGCTGTCGAGCAAGGTCGGCGACGGCGGCAGCTGCGCAAACGCTTCCAGGAACGCGCCGCCGCCGATCCGATACAGCTCGCACGGCCCGCGGGTGCGGACCGTTGCGGTACGACGGAGTCCCTCGAGCAACCCGATCTCGCCGAACCAGTCCCCCGGGTGAAGCTCGTTGATCGACCGGCCGGCGAGCAGGACGTCGAGATCGCCCGATCGCACGACATAGAACGCGTCCGCCCGATCACCCTCGGCGATCACGGTGACGCCCGCCGGCACGTCACGCTCGGTCATGTCGGCGGCCAGCCGCTCGAGGACCGGCCGCGACGACGCCTGGAGGAGGCCGAGCGGCTCGAGGACCGCGATCCGCGGCCCGAGCTCGTCGAGGCGGTCCGACATCCGGCGGTCGGCCCGGCGCAGGGCCGGGTAGCAGGCCATGACGGCTATCGGTGGGACGACGCCCAGCGCGGTGAAGGCGCCGACCGTTCCCAGCCCGTTCAGCAACAGCGGGGTCGTGAGCGCGCCCAGCGCAACCGCTCCGAACGAAACCGAAGTGAGCCGCGCGGTGAGCACGGGCAGGCCTTGTGGGAGCACGATCCGCTGCAGCTCGGTCAGTGCGACCACGTCGAGGGCGAGCGCGCCGGTGCCCCGAAGTGCCTCGAGGACAAGGACTATCGGGGCGTTGTGGGTGTGCACCACGAGCACCGACGGGACGCAGTAGAAGACCGCGGCCAGCACGATCCAGCCGGCCAGCCGGCTGCGGCGTACCAGCCGGTTGACCGCGGGCGCCGCCAGGATGCCTCCCGCGCCGAGGCCCGCGAACAGCTCGCCGTACCCGGCATTGTGCAGGTGCAGTCGGTTCGCCAGGAGGGCGAGGAGAACGGTGTCCGTGCCGTAGACGAACCCGGCCAATGCAGTAAAGCCGATGAAGATCCCGATGCCGGCGGTGGCGTGGGCCCGGACGGTCCGCGCGTGCGACTTCGGCACGCCGGACGGATGGCAGACCGGCGCCGGCGAAGGCAGCTGAGCGCTCACGACCGCGGCGATCCCGACGATCACGGCCAGGCCGAAGAGCTCGGTAGCGGGGCTGACCGCGAGCAGCAGTACCCCGCCGATCGCGGGTCCGGCGAGGAGCATCACCTTGTCGGTCGTCGCCTGTCGAGCCGCCACGACGGAGAGGTCCCGCCCACCGGCCACCACCGGCAGCAGCCGCGCGGCCGCCGTCGGCTGGCCGCTCGCGGCCGCGCGAACCACCGCGGCGAGCACGATCGCAACCGCCGGTGACGCGTCGAGATGTACGGCGGTCGCCATCGCGGCGATCGTGACCCCGCAGCACGCATTCGCGCCGACCAACACGGAGCGCGGCGGGAAGCGATCGAGGAGCCGCGGGGCGAACGCCCCGGTGACGATGCCGGGCAGATAACGCGCAGCGGCGGCCGCCGCCACCCAGGTAGTCGAGTGCGTGGTGTTGTAGACGTAGACGACGAGCGCGACGCTGTAGGCCCGGTTCGCGATCGCCGCCAGCGCGAGCGCGAGGCCGAAGCGCAGCCGGTCGACATGCTCCGGCGGGAGTCGGCCGGCACCGCCTCCCGCTGACACGTTCGGGACGCTAGCGGCGACGCCCGCGGTGTCAGGTGAACGCAGGATGACCGCAGAATGAACGCGTTCTGCCGTTGTCCCGCAACGGCTTCTGACCGGCCGGGGCGCTGAGCGATCCTCCCCGCCGGTCAAGGTAATCTGCCTCCCGCGGGTGGGCGCGCCACCCAACCGCCCCGCGACGGTGGAGGTGCGATGTCATCACCCAGTGTTGCCGAGCTGGCGGACACCCCGTTGTTCGGTGAACTCAGCTCGGACGACCTGCTCGTCCTCAGCAGCTGGCTCGAGTCCGAGGAGGTCAGCGTCGGACAGCACCTCACCCAGGAAGGCGCGAGCGGCTACGCCTTCTTCGTCCTGCACGAGGGCACTGCGGACGTGCAGGTCGACGGCGCGGTCGTGCGGACCCTGGGTGCGAGCGACTACTTCGGCGAGGTCGCGTTGTTCGAGGACGAGGGCCGCCGTACGGCGACGGTCGTGATGACCTCGCCGGGGGTGGTCTGGACCCTGTTCGGCACCCGGTTCCGCCAGCTGCAGCAGCGCTACCCGGATATCGCGGCCGCGATCCAGCGCAGCGCCACCGAGCGCCACGGCCAACCGGGCGACTCGTCCCAACCGTGACCGGCTGACACCGGCGGACACTGTGGTCGACCACGTTCATCACCTTCCCCGCACGCCAGACCGCATGGATCGAGCAGGGTTCCGCACCGCCGGCGCCGTGTTGTCTGCCGCCGGGCTGGTCGTCGGCACCCGGGTGGGGCGGGTGGTGCTCTATCAGCAGACCGACACCGGTCGCCGACTCGCCGGATCCACCGCCTGCGAGCGCCCGCGAAGCCGTCAGGCGACCACGGACGGCCGGCCGATCGGTCACTGACGCCGACGGTTCAGCCGCCGAACCGGGCCGGCATCCAGTCGGTGGCGATGTAGCTGAAGGAGTTGGGCGGCGACTCGTCGAAGTTCGAGTGCAGGTTGACGAGGTCGGACTTGTCGGGAGCACTCTCGAGGTTGAACAGAAGGTAGGCGTTCGTGTTGGCCAGGCAGTTGGTGTCGTTGCAGTAGGACTGCTCTGATAGGACCAACCGGGTCTCCTGAACGTTCTTCCCGCCGTGGAGTTGCGCAACGTTTTTGATGTACGAGGCGTACTTGGTCAGCACCTTGACGAAGTTGTCCTCGAAGCCGTCGTTGGTCAGTGCGCCGATGTAGTTCTTCGGTGTCGTCTCGAGCAGCCCGGCCTTCGGCAACTTGTACTGGTCGACGAACCACGAGATCATCGCCAGGTCGCGCTTGCGCTGCCAGCTCTGTGAGAGGTCGATCACGGGCGCGACCGCGGGGAACACCCGGTCCAGCGGGATGGTCAACCAGTTCGGGAGCGTGACCCAGCGCTTGGCGTCGTCCCAGCCGGCGAGCGCTGCCGCGCTCTTGCGGGGCAGTGGCGCGGTGCCCTCGAACACGATGTTCTGGATCAACCCGACCAGCTCGTGACCACTGCCGGCGCCGGAGCTCCAGCACCCGCA
>CAYNDD010000176.1:0-7140 GCA_964395425.1 uncultured Frankiaceae bacterium
GCCACCGTATCGGCATAGTGGGTGGCAGCATCGATATCGGCGTTGATATTGATGACGTGTGTTACTTGGGGGTATCCCGTCCGCGAGCAGTCGGCTTGGCAGACGGCTCGGCTTCCGACGACGATGAGCGTGTCCGCGTTCTGCATCGCGTAATTCCCGCTGATCGATCCCTTCGACCCGCCGATGGTCATGTTGCGGTGATGACCGTAGGGTAGGAGTCCCTGGACCGCTGGCGCTACGACGGCGACACCGTCGGCCAACTCGAGGAGATCAAGAAGGTCCTGCCGGGCGTGGACGGCGCCCCGCCCGACCCGCACGACCACCCGTGAGGCCTGTTTCAGGATCGAGACTGCGTTGTCATAGCCGCCGACGTCTGCGGCCCCACCTAGCGGTGGCGGCGCGCCGGTCGGAAGCTCTCGCAGGTTGAAGTCCTCAAGAACCGTCGGCTGTGTGTTGATGGGAGCCAGGAGGAAAAACGGGCCCGCCCGATGAGGGTGGTCGACCGTGTTCAGGCCTCGCCGTAGCGCGGTGCCGATGGCTTCCGGGGTATGCAGCGTGTACGCCGCGCCGAGCGTCGATGCCAGCCGGAGAAAGAGGTGCTGTTCGGGGCGAGGGATTTGCTGCAGGTTCGGCCCCTCGTCCTGCGTCGTTTCGTCGCCGTAGATATGCCAGACACCGCAGCTGTTGCTGGCCGCAACGATCGAACCCGCCATGGCTTGCAGAGCTCCCGGCCCGATCGATGTGAGGACCGCGGCCTTCTCACCGGTGGTCAACCGGAGCGCAGTGGCCGCGTGCGAGGCCTCAGTCTCGTGCCGTACTGCGATCACCCGTACTGCGCCCGCGTCGTGGTAGGCGTGCAGAACCTCGCCGAGCTCTGTGCTGCCGTGGCCGAGAACCGCGAAATAAGTGCGGACCCCTTGGCGATGAAGGCCTAGGACGAGCGCTTCGGAAAGTGTCAGGTTGAGACGTGGAGCGATTTGGCCTGCCGCGATCGCTCTGTCGAGGTCACCGTGGCGAGTGAGGTCCTGCGCCCGCTGGCACCTCGCCACCCTCACAGCGCTCGCTGCGTCGGCGACGCCGACGACGGGCCCCAATGTCACCATGAGGCGGGACAGTAGTTGTCGCAGTCCGATCTGGCAACTGTTGACGATATAGCAATTGCCATCACCGATTCGCAAACAGCGACCCCGTCGTCCAGTCCAGAATCCAGCTAGAAGTGATCGCAATATCTTCTCAAACCCTCGTCCAGCCCGTTGACGGATTGTCAACGGGCTGATAGAAGTCTGGCGTGACCTCGAGGCATTTCGGCTCGCTCACGGCCGGCATGGAGATTCTCGAGCGCCTCGCGCTCGCTCCTGATGGCGTGAGTGTGAGTGAGTTGTCACGGGATCTCGGGCTGGACAAGGGCCACGCCCACCGGCTGCTCAGGGTCCTAGAAGATAGGAGCTACGTCCAGCAGGACCCGGCCTCGAAACTGTTCTCGGCCACAGCCCAGGTAATTGCGCTGGCTGGCCGAGTGCTGCGTCACTTGGACATCATGAATGCGGCGCCGAGTGTGATGCGGGAGCTGCTCGCAGCGTCTGGGGAGTCAGTCCACCTCGCCCGCCGTGTGCCCTCGGGCGGCGTGTACGTCGCCCAGGAGCGGCCACCAGCGCGTATCAGCGTCGAGACCCAGATCGGCTCTGCGCCCGAGCTGCATTGCACGGCGACCGGCAAGGCGCTCATCGCGTTTACAGAAGAGAGCGAGTGGAGGCCGCTGCTTCCGAAGTCATTGATCCGCTACACCCAGACCACCCAGACCACACTGACCGCGCTCCGTCGAGACTTGGTCGAGACACGACTGCGTGGATACGCCGTTGACGACCAAGAGCTCAGCCTGGAGGTCCGCTGCGTAGCTGCACCGATCTTCGACTTCATGGGGAAGCCCGTCGGCTGCATCGGACTGTCCGGACCGATCAGTCGGATGGAGCTCTCACGCATCCCCGTTCTCGGGGTGCTCGTGGCAGGGGGTGCCGCTGAGATCACGCAACGCCTCGGTGGGCGCCCCACCGAGGTAACACTTGTGACAACAGGCGGTTGAGATGATCGGTGTTGCGGTCGTCGGCTGCGGTCAGATCTCCGACCTGCATCTGGACGCCTACGCCCGCCGAGACGACGCGAGGATCGCGGCTCTCGTCGACGTCGACCCTGCCGTCGCGATGCGACAGCGTCGCCGCTTCAGGCTCGACACAGCTGTTGTGGTCTCCGACTACCGCGAGGCGCTCGAGCGATCAGATGTGGACCTGGTCGAGATCCTCGTTCCACATTATCTTCACCGAGAGGTCGCGCTCGCTGCGCTGCGCGCGGGCAAGCATGTGTCCCTCCAGAAGCCGATGGGTATTTCGCTCCAGGATGCCGACGAGCTCGTCGCTGCCGCGTCGACGAGCAATGGTGCCTCGCGGGTCTTCGAGAACTTCGTCTTCTATCCGCCGATTGTGAGGGCCAAGCAGATCATCGACTCCGGCGATTTGGGCGACCTTCTCGCCGTCCGCATTAAGAGCAACGCGGGATACAACGAGAACGCGTGGCCACCACCCACCGAGGCCTGGCGATATGACCGCGACAAGTGCGGCGGCGGCACAATGATCTTCGATGACGGGCACCACAAGTTCGCACTCGCCTGTTACCTTGGTGGCGTTCCGGAGTCTGTCTTCGCCTGGATCGGGTCGACGACGATAGCCCCTGATGTCATCGTCGACGCCCCATCGCTCGTCTCGTGGCGATATCGGTCCGGAGCAGTCGGCTCGTTCGAAGCGACATACTCTCCGGAGTTGTTCGTCGATACGGAGCAGTACCCGCAAGATGATCGGATCGAGGTCACCGGCACCCGGGGCGTCCTTTGGGTCACCCGCGGGCACGGACAGTTGATCGACGGCGAGCCTGCGCTGCTGGTCCGAACCGACCGGACGACCACTGCATACAGCGACTTTCCGGTGGCGTGGGCGTCGAGTTTCGCTGCCGCGACGAATCACTTCCTGGACGCGATCGGCGGCGGACACCCGCCCCGGTTGAGCTTCAGTGACGCGCGCGACGTCCTGCGCTTCGGACTCGCCGCCGAGGCCTCAGCCAGAACCGGCGCGCAAGTCGCGTTCCCTGCGTCCGAACCGGCCCCGACGTGAACGCGCTGCCGGTCGCGGAGATGTACATAGACGGCTGCTGGTGCGCTGCCTCGGACAGGCGCACCTACGGTTTGATCGATCCTGCCACAGGGCAACCGATCATGGACGTGCCGATGGCCACTGCGAACGACGTCGACCGTGCACTGGAGGCGAGCCAGCGCGGGTTCCAAACCTGGCGGGATACCGATCCCTGGACCCGCAGCCGCCTGCTTCGTGACGTCGCGCGCCTGATCGACGAGCGGCGTGATGACATCGCCGCGCTCCTCACGGCGGAACAGGGTAAGCCGCTGCGGGAGTCAACTGCCGAACTCAAGGGCACAGCTGAACAGTTCGACTGGTTCGCCGACGAGGCACGGCGCATCACCACGGTTCTCGTTTCCACAAGCGATCCGCGGCACACCGCCACCGTGCGTCGGGAACCGATTGGACCGGTCGCGGCCTTCTCACCGTGGAATTTCCCGGCGCTGCTCCCCACCCGCAAGATCGCTCCCGCGCTCGCCGCAGGCTGCTCGCTGATCTTGAAGCCGGCCGACGAGACGCCCCAGACCGCCCTGGCGATCGCCCGAGCATGTCACGACGCGGGCATCCCGCCAGGAGTCATCAACGTCATCACCGGCGACGCCCCGGCCATTAGCGAGTCGCTGTTGGCATCACCAATCATCCGCAAGATCACCCTCACCGGGTCGGTCCCCATCGGCCGTCGCTTGCTGCAGCTCGCGGCTCAAAACATCGTCGACGCAACGATGGAGCTCGGCGGCCACGCCCCTGTCGTCATCCTCCCGGGAGTTGATCCCGCCGAGGCAGCGACTGCCTGCGCATCCGCGAAGTTCCGCAACGCCGGGCAGGTCTGTATCTCGCCAACCCGGTTCTATGTCCACTCTGATGAGTACGCGGCCTTCAGCGACGCCTTCGTTGCTGTCGCCAAAGGGTTACGCTTAGGCGCCGGGTGCGATGCGGACACTGATGTCGGGCCGGTGGGCAACGTGCGACGGCTTGCCACCCTCGACGAACTTGTTTCCGACGCCGTTACCCGTGGCGCGGTACTGGGGACCGGTGGCGCCCGGGTCACCGGCGAGGAAGGCTTCTTCTACGAGCCGACAGTGCTGCTCGACGTGCCCGAAACGGCCAAGGCGATGAGTGAGGAGCCGTTCGGACCGCTCGCCCTTCTCGCTCCGTACACCGAGCTCGACGACGCCGTGTCGAGAGCGAACGGTACGTCGTTCGGTCTCGCAGCCTACGTGCTCTCGCCTGAAACCGTCAGCGGGCAAGCGGTCGCGCGCCGCCTCGATGCCGGCATGGTCGGGGTCAACCACTTCGGCCTGAGCTACGCCGGCGTGCCGTTCGGCGGCGTGAAGGCCTCGGGGATAGGCACGGAGAGTGGGAGCGGCGCCCTCGACGCGTTCCTCGTATACAAGTCGCTTCACACGGACTCAGATCCGTCCCTCTAGCCCCGGTACGTGTACGGGCAGGACGGCGCCGCCGTCTCGATCACCACCACCGTCGCCCACTGACCTCGACCGGCCGGCGCATTACCCGCAAGCTACGCCGTCGAGCCCCGCGACCCCGGGGCAACGTTGGTCAGGGCGTTGTGGCGCCGCCGGATGATGCGTGTGGCGGGGTCGTGGCGGGATGGCCCTCGCGGACCTTATGGGCCCCTGAAAGCGCCGTAGCCGGGCCAGAAGCTCCCGACAGCCCATTCCCCCATCGAACATTCGTTCGAGCCGTGAGAGTCTGTCGGGCATGAGCGGGATGTCCTGGCGTACGGGTCCCACTCTCGGTGATCGTGCGGGTCTGCCGGCCCGCCCCGCGACGGGGCTGCATGGCGCTCGGCACTGCTGGGTGCGTGACATGGCCTACTCCCAGGCCCTGCCTGGACTGCTGCTGCGGTGGGAACAGACCGGCGATACCTGGTGGGCGCTCGTGGTCTACGCCGTACCCCTGCGCGACGGGCTGATCCACCGTTGGGTCATGGCAGCCGATCTGCGTCCGGTCTGAGCTGCCCCAGAGGCTTTCTCGCGCTGCTAGCAGGCGCCGACGCGCCATGACTTTCTACGGGGGAACGCTGTGCTCCTTGCTGTCCTGGAAACCGATTAATGGCCGTAGATGGGGCCGCTCAGCTCAGCCTAGGAAGCACCGCTGGCTCCGGCATCGACGGTGACCCCGAGCTCTCGCGCGACCTCGCTGAGGATGCGGTCGGCCCCCCATGCCGATGCCGCTAGCCAAGCAAGGCTACGGCGTTGCTCGCGATGGACGCAGACGTCGACGCCGGGCTTGTAGCCGAGATCATGCTGCGGCTCAGCCCAGGCGTGCATGAACAATGTGCGCACCTGCATCTCGAATGTGATCGGTGTCGTTTCATCGTTGATCCACCCGGTTGGCTTTAGGTGGTTCGGGATCACGAAGATGAGATGTTCCGACTCGTAACCGAACTCGGCGTCCCCGACTGGCTCTCTGCGGATGGCCTCTATCGGGCCGAGCTCGCTGCGCAGTCGCTCCGTGACGGGTCTGAGATCGTCCCGGAAGAACACGATGACGCGACCTGCCACTTGATCTTCGATTTGACGCAGCGGGTCGTCGTACCTGCGTTCACCGGTCGGCTTTGTGCTCAGCGCCTTCGTCACGAAACTGGCCGGCGCCTTAGGTCGGAAGCTGATGCGGTCGACGTGGACGAACCCGTCGAGCGCCTCTCGGACGCGGCGGGTCAACGCCCTGCATAACTCCTCTGCGCTGGCGAAACGTGTCTCATACGTCCTCAGCAACATTGGTTCGTCATCCATGCTTCGACCTCACCCGTTCGGTCTCGACAATGCCGGTGGCTATGAGTCGCTTCCCGTCCGCAGTCTGCTCCTCGGTCACGTCGCGACCTAGTGTGCCGAAGGGTGCCGACACCCAGACGCCGTTGCCGAGCTTGTAGATCCGATACTCAACGAGGGCGTCGAATAGCACCTTGTTGAGCTCGAAGGCGGCGGTTAGCGCTTCGGTGTTTACCTGCTGCGTTCGGAAGGCGGCCGCGACCGGCCGGCTGAACTGTGCTGCTATCTGGGCGAGGGTCACCCGTCTTGCCTTCGTATTGCGGAGGCGGATGATCGCCGCCTGGACTTCCGCCTGTGCGTCCGGGTTCGCCTCGAGCTTGTCGTGCGCATGTCGCAGGGACTGGGCGAGCAGCCGGGTGCCTTCGTCGCTGCTCATCTGTAGTCGGGAGTCGAGGAACTTGACGATCCACAGGTCCGCGACGGATCGGTCGGTGCTACCGGATTGGGCGTCGAGCGCGCGGCCAGTCAAGAAGTCGCTCGGGCCTGCGCCGCCGGTGAACATCGCCGCCTTCCTGAGCGGCGAATCGCGGATGAAGACTTCAAGTACGTCGATCGTGGCGTCCGCGCCGTCCGTACGCAACCGGAACACCTCCTGCTGCGGGAAGGTCCAAAGAACGACTTGCTTTCGATTCGAGTTTGCGCCGGCGTGGACAGTTGCGATGAAAAGCGATGGCTTCGACCGGAGGTCGGTCGCCCAGCCAAAGCGGGCAGCGAGCCCTACTGCGGCCTCGCTTGCGGCCTCTGCTGTTCCGAATGCCGTAGCGAGCAGCGCGGACCTGACAGGATTCTCGCGACTTCCGCTTTCCGGATTGGCGATGACGAAGTCGACCGCGGTTGCACGCTCAAGTCCACTCTGCGCGTAGGTCGTGTCCAACGTCGCGGATAGCCGATCGGAGAGGTGAGCCGGTCCGCCAACGAATCCCGCCTCCTGGCGCGGCGCCACCTCATATGCATACGCGCGCTCTAGCCGACCTAACGGCATCTTGCCACCCCCGGTCGTTGGTAGGCACGCCGAGGCTACCGGCGTACACGACGCATGCCGGGCCGCAACACTCCAGGCCGTAGCCCGTCGGTCGGTCAGCCGCCGGTGTGCCGCTTCGGCGTCGTGCTGTTCCGGTCGCGTCCGCCGGCGTGGTGTGTGAGTTAGCCGCCGCGTGATCCTTGGTTGG
>CAYNDD010000177.1:0-7125 GCA_964395425.1 uncultured Frankiaceae bacterium
ACCGTTGCCAATCAAAAGGGCGGGGTGGGCAAGACCACCAGCACGGTCAACCTCGCCGCGGCGCTGGCCCAGCACGGGGTGCGGGTCCTCGTTATCGACCTCGATCCGCAGGGCAACGCGTCGACCGCGTTCAGCGTCGCGCACCACGTCGGCCAGCGTTCGGTCTACGAGGCGTTGATCGGCAGCTGCACCCTGGACGATGTCATCGTCGCGGTCGAGGGCTTCACCGACCTGTGGTGTGCACCGGCCACGATCGACCTGGCCGGTGCGGAGGTCGAGTTGGTCTCGGTGGTCGCCCGTGAGTCCCGGCTCCGGCGCGCGATCGACACCGTGTCGATCGAGGTCGACTACATCCTGATCGACTGCCCGCCGTCACTGGGCCTGCTCACCCTCAACGCCATGGTGGCGGCCAGCGAGATCCTGATCCCGATCCAGTGTGAGTTCTACGCGCTCGAGGGCCTGACCCAGTTGCTCAAGAACGTGCAGCTGGTCAAGAGCGAGCTCAACCAGGCGCTGTACGTCTCCACCATCCTGCTGACCATGTACGACGCGCGCACCCGGCTCGCCGACCAGGTCGCCGACGACGTCCGCCAGCACTTCGGCGACCTGGTGCTCGAGCCGATCATTCCGCGCAGTGTGCGGATCTCCGAGGCGCCCGGCTTCGGCCAGACCGTGGTCACCTACGACCCGACCTCGCGCGGCGCTCGGGCGTATCAGGCCGCGGCGTACGATCTGGCCAGTCGGGGATAGGTTCGGCACCGATCGGTCGAAGGAGTAACGGGTGAGTGTTCGGCGCGGCGGGCTCGGCCGGGGGCTCGGTGCCCTGATTCCGGCCGGCCCCGGAATCGACGACAGCACGGGTGCGCGGTTCGACGAGCTGGCGGTCACCGCGATCGAACCCAACCCGCGCCAACCGCGCGAGGCCTTCGACGAGGATGCCCAGGCCGAACTGGTGGCGAGCATCCGCGAGGTCGGCATCCTGCAGCCGGTCGTGGTCCGGGAGGTGTCGCCGGGGCACTTTCAGCTGGTCATGGGGGAGCGCCGCTGGCGCGCCGCCCGCGAGGCCGGCCTGGCGACGATCCCGGCGATCGTTCGGGAGACCGCAGACGACGCGTTGCTTCGCGACGCGCTGCTGGAGAACCTGCACCGTCAGCAACTGAACCCGCTCGAGGAAGCCGCGGCGTATCAGCAGCTGCTGGCCGAGTTCGGCGCGACCCACGATCAGCTCGCCGAGCGGGTCGGACGGTCGCGCTCGCACGTGACCAACACGATCCGGTTGCTGGGACTGCCGCCGACCGTGCAGCGCCGGGTGGCCGCCGGGGTGCTCAGCGCGGGACACGCACGGGCCCTGCTCACCCTGCCCGATGCCGAGGCGCAGGAGCGGCTCGCCGCCCGGATCGTGGCCGAGGGGCTGTCGGTGCGCGCGACCGAGGAGCTGGTCGCCACCGGCGAGGCGCCACGGACCGCCAGGGCGCGGTCGAAGCAGGGCCCCAAGGCACCGGCCTTGGCCCGGCTGGAGGCCTCGCTCTCGGACCTGCTCGAGACCCGGGTCAGCGTCGAGCTGGGCCGGCGACACGGCAAGCTGACCGTCGCGTTTGCGTCGCTGGACGACCTTCAGCGGGTGCTCGGAGTGCTCGCTCCTCAACTGCTGGTCGAGCACTCGCTGGTCGACGCAGAGGTCTGAGGACGGCCATTGCCGCTCCCTGACCGGGCGACTACAGTGAGCGCCGGGCCGGCGTGGTCGTTCCGCCGCCCACTCCGGTCGCAGCGAGCGGTGGCGAGGTGTGCATGACCCGTCGGCTTGCCAACGTCACCCTCGACAACCTCGACGACCTGCCGGTTCGATGCCGGCGGTGTGTGTTCTGGGAGCTCGACCCGCTCGCGGGCGCGCGGGCGATCGAAGCCGGCGATCCGGCTCTGGAGAAGGAGGCGTGGGTCTCCGCCGCACTGCTCGAATGGGGGAGTTGCGGGAAGGTTCTCTACGTCGACGGCATCGCCGCCGGCTTCGTCCTTTATGCCCCACCTAGTTATGTTCCGCGCTCGGTCGCGTTTCCGACCTCACCGGTCAGCGCCGATGCCGTCGTGCTGATGACGGCCACGGTCCTGCCGGAGTTCACCGGCGGCGGGCTCGGCCGGATGCTCGTTCAAGGGGTGGCAAAGGACCTGGTCCGCCGTGGAGTCCGGGCGATCGAGGCATTCGGCGACGCACGCTGGTCGGAGGTCGGTCACTGCCTGTTGCCGGCCGACTACCTGGTCGCGGTGGGGTTCAAGACGATCCGGCCGCACCCGCGGACTCCCCGGCTTCGGTTGGAGCTCAAGACCGCTGCGTCGTGGCGGGAGGACGTCGAGGTGGCGCTGGAACGACTGCTCGGATCGATGACGCCAGAGGGAGTCCTCCGCCCGGTTTAACCCTAATACGCGAAATACCCGGTTCTGTCACGCTCAGCCCGTCGTGACGGCGGCGATCTGGAACTGCCCGGTCGGCACATCGAGATGCTCGGGCAGGTACAACCGTTGGATGGCGGCGACGACCGCCTCGGCCACGGTGTCCCGGAACTCCGGCGTGGCCAGCCGGGCTGCGTCGCTCGGGTTGGTCACGTAGCCAGCCTCGAGGCGGACCGCGGGCATCCGGGTCAGCCGCAGCAACGCCCACGACTTGGGGTGGGTGCGGCCGTCGACGAGGTCGGTGCGGCCGGTGACCTCGCGTGAGATCAGATCCGCCAACCGCTCGCCCACCGCCGACCGGACCTCTCGGGTCGGCAGGCTGGCGCCGTAGAAGAAGCACGCGCTGCCGCAGGCCCGCTCGCTCGGGACCGCATCGAGGTGCAGCGAGACGAAGATCTCGGCCGCGAGGTCGTTGGCGAGCGCGGCCCGGTCGCCATCGGCGGGGCAGGTGTCGGCGCTGCGGGTGAGGTACGTCGTCATCCCCAGCGCGCCGAGCCGACCTTCGATCCGAGTGGCGAGATCGAGCACGGTGTCGGCCTCGACCAGCCCGTTCGCCGTGCCGCCCGGATCGGGACCACCGTGGCCCGGGTCGAGCACGACCACCCGGCCGGCCAGGGCGCCGACCCCGCGGCGCAGCCGCTCCTCCTCGCGGCGCCCGGACGGCTCGCCCCCGGTCACGGTGCGTCGCAGCTGTTCGAGCGCTCGCAGCGTGCCCGGGCCGAGCGTGCCGTCGGCGCGCAAGCCGACGTTTCGCTGGAACTCCTTCAGGGCGGTCTCGGTGGCCCGCCCGAAGATGCCGTCGCAGCGGCCGGGGTCGAAGCCCATGTCGAGCAGCCGTTGCTGCAAGGTCGCGACATCGTCGCCGACGAATGGCCGCGCGACCGAATACGACAGCAGCCGGTCCCCGACCCGCCAATGCGCCTCGTCAAGGGCCCGATAGGTCTCGGGCCCGACCACGCCGTCGACCCGCAGCCCGCGCTCCTGCTGGAAGCCGCGGATCGCGAAGTCCATCGATTCGTCGAATCCGGCGCTCGACGTCGACGGAAGCAGGCCGAGGCGCTCGAGCTTGGCGCGGATCTCGGCTACTGCTGGGCCGCTGTCGCCGCGGCGGAAGAACTGCATGACCTACCGATGCTAACCGCCGGTAGGACGGCCGAAACCCCACCCGATCGGGTGGGGTTTCGCGGAATGACGGGCCGTGGTGAGAGGGAGCGGCTTAGAGGTAGGCCTCGAGGTCGCGCAGCAGTGCGGCCTTGGGCTTGGCGCCGACGATGCTCTTCACAACCTCACCGGAGCTGAAGACCGACATGGTCGGGATCGACATGATCTGGTAGCGCCGGGCGATCTCGGGGTTCTCGTCGATGTTGACCTTCGCGACCGTGAGCCGGTCGGAGTGCTCAGCGGCGATCTCTTCGAGCACCGGCGCGACCATCTTGCACGGCCCACACCACTCGGCCCAGAAATCCACCAGAACGGGAAGCTCGCTGCCGAGTACGTCGGCGTCGAAACTGGCGGCGGTGACGGTCTTGGTGTGGGCGCCCATTCAGATCTCCTTGGTCACTTGCAGGTCGTGCCCTGCACAACACGAGGGCGGTTGGCGTTGTTCCCGCAGCGAGCGGTGCCGGTCAGTGCTGCTCGGCCGGCAGGCCGTCGAGGTAGTGCTCCACGTCCAGCGCCGCCGCACAGCCGCTGCCGGCCGCGGTGATGGCCTGACGATACGTGTGGTCGACG
The DNA here is from genome assembly GCA_964395425.1 of uncultured Frankiaceae bacterium. GTDB lineage: Bacteria > Actinomycetota > Actinomycetes > JAFAQI01 > JAFAQI01 > DATAUK01. The sequence goes on from CAYNDD010000177.1 coordinate 4,177, forward strand.
AGGTCCCCGCAGGCGAACACGCCGGGAAGGTTGGTCCGGGTGTGCGGGGCGTCGACGACGACGTACCCCTCCGCGTCGAGGTTCACCTGGCCGCGGATGAGCGCGTTGCGCGGGTCATGGCCGATGGCCACGAAGACCCCGCCTACGTCGAGGGTCCTGGTCTCGCCGGACTCGACGTCCTTCAGGACGATCCCCGAGACACTGTCTTCGCCGACGATGTCGTCGACCGTGCTGTTCCAGGCAAAGGAGATCTTCGGGTTGGAGGCGGCCCGTTCGACCATGATCTTGGACGCCCGCAGCTTGTCGCGGCGATGCACGAGGGTGACCGACTTGCCGAACTTCGTCAGGAAGGTGGCTTCCTCGACCGCGGAGTCCCCGCCGCCGACGACCGCGATGTCCTGGTCGCGGAAGAAGAACCCGTCACACGTCGCACACCACGACACCCCGTGCCCGGCCAGCCGCTTCTCGCCGGGCAGGCCGAGCTCCCGGTACGCCGACCCCATCGCCAGGATCACCGACCGGGCCAGGTGCTCTTCACCGCCTACAACCACCCGCTTGATCGCTCCGGTCAGGTCGACATCGGTGGCGTCGTCGCTGATGATCTCGGTGCCGAACCGCTCGGCCTGCTTGCGCATGAGGTCCATCAGCTCGGGCCCCATGATGCCGTCGGGGAAGCCGGGGAAGTTTTCGACGTCGGTGGTGTTCATCAGCGCGCCGCCGTACTGCACGCCTTCGATCAGCAGCGGCTTGAGGCTCGCGCGAGCGGTGTAGAGGGCGGCGGTGTAACCCGCCGGCCCCGACCCGATGATGATGACGTCACGGACCGCGCCGCTCATCGATGCTCCAGACCTCGTTGTGATGCTCCGCCTGCAGAACAGGAGTCTAGGGAGCGGAATTCCCGCGGGTCAGTTCAGCGGCACCTTCGTGTCGGTGCGCACCAGAAGGTCGCCGCTGCAGCTCGGATTGACGACCCAGACGTCGACGACGTTCGCGTCTGCGTCTCGCAGGACAAAGATCGCCGATGGCGCGTTGTGCAGCTTCGCGTTTGGGTTGGTCCAGCGGCCGAAATCGACCGCGATCGGCACCGCGTTCGGAATCCCGGTCAAGGTGGCCGCACAGTGCAGGATGTCGGCGCGGGAGTCGAACAGCGGGCGCAGCACGGCTGGTACGGGCTGATTCGACAGGTTCTGTGAGTGGGTCGCGGTTGGGCCCGACCCTGCGGGCACCGGCGGCTCACTGGTTGACGCTGATGGGCTGAACTCAGCGCCTGCCACAAGCGCGGGAATCAGCGTCTTCAGGTTGCTGGGCGTGTAGTTCACGCCACTCGACGTGCGGATGTAGTTCTTCGGCTGGACCACGCTGCGCTGAGCGTCCGGAGCGTTCGCCGCGGTGCCGCCCGCTTCGCTCCCGCCGGACGAGGTCCCGTTGCCCAGGTGGCCGATGATGATCGCGCCGAAGGCGAGCACGATCACCGCCGCAGCTGCGCTGCCGGCCATGGTCGGCCGACTGAACCGCCGTCGCCGGTGCTCAGCAAGATTCGGTACGACGTCGCCCTGGGGGCTCGTCGAGGCGCGGGTGAGGGCCCGGTCGAGCCGGGCCTGCACCGCCTCCGGCATCGGTTCGGTGGGAAGTGCGGCGAGCGCCCGCTTGGTCGAGGCGATGGCATCGACGCGCGACCGGCACTCGGCGCACCCGGCCAGATGCGCCTGCACGTCGGCAGCACGCTCGGGGGTGAGCAAACCCTCGTCGAGCTCGGCGAGCTCGTCGAAGTCGATGTGGTCGTCGGTCACGCTGGCTCCTCGCCGTGGTTGTTCTCTCGTTGGACGCGCGGCGCGGCGAAGTCGTTCCCGGTCCCGGATTCGGACCCGGGCTCGGGTGGTGCGGGTCGGCGCGGGTCGAGCTCGCTCAACTGCTCGGCGAGGCGGGCTCGGGCCCGGGCACAGCGGCTCTTCACCGTGCCGGTGGGGACGTCGAGCATCTCTGCGACATCGTTGACGCTGTAGCCCTCGATGTCGACCAGTACGACGGCCGCGGCCTGCTCGGCGGGCAGGGTACGAAGCGCGGCCATGACGGCGAGTGAGGTCTCGTGCTCGGCCACGGTGTCACGGCCGGCCGGTTCGGACGCCGGGTCGATCAGGAGCGGCTCGGTCGGCCGCACCGCTTGGCGGCGGGCCAGATCGAGACAGGCGTTGACGACGATCCGGTGCAGCCAGGTCGTGACCGCCGAGCCGCCCCGGAACCCGGCCGCCCCGCGATGCGCCGACAACATCGCGTTCTGCAACGCGTCGGCCGCATCCTCTGGATGGCCGAGGGTCCGAAGAGCCACTCCCCAGAGGCGATCCCGATGCCGGTTGAACAGCTCGGCAAAGGCATCAGGGTCGCCGTCGACGTGACGGGCGAGCAGCTCGTCGTCACCGGGCGGTGCGGCGCTCATTGCAGTGAGGGTAAAGGCTCGGGTCGGCTCGACCGGTCCTGACAGGCCGCGCGGGCGAGCACGATCGCGGGCTAGTGCAGCAGCGCGATTTCGGCTACTCCGAGCCGGTAGCCGCTGCCGGCCTTGGGCAGCGAGGTGATCCAGAGCAGCCAGTAGCGCGCCCGGACCGGGGTCGCGAGGGTCAACCGGACCGCGGCCGGACTGTCGGTGCGGGATGCGACGACGGGCAGGTCACTGGCCTGGGTCGGCCGGACCGAGCCGGCCCTGATCTCGAAGTCGGCCCCCGGCGCTGAGAGCAACAGCTGCGCCACGTCGACGGTGGTCGGGTGGCGCAGGTTGAGCAGCAAGCCGACTCCGGGCTTGAGCCCGCCGAAGTTCGGCCGGCCGATGTAGGTGTCGGTGGTCCACTGGGTTGACGGGTCGTCGTCGACCGCCAGACCGACCCCGCCTGGATCCTCCGACCCGTCGCCGTCCGGGTCGAAGCTGGTGATGTGCGGCGGGGTCGACCAGACCAC
>CAYNDD010000178.1:0-7121 GCA_964395425.1 uncultured Frankiaceae bacterium
TCAAGCGACGACGACGTCAAGAGCATGTCCGGCCTCCTAGCAGGCAGCCCGCCTTATGTGTCCCGTGGCACTGTGGGCGCCACGCGTGTCTGGCGGCTCCTCGAGGGGCCGCGGTACGTCTCCTTTCTATCCCCGACCCCTGACAGAAAGAAATGAGGGGGCGGGAGTTCACCGGACGGTCGGCTGGCGCTCATCGACGCCCAGCCCCAACCACGTCAACATCGCGGTACAGGGGGGCCAATCTCGCCCTGGAGTTCTAGTGGGCGACGAACGGCAAGGGCACCTGGCATCCCGAGCAGATCGCCGCGACAGGCACCACGTCGTAGGGTTCCTGGGCGGTGGCGGCCTTCCCCGTTTCAGCACACAACGCCCGCGTAAGTACGGCGAAAACCGCCTGGATGTCGGGCTTTTCGGCGGCATTAGTCAGCGTTGTGTGCTGGAACGGGCGAACGGTTGGACATCGCTTCGCTGATACTTGATTGATTCCAGAAAATCGGGAAGACTCGCGGCGTGCCCGCCAGTGCTGACTTCGAGCAGATGGTGCGCGGGGCCGAGCTGCGGGTGACCCGGCAGCGAGTCGCGGTGCTCAGCGCCGTCCATGCAAATCCGCACGCCGACACCGACTCGATCATCGGTGTCGTCCGGGCGGAGCACGGCGATGTCTCACACCAAGCCGTGTACGACGTACTTCGGGCGCTGACGACCGCGGGACTCGTACGACGGATCGAGCCGGCCGGCTCGGTCGCGCGCTACGAGGCGCGGGTCGGCGACAACCACCACCACATCGTCTGCCGGTCGTGCGGCGTCATTGTCGACGTCGACTGCGCGGTCGGGATGACGCCCTGCTTGACTGCGTCCGACGACGGGGGCTTCGAGATCGACGAGGCCGAGGTCGTCTACTGGGGCCTGTGCCCCGACTGTTCCGCCACATCACTTCTTGAGCCAACTGCCTGATCCGGAAGGAATGTCGTGACTGAGTTCAACGAGGACACCATCGCCGAGATGAACGAGCCGAGCCCGGCGGAGTGCCCGGTCTTGGTCGGCCGTCCCCACCATCCGACCGGCGGCGGCGGCAACCGATCGTGGTGGCCGGACCAGCTCAACCTGACCATCCTGCGCAAGTACCCGCCCGCGGCCAACCCGATGGGCGAGGCGTTCAACTACGCCGAGGAGTTCAGGACCCTCGACCTCGACGCGGTGCGCCGGGACATCGACGAGGTCATGACCACGTCGCAGGACTGGTGGCCGGCCGACTTCGGGCACTACGGGCCGCTGTTCATCCGGATGGCCTGGCACAGCGCCGGCACCTACCGGATCAGCGACGGCCGCGGCGGGGCCGGCGGCGGCCAGCAGCGGTTCGCGCCGCTCAACAGCTGGCCGGACAACGGCAACCTCGACAAGGCCCGGCGGCTGCTCTGGCCGGTCAAGAAGAAGTACGGCCGCAAGCTTTCCTGGGCCGACCTGATGGTGTTCGCCGGCAACTGTGCACTGGAGTCGATGGGTTTCAAGACCTTCGGCTTCGGCGGCGGGCGCGAGGATGTCTGGGAGCCCGACGAGGACGTCTACTGGGGTCCTGAGCGCACCTGGCTCGGCGACGAGCGCTACAGCGGCGACCGCGACCTGGAAGACCCGTTGGCCGCCGTACAGATGGGCCTGATCTACGTCAACCCGCAAGGGCCGAACGCCGTGCCCGACCCGCTCGCGGCGGCGCGCGACATCCGGGAGACGTTCCGGCGGATGGCGATGAACGACGAGGAGACCGTCGCCCTGATCGCCGGCGGCCACACCTTCGGCAAGACCCACGGCGCGGCCAACCCCGAGGTGTACGTCGGCCCGGAGCCGGAGGGTGCCCCCCTCGAGCAGCAGGGCCTTGGGTGGAAGAACACCTTCGGTACGGGCAGCGGCGACGACGCCATCACCAGCGGGCTCGAAGGCATCTGGACCACCACGCCGACGACCTGGGACAACAGCTTCTTCGAGATCCTCTTCGGCTACGAGTGGGAGCTGGTCGCCAGCCCGGCCGGTGCGCACCAGTGGCGTCCCAAGGACGGCGGCGGCGCCGGCACCGTGCCGGACCCGCACGACCCGTCGGTGACCCACGCGCCGACGATGCTGACCACGGACCTCTCGCTTCGGGTCGACCCGGTCTACGAGCAGATCTCGCGACGGTTCATGGCGAACCCGGACGAGCTCGCGGACGCATTCGCGCGGGCGTGGTTCAAGCTGACCCACCGCGACATGGGTCCGATCCAGCGCTACCTCGGACCGCTCGTCCCGCAGGAGACCTTGATCTGGCAGGACCCGGTCCCGGCCGTGGACCACGAGCTGATCGGGGCGACGGACATCGCTGCGCTCAAGGCGCAGATCCTCGCCTCGGGCCTGTCCGTGTCGCAGCTGGTCTCGACGGCATGGGCGGCCGCCTCGTCCTTCCGCGGAAGCGACAAGCGCGGCGGGGCGAACGGTGCGCGGATCCGGCTCGAGCCGCAGAACGGCTGGGAGGTCAACGACCCCGACGGCCTGGCGATCGTGCTGCGCGCGCTAGAAGGCGTGCAGGAGTCCTTCAACAACGCGCAGTCCGGCGGCAAGCGGGTGTCGCTGGCCGACCTGATCGTGCTCGGTGGCTGCGCCGGCGTCGAGCAGGCGGCTAAGAACGCCGGCCACGACGTCGTTGTCCCGTTCACCCCAGGGCGCACCGACGCGTCGCAGGAGGACACCGACGTCGAGTCGTTCTCGGCGTTGGAGCCGGCTGCGGACGGGTTCCGCAACTACCTCGGTAAGGGTCTCGGTCTGGCCGCGGAGTATCTGCTCATCGACCGCGCGAACCTGCTGACGCTGAGCGCGCCGGAAATGACCGTGTTGATCGGCGGCCTGCGGGTGCTCGGTGCAAACCTCAAGCAGTCCACGACGGGCGTCTTCACCAATGCGTCCGGATCCCTGACCAATGACTTCTTCGTGAACCTGCTCGACATGGGCACGACCTGGAAGCCGACATCGGACGACGCGGAGACCTTCGAGGGCCGCGACGCCGTGACCGGTGCGGTCAAGTGGACCGGAAGCCGGGTCGACCTGGTCTTCGGCTCGAACTCGGAGCTGCGGGCACTCGCCGAGGTCTACGCGTCCGACGACAGCAAGGGCAAGTTCGTCGCCGACTTCGTGGCCGCGTGGGACAAGGTCATGAACCTGGACCGGTACGACCTGACCTGATCCGGGCCCGGCCGGTCGCGTGGTGCCGATCAGCGCACCGACGCGGGAAATCGTGCGCGCGGACGGTTAAGAGGGCGTGGGAACCGTAGTCGGGCGGGCTGCGGTGTCGACCTGCTCCGGCGACCCGGACCCCGGCGACTCGTTCTCGTCGTCCTGCGGACTCGGCGCGCCGCCGCCCGCTTTCAGCGACGCCTTCCAGCGGGCGGCAACGATCGACGAGTGCGTGATCTGCTCGGAGTCCCGGTAGAGCCGGCGGTAGTCAACCCGCAGCTCATCCAGTCGCAGCTGCAGGGCGCGGTCGTCTCGATCGACCGCGCTGTCGAACTCGTGCCACACTCGCTCGACCAGGGTACGGACGGCGGCCGGCAGCTCCAGGTCGGCGAGGGTGGTCTGCTCCCGGCGCAGCCCCGGGTCCAACCAGGCGTCGACCTGCTCGATCGCGGCCTGGTTGCGGAGGTCGAGCCCGAGATCCAGCTTCGCGTTGAGCCCGGACAGCACCGACCGCCAGTCGGTCAGCAGGTCGGTATAGCGGATGAACGCGCGTTTGCTGTCCCGGGTCTGCCGCTCGGTCCGGAGCTGCACGTTCATCCAGCCGCAGATCCGGGTGGTCGGCCGGCTCGGGCCTTCGTACCAGCGACCGGCACTCATCACCGCTTCGGCCGGTGACCGAAGCAAGGTGACGTACGACGTGTCGACGCCGAGCTCGCGGCTGACCTGGTCCCACAGACGCAGGAACCAGGCAGTCCGCGGATCCTTTACGACGATCCGGTCGTGACGCTCGAACTGCGTCGTCAACCAGGCGCGAAGCTTGGCGACCACCTCGGGCTGCTCGCCGGCCGACCGGGTGTGCCGCCATGCGTACGAGCGGGCGTCCCAGGGTGTGACCTGCGCCCCCTCCAGCAGCGCGGCGTGAAAATCGACCACCCATCGGGGCTCACCGAAGCCGCGCGGATTCGTCTCATCGGCCCGGACCTCCGGCTGTGGCACGGAGTAGCCGAGGGCCGCGACCGAGCCGCTGAACGCGCTCGTTCCGCTCCGCCCGACGCCCACGACGAGCAACAACTGAGGGGCTGGCGACACCAAATCACCCTATCCCGGCACCCGGCTGCGCCCCGGCGCCGAGTCTCTGAGAGCGCATAACTCCACGCAGTAGAGTCGCGGGTCGGATCCATGCGGAGGGAGCACGTAACGGATGGGGCTTGTGGGTCGGGCCAGACAGAGCGTACGAGCCAGGTATCGACAGCTGATGTCGCCTCGACTTCGTCGGCAGTTCTGGCACCTTCGCCAGCGGATTCAGCCGTTGCTGGACGCCCCCCGTCGGGCCGGGCTGAGCGTCGTCATGCCGGTCTACAACGTCGAGAGCTATCTCGCTGAGGCCGTAGAGAGCGTCCTGTCGCAGAGCTACCGCAACCTCGAGCTGATCCTGGTCGACGACGGTTCCACCGACACCTCGGGCGCACTTTGCGACGAGATCGCGAAGAGTGACCGCCGGGTGCGGGTCATCCATCAGGTCAACGGCGGCCTCGGGGCGGCCCGCAACACCGGGATCGCCGCGGCGCGGGGCAAATACCTCGCGTTCATCGACAGCGACGACTACATCCTTCCCGATGCCTACGCGAAGATGGTCGGCTCGCTTCGCCGGTCCGGCTCCGACATGGTCACGGGCAACGTCATGCGCCGCGACGGCAAGCGGGTGTATCCATCCTGGCTGCAGACCCGATCGCACCTCGGAGATGCGACCTCGCGCACGCTGGCCGAGTCGCCGGAGTTGCTGTTCGACACAGTCGCGTGGAACAAGGTCTTCCGGCTGAAGTTCTGGCGTACCTATGTGAAGACCTTCCCGGTCCGCAAGCTGTACGAGGACACCGCGACCATCTTTACCGCGATGTTGCACGCCAACGCGATCGACGTCGTGGCCGCGCCGGTCTACGTCTGGCGACTGCGCGACGAGGGCGGCTCGATCACCCAGCGTCTGCTCGAGCCCGAGAACATCGACGACCGTTTCGAGATGGTCGACCGGGTCGACGAGATGATCCGGTCCAACGGCCTCCAGGACGCCTTGGGCGACCGGCTGTCGATGAAGATCCTCGAAGTGGACCTGTGGGTCTACGTCCGCGAGATGCACGACATGCCACAGGAGACGATCGATCGGGTCCAGCGGGTGGTCCGGCGCTACTGGCCGGTCGCGTCCGAGTCGGTCAAGGCCGCGATCCCACCCGATCGGCGAATCTGTTACTGGCTGCTGCTGAACGAGCGCGGGCGGGACGTCCCAGCGGTGCTCGACTGGTATGCCTCGCTCTGGTCCGCCCCGCCGTTGCTCAGACACGACGGCGGCGTCCTGCTCGACGTGACCGACTGCCCGGTTGATCTCGCCGGCCTGCCCTCCGAGCTGCTTGACATGGCCGACGCCGCCGAGGTCGTCGCCAATGTGACCGACATCCGCTGGACCGGACCGACGACGGTGACTGCCAGCGGCTATGCCTATACCAAGTTCGTGTCCGACGGATCGCAGACGATCACGCTGATCGCGACCGATGAGCGGACCGGCGAGTCGGTCCGCTTCGCGACCGAGCGGGTCGACTCGGTCGACTCGGCTCGCTGGACATCGGACCTGAGCTCTCCGCGCAACCACGACGGGTTCATCGGCGACATCGATGTCGAGCAACTGCGGTCGTCGCCCGGGTCGGACCCTCGACGCAGTCAGTGGTCCGTGTCGGCTCAGGTCGAGGACGGCGACGTGGTCAAGACGATCGAGCTGCGGAAGGTCTGGCGACTCGGTTCGGGTGCGGTGGTCGGTTCGGCGTTGTTGTCGGACCACACGCTGGCGATGGTCAAGGTCGACGCCGGCGAGCCACTGCGGATCCAGTTCGACGACGCCGGCGTGCTGACCGAGTCGATCGAGGTCACCGGCACGACGGTGGTGATCCGCCCGAACGACCCGCGGCGGCAGCCCACCCGGGTGTGGGGTGCCGCGCCCGGCGCCAGCAGCACGGTCGCGGCCGACCGTCGCGGGGACGGATCGTTCGTCCTGCGGTTGCCGAGCCCGATCGGAGCAGACCGATCGGCGAACTGGCGGTTGCTCGCGCTCGTCGAGGGCCACGAGATGGCGGTCTTGGCGCCGGCCGGGCCCGAGCCCGAATCAAAACCCAACCCGGACGGGCTGCGCGCGGCGGTGAACCGAACCGGCCAGGCAGTGGTGTGGGCGCATCCGGGCGCTGCCCTCGTGACCGAGCTTGCCTTCGCCGAGGACGGCGAGATCGAGGTGGCCGGCTCGTTGTTCGCCCTCGACCAGTTCGAGATCGGCCTCGGACCCAGAGTTGGTACGCCGGCCACCTGGCACCGGGCGACGGTCGCCGACGGCCGGTTCCGGGCCAGGATCGCAACGAACGCAGTCGATGGCGACGGGATCACCCGGCCGTTGCGGTCGGGCAACTACGTGCTGCACGCGCGTCGCGATCCGACGTCGGCGACGACCTCAGAGGTCCTGCTGATCGACGCAGTGTCGCTGACGCTGCCGATCACGGGAATGACCGAGTCGATCAAGGTTCGATTCGTCCGTCGGGAAGCCGATTGGCTCGGTGTCGAGATCTCGGCACCGGTGCCGGACGAGCTGCTCGGCCGCTACGCACAGGAACAGCTGAAGGCGAGCCACAGCGCGAGCCCGCGCACGCTCGAGGATGCGGTGTTCTTCCAGGTCGACCTCGGCAATGCGGCCGTCGACAGTGCCCTGGCGATCCACCACGAGCTGCGCCAGCGCGGCCTGCCACTCACGTTGTACTGGGGCGTCGAGGACCTCAGCGTCGCGGTGCCGGTCGGCGGCATCCCGATCGTGAAGCGCGGCGTCGAGTGGTTCGAGACGGTCAACTCCTGTCGCTACATCGTCAACAACTACGGCGGCTTGTGGGGCCTGTCGAAGG
>CAYNDD010000179.1:0-1181 GCA_964395425.1 uncultured Frankiaceae bacterium
TCGGCTCCGGCCCGTGCGGCCTGTCGGCGGCGTACCAGCTGCGGCGCTACGGCCATGACGTCACGATCATCGACGCAGAGTCCGAGCTCGGCGGAATGATGCGTTACGGAATCCCGCAGTACCGCCTTCCTCGCAGCGTTCTCGATGCCGAGATCGCCCGCCTGGTTGCGCTGGGAATCACGGTCCGGTCCGGCACCCGGGTCGACGACCTCGACGCCACCATGAAAGCCGAGAACGCCGACGCCGTACTGCTGGCGGTCGGCGCGCAGGTGAGCAAGCATGCCGACATCCCGGCCGGTGACTCGGCCCGGATCGTCGATGCGATCGCCCTGCTGCACGACACCAATGCGGCCGAGCAGCGACCGAGCATCGGCCGCCGGGTCATCGTCTACGGCGGCGGCGACACCGCCATGGACGCCGCCCGCACCGCCAAACGGTTAGGGGCCACCGACACCGTCATCGTCTACCGCCGCAACCGCGAGAAGATGCCGGCCCGTTCCGAGGACCTCGAGGCTGCGATCGCCGAAGGCGTGCGGGTGCAGTGGCTGTCGACGATCACCGCGACCGACGGTGAGCACGTCACGGTGGAGAAGATGCGGCTCGACGAGAGCGGATTCCCGCAGCCCACCGGCGAGTTCGAGGAGCTCGACGCCGACACCGTCGTGCTCGCACTCGGGCAGGACGTCGACCTTCGCCTGCTCGACCAGGTCACGGACATCGAGGTTCGGGACGGCGCAGTCATGGTCGGATCGGACCAGATGACGGGCCACCCCGGGATCTTCGCCGGCGGCGACATGACCGCCGGGCACCGAACCGCGACGACCGCAATCGGTCATGGCAAGCGGGCTGCCCGCACCATCGATGCCTGGCTCCGAGATGCCCAGTGGACGGCGCCACCGCGTCCCGCGCTTGCGACGAGTGACCGGCTCAACACCTGGTACTACTCCGACGCACCGCCGTCGGTGCAGCCACAGCTCGAGGCGGCCCGCCGGGCGTCCACCTTCGACGAGATCGACGCCGGCCTCGACGAGTCGACCGCGTTGTTCGAAGCCCGTCGCTGCCTGTCGTGCGGCAACTGCTTCGGCTGCGACAACTGCTACGGCGTGTGCCCCGACAACGCCGTCATCAAGCTCGGCAACGGCTCGTACGCCTTCGACTTCGACCACTGCAAGGGATGCGGG
>CAYNDD010000179.1:1281-7077 GCA_964395425.1 uncultured Frankiaceae bacterium
ATCGTCATCTCGCACAACCTCAACGACGTGTTCGAGGTCGCCGGCCGGATTGCGGTCCTTCAGCTCGGCCACCTGGTGGCGAGTGGCCCGGCCGCCGAGTTCGACCGGCAGAGCGTCGTCGAATACATGACCACGGGAAGGGCGAGCGGTCGCACCGAGGACCGCATCCCCGCGATCGTCTGACCGGACCCGAGTTCGGTCCGTCCGAGATCGCAATGGCGCGATCTCAGGACTCACTCGGCCGATCGCAGGACCTTTGCCCCTAGTCGTGCCGCGGTTGTTGACACAGCCTGGAACCACATCGACTTCTCGGAGGACACCATGAGTACCAAGGTCGGCATCAACGGATTCGGCCGGATCGGTCGGAGCTTGCTGCGGATGGCCGACGAGACCGATCTGGAGATCGTGGCGGTCAACGATCTTACTGACACGGCGACGCTGGCTCACCTCCTGCGCTATGACTCGACCTACGGCCGCTTCGGGCGAATGGTGGAACACGACGACACCTCGATCAGCGTCGACGGGCGGCGGATCGTCGTCACCGCAGAGCGGGACCCGGCCAAGCTGGACTGGGGCACGCTCGGCGTCGACGTCGTGATCGAGTCGACCGGCAAGTTCCGCAGCCGCGACGATGCCGCGCTACACCTGAAGGCCGGCGCCAAGAAGGTGCTGATCACGGCGCCCGGCAAGGGCGCGGTCGACCTCACCGTCGTCATGGGCGTCAATGACGGCAAGTACGACCCCGGCGCGCACGACATCATCTCGAACGCCTCGTGCACGACGAACTGCGTCGTACCACTGGTGAAGGTCCTGCACGACTCATTCGGACTGGTTAAGGGCTTCATGACGACGATTCACGGCTACACCAATGACCAGGTGGTCCTCGACTCCCCGCACAAGGATCTGCACCGCGGCCGGACGGCCGGCGTCAACATCATCCCGACCTCGACCGGTGCGGCTCGAACGAGTGGCCTGGTGATCGAGGACATGGTCGGCCGGCTCGACGGCGTGGCAGTCCGGGTGCCGGTCGAGGACGGGTCGCTCACCGATCTCACCTCGATCGTCTCGCGCGAGACCACCGTCGACGAGGTCAACGAGGCCTTCCGGGCCGCAGCCGAGGGACCGCTGGCCGGGATCCTGCGCTACAACACCGATCCGATCGTCTCGCGCGACATCATCGGTGAGCCGGCGTCGTGCGTCTTCGACGCGCCCCTGACTCAGGTCAACGGCGAGCTGGTCAAGATCTTCGGCTGGTACGACAACGAGTTCGGCTACACCTGCCGCCTCGCCGACCTGTGCCGCCTGGTGGGCGCAAGCCTTCCGGCGTAGCCGACCCGCCACCGAATCCGGAGCCAGCCATGACCGAGCGACTGCCCCTTCACAACCGCGGCCTGACGACGGGGAAGAAGGCCCGCCTGCACCGCATCCTGTTCGACCACGGTCTGCGGAACGGCACCGCGCTCTTCCTGCCCTACGACCAGGGGCTCGAGCACGGCCCCAGGGACTTCGCCCCCAACCCGGTCGCCGGCGATCCGCGCTACATCATCCGGCTCGCGTTGGAAGGCGGCTTCAACGGGATTGCGATCCAGATCGGCCTGGCCGAGAAGTTCTACTGGGAGTACGCCGGCCAGGTTCCGCTGATTCTCAAGCTCAACGGGAAGACCGAGATCCCGTCGTCCGCTGAAGCACTGTCACCGCTCAACGCCACGGTCGAGGACGCGGTTCGGCTCGGCGCGGACGCGGTCGGCTACACCCTCTACGTGGGAAGTCCTGCGCAAGAGCACGATCTCAACCAGCTGCGCACCGTGCGAATCGAGGCGGAACGACTCGGGATGCCACTCGTTGTCTGGTCGTATCCCCGCGGAAGCGCAATCGACGCAAAGGGCGGCAACGACTCGTTCTACGCCGTGGACTACGCCGCGCGAGTCGCCAGCGAGCTCGGGGCCGACGTGGTGAAGGTCAACTTCCCGAACCCGGACAAGCGGACCAACGTGCCGGCCGCCTACGACCAGGAGTTCTCCCATCAGCAAGCGATCGATGCCGTGGTGCGTTCGGCCGGCCATTCGCTGGTGCTGATCTCCGGTGGCGAGAAGGCCGGCGACGACGCGATGATCGCCAAGGCGGAGGAGTCGGCGCAAGCCGGCGCGACCGGTCTGATCTTCGGGCGCAACGTGTGGCAGCGTGACCACGACGAGTCGCTGCGGTTCGCCGCGCGACTTCGGGCGATCTTGGAGAAGTACCCCAGCAGCCCGTGAGACCGCGCAGCATCCCGGCCCGTCCTGGCAAGGCGATCGGCGGTGTGGCATCGGGACTTCGCCCCTGTGGGCGTACTTCGCCGGGCGAATCGTCGCGGCGACCGCGATCGGAGCGGCGTCTGCCGCCGCGGTCATCGTGTTCGGTACGACGCTGCTGCACGCGCGCTTCAACGCAATGCGCCGTCCCGGACCTGGTCGCGGTGTGCGCGCTCGGCATGGTGTGTTTCGCATTGGTCGGACTAGCGGTCGGAACACTCGTGTCGGACGCGGAGTCGGCGCTGGCAATCTCGTACGGCACGCTCTTGCCGGTCGCCTTCATCTCCAATGTCTTTTTCCCCGCGACCAGCTCGCCGGGCTGGCTCCGGCATGCCGCGTCCCTGCTGCCGGTCCGCGCGATCGCAACCGGCGCGGAACATCTGATCCGCCCCGACCTGACCGGCCCGGTCCTCACCCACGGACAGCTTGCGGTCCTTGGATTCTGGGCGCTCGGCTCCGCCGCGGTGATCGGCTCGGCCTTCCGCTGGCGGCCGGGCGAATCACTGGTACGCAGGCGGCAACGACACTAGAGACGCGAGCTGTCGATCGCGCGTCGCAGTCGGATGCCGTCCTCCTGCTCGGCCTGGTCGAGGGTCAGCTCCAGCGCGGCGAGCCGGTCTCGCAGCCACGGCAGCCACCGCTTGTCCAGGGCGCGCAACCGGCGGCGGGTCACTGCGACCTCCGCCTCGACGAGACGCAGAGCCTCCTGGGCGGCGGCGAGCTGGGCGGCGGCCAGCAGTGCGGCGCGGAAGGCCGCGACGGCCGGAACGATCGCCGAGTTACCCGACACAGAACGCGACGGGTCATCCGGGAGGTCGGCACCCTCCGGATACGTCAGCCCCATCGTGGATGTCCACGACAACTGCAGGTCGGCCGCTTCGACCGGGGTCGCGTTGCGAACCGCGTCCTGTCCGCCGAGGAGCGTCACCCGAAGCAACCAGGTCTGTGCGACCGCGTAGTCGCTGGTCCACCCATCCTGCCGCTCCTGCTTGCGAGCCTGCAGACGCTCCTGGTCCGCGATCAGGATCCTGAGCTTGCGATCCAATTGGTCACGCCCACGGGTCGCGGTGTCCAGCCGGCCGCGCAACCACATCCGCCCGGCCCGACCCGGCGGAATCCTCCTGACGACCGGCATCGGGTCAGCGCTCCGCTCGGGGATGCGCCTCGATGAACCGGGGCGAGAGCATGGTGAGCTCTCGGGTCGGAAGAACGTTGACCACGTCCCAGCAGCGGTCGAGAGTCTCCTCCATCGAGCGCTTCTCACCGCGACGCTGGTTGACCAGCAACTGCTCGAACTGCGTCGCGAAGTCCAGGTAGGGCTGGTCGATGCTGCTGAGCGCAGAGATCCCGATGATCTCGGCGAGCTCCTGCACCTGACGCGCTCGAGCCAGGGCGGCGAGCAGCTGCGCGGCCAACTCGAGATGATCCTCGCGGGTCCGACCCGGCCCGGCGCCGCTGCGCATCAACCGCGACAGCGACGACAACGGGTCGATCGGCGGGTAGACCCCGCGCGCATGGGCATCCGCCGCGAGCACGATCTGGCCCTCGGTGATGTATCCGGTGAGATCGGGCACCGGATGGGTGATATCCCCGGCCGGCATGGTCAGCACCGGCACGACCGTGACGGATCCAACCGTGTTCCGGATCCGCCCGCACCGCTCGTACAGCGAAGCGAGGTCGCTGTACAGGTAGCCCGGATACGCACGACGGCCGGGCAGTTCACCGCGCGCCGCCGAGACCTCGCGCAGCGCCTCGGCATAGCTCGTCATGTCGGCCAGTACGACGAGCACGTGCCGGTGCAGTTCGAACGCAAGATGCTCGGCGACGGTCAGGGCGATCCGCGGCGTCAAGATCCGCTCGATCACCGGATCGTCCGCGGTGTTGAGCAGCAGCACCAGTTCGCCGGCGGCGGAGCGCTCCTGGAGGGACCCGCGCACCGCATCCGCGTCTGCATGAGTCAGGCCCATCGCCGCGAACACCACACTGAACGGTTCGTCCCCGGCGGTCGACTGCGCCGCGATCTGCGCGGCGAGCTCCAGGTGCGGCAGGCCGGCGACCGAGAAGATCGGCAGCTTCTGCCCGCGCACCAACGTGGTGAGCGCGTCGATCGCCGAAATGCCGGTCAGCACTGGTTCGGCCGGCGGCTCCCGATGGGTCGGGTTGAGCGGATCGCCGGAAACGGCCGCGGTGATGACGCTCGAGATCGGTGGCCCGCCGTCGATCGGCTCGCCCCGGCCGTTGCACACCCGCCCGAGCCAGCCCGGACCGACCGGCACCCGCAGCGGCGCCCCGGAGAACGCCACCCGGGTCGTCGCCGGCACCAAACCCTCGGTGCCTTCGAGCACCTGGATCACGGCGATGTCACGATCGACCTCGAGCACCAGCCCGTGCCGCTCCGGCACCGGGTCGACATCGGACTCGATCCGGATCACGGCGAACTCGTCCCACCCCACCCCCGACACGCCCTGCACGATCAACAGCGGCCCACGAAGCTCGCGCACACCGCCGTAGTCGATGTCGAACTGGCGCCCGCCGCTCTCGGTCATCGCAGCGCCGCCACCGTGTCGAGCACCTGTTGGCGGCGCGCAGCGATTCCGGCCTGGTCGTCCGGCGGCGTTTCCTCGGCTGCCCGCAGCAGTGCGGTGAAGTCGATCTCTTCGATGTCGCCGGCTGATCCCCCGCTCTCGACGAACGCGTCGCAGCGGTCGACGACATCGAGCACGGCATCCACGAGCGCCGCGGTCTTCAGCGCCGTGCAGTGCGCGTCGTTCGGTGACACCGAGCTTTGCTGCAGGACGCCCTCGCGCAGGAGCCGGCCAGCCACGAGGACGACCCGCCCGTGGCCCGGCAGCGAACCGCTGCCCACGAGCTCGGCGAGCTCACCCAGGCGATCGGCCTCCGCGAGCAGCGTGATCAGCCGGGCCCGCCGCGTCCCCCATCCCGGATCACCGTTGCCGGCGTACCAGGATGCCAACGAGTCGCCGTCCCGAGAGAAGGAGCCGGCCCAGCCGACCGCCGGATAGTGGCGCGCATAGGCAAGATCCCGATCGAGGCTCCACAGCGCCCGGACGAAGCGCTCGGTCTGGGCCGTCACCGGTTCGGTGGTGTCGCCACCGGGCGGCGAGACCGCACCGATGATCGTGACCGAGGCGGTCGCACCGCCGAGCGTGACGACCCGGCCGGCACGCTCATAGAAGGCGGCCAACGCGGTGGCGAGTGAGGCCGGATATCCCTCCTCCGCCGGCAGCGCGCCCGACCGGGACGAGAACTCACGCAGGGCCTCGGCCCAGCGTGACGTCGAGTCCGCGATGACGACAGCGTGGTAGCCCATGTCGCGAAAGTGCTCGGCGACCGTGACACCGGTGTAGATGCTGGCCTCCCGGGCCATCATCGGCATGTTCGAGGTGTTCGCGATGATCACGGTCCGCTCGGCCAGCCGCCGGCCGGTGCGCGGATCGGCGAGCTCGCTCAACTCGGCGAGGATGTCGGCCATCTCGTTGCCGCG
>CAYNDD010000180.1:0-7055 GCA_964395425.1 uncultured Frankiaceae bacterium
CCGGCCATCAAGCACGTGTGGATCATCACGCTGGAGAATGAATCCTTCGGATACAGCTTCGGAAAGCCGGGCGAAAAGCAGGCGCCATATCTCGCCAAGGCGCTGCCGGCCAAGGGCGCGCTGCTCACCCAGTACTACGGCATCGGGCACGACAGCCTCGACAACTACACCGCGATGATCTCCGGCCAGAACAGCAACTACGAACTCGGCCAGGACTGCGGCCTGTACGAACCCTTCATCCAGTTCGGTGGCGAGAACTTCGACAAGTGGACGAAGTACCACCAGCTCTCCGGCGAGGGCTGCGTCTACCCGAAGTACGTCAAGACGATCGCCAACCAGCTGACCGCCAAGGGACTGACCTGGCGGGCCTACGAGCAGGACATGGGCAACATCCCGCACCGCGACAAGACCGTCGAGACTGCGAACGGGCCGGCCTGCGGTCACCCGGCGCTCGGCGCCGAGGACCTGACCGACTCGACCGGGCCGAAGACCGACAGCTACGCGACCCGGCACGACCCGTTCGTCTACTTCAAGTCGATCATCGACAACCAGGCTTACTGCGACTCGCACGTGTTGACCCTCAAGCCGTTGCAGCAGGACCTGAAGAAGATCTCGACGACCCCGAACTACTCGTTCATCACGCCGAACACCTGCGCCGACGGCCACGACACCCCGAAGTGCCAGGACGGCCGCAAGGGCGGGCTGGTCCGGGTCAACCAGTTCCTGAAGAAGTGGATCCCGATCATCATGAGCTCGCCGGCCTACAAGGCGAACGGCATGATCGTCATCAACTTCGACGAGTCGGGCTCCGACGAGGACGCCGGCGCGTGCTGCGGCGAGCGCGTCAGCACCGGTTACTCCGCCCCGTCACACCCGAACATGAACGAGCCGGGCCTCTACGGCCCCGGCGGCGGCCGGGTCGGCGCGATCGTGCTGTCGAAGTTCGTCAAGCCCGGTACGACGACCACGAAGCCCTACAACCACTTCTCGCTGCTGCGAAGCATCGAGGACATCTTCGGGTTGCACCACCTCGGCGATGCCCAGCAGCCGAAGGTCGTATCGTTCGGGCCGGACATCTATACGAACCGCTGAGAATCGAGCGGCCGGCTCACGGCCGCTCGCGCAAGGTAGGACAACCGTGCGGTATCGAACGAGCAGTGTGGTGGCGGCGATCGCGGCCACCACACTGGCGTTCGGATCGATTCCGGCGGCCGGCGGCCTGACCGCCCCCGGTGAGCTCGACGGCCACCTTCGCGGCCCGCGCATCTACGTGACCACTACGACCTGCGCACCGAGGTGGTTCGCCCCCAACCCCGGCCGGGCGCACTTCGCGGTCACCAACCGGTCGGCGTACTCGGCCACGATCTACCTCTTTCATCCGCGGTCGAACGCGATCGTCGCGACCATCAAGCATCTCAAGCCGCACTCGGTGCGCGAGCTCGCAGTGACGCTCGACCGGGGCCGGCGCTACGTCTGGGGATGCGACCTCACCGGCCGACCGGAACGAGTGTCCGACGTCCAGACCGTGCCGGTCGACCCGAACCACGGCGGCCCGGGGCCGCCGGTCGTGCCGGTCACCTTGGGTGAGCTGACCCCGGCGATGAGGTCCTACCGAAGCTTCGTCGTCCGCGAGTTCGGCCTGCTGACCAGCCAGACCAACGCCCTCGAGGCCGACCTGGCCGGCGACGACGCCGCCGCTGCGAGGCACGAGTGGCTCACTGCGCACCTCACCTGGCTTCGGATCGGCCAGGACGACGGCACCTACAGTGCGTTCGGCATCCTCGGCCGAACCATCGACGGCACCACCGCCGGGCTCGTCGGCGGCACCTCGAGCCCGAAGTTCACCGGCTTCCACAAGGTCGAGGACGACCTCTGGACCCGGTCGGACATCGCCGCCGCGACCGCGGACGCCAAGGCCCTCGTGCGGGCCGTGTCGCGGCTGACCACGCCGCCGATCTGGCACTGGCTCCCGTTGACGACCGCGAGCGTCAGCGGGCTTCCGCTGCGCTGCCACGAGATCCTCGAGGATGCACTGCGCGACTCGCTCACCGGGCAGGATGACTACGGCAGCGGGACCAGCCTGGCGTCCGTACGGGCCGACGTCACCGGGACCCGCGAGCTGCTCGGCCTGCTGGCCGAGCTGATCAGACCGCGCTCGCCACACCTGGTCGCGCACGCCCGCAAGGCACTGACGAGGCTGGCCGGAGTGGTGGAAGCCACCAGAACGCACAGCGGCGCCTGGGTCGCGGTGGTCGACCTGCCACGACGCAGCCGTGAAGCGGTCGACGCGGCCGTTGGTCGCGCCCTGAACGTCCTCGCGCCGGTACCCGACCTGCTGACGATCGGAAAGTCATGACCATCGACCGGCGGCAGTTCCTCGGGCGCTCCGGGATCGTGGCGGCCGGCGCCGCCCTCGCCTCGGCCGGACTCCCCCCGGCCGAGGCCGCGACCAGTGTCCGTCCACGGCCCGGTGGTGCCGACGCGCCGCCCGAGGTCCCGACCGTTCGAGACCCGGCCGCCCACCTCCCACGGGTGCGGTTCCACGGCGCCCACCAGGCCGGCATCAGCACTCCACCGCCGCCGGCGGCCTGCTTCGCCGCCTTCGACGTCACCGCCGCGGATCGCAACGAGCTCGCCGAGCTGTTCCACACAGTCACTGACCGGGCCCGCTTCCTCACCGCCGGCGGCACGCCGCGCGACCTCGGCCTCGGCGCGCCACCGGCAGACAGCGGCACGCTCGGGCCCGACGTACCGGCCGACGGCCTCACGATGACGGTCGGCGTGGGGTCGACGCTGTTCGACGACCGGTTCGGCCTGGCCCGGGTGAAGCCCCGCCATCTCACCCCGATGCGCCCGTTCCCGAACGACGACCTCGACCCGGACCAGACCGACGGCGACCTGATCGTGCAGATCTGCGCGGGCAGCGCTGATACGGCGATCCACGCCCTGCGCGATCTGGCCAAGTACACCCGCGGTGGGATGGTGGCGCGCTGGCGGATCGACGGCTTCGTCTCGCCGTCGCGACCATCTGGGGTGCCGCGCAACCACCTCGGGTTCAAGGACGGCATTGCCAACCCCGCGATCGATCACCCGGCCGTCGCCAGGCAGTTGTTGTGGGTCGAGCAGGGTCACGGCGAGCCGGGCTGGGCAATTGGTGGCAGCTATCACGTCTGCCGGATCATCAAGATGTTCATCGAGTTCTGGGACCGGGTGTCACTGCACGAGCAGCAGGCGATGATCGGCCGCTTCCGCGACACCGGCGCACCGCTCGACGGTGTCACCGAGTCCGACCTCCCCGACTACCACGCCGATCCGCTCGGCAAGGTGATCCCGCTCGACGCCCACATCCGGCTCGCCAACCCGCGCACGAGCCGCACCGAGCCGAGCCGGATCTACCGACGCGGTTACAACTACGACCGCGGGATCGACCTCAACGGCAACCTCGACATGGGCCTGGTCTTCAACTGCTTCCAGCAGAACATCAAGCGGCAGTTCGAGGCGACCCAGGTCCGGCTGGTCGGTGAGCCGATGGCCGACTACGTCAGCCCGGTCGGCGGCGGCTACTTCTTCGCGCTCCCCGGCGTTCGTGACCACAACGACTGGTTGGGCCGCGGGATGTTCACCTCGCCCTGACCCGACCGTCGGCTCAGCCCGCGCCGGGCGCCAGGCGGATCGAGGTCTGGCCGTCGGAGGAGAACTGGTTGAACCATCCGTCCGGTGACTCGACGATGTCGGTCCAGCGCGGATTCCAGGCCTCCAGCACATCCAGGTCCTGCAAGATGATGTACGGCCGCGCGTTCGCCAGGATCTCCTGCATTCGGTAGACCAGCTGGCGCCGCTTGACGATGTTCGTCGTCGCGCCTTGCTCTTTGTAGAGCTTGTCGTACGTCGGATTGCAATAGCCCGAGTCGCTGTTGTCGTACCACTGCGAGCAGGTCAGCACGTTGAGGATGTACGTCGGGTCGATGAACGTGTCCCACCCCCACATCGCCATGTCGAACTTGCGGTAGTGGTCGGCGAAGATATCCGAGTTGAGCGCGTCGTCATCGGTGAGCTGGAACGTGAGCTTGACACCGATCTTTCGGAAGTCGGTGGTCATGATCTCGCCGCTGCGCACACCCTCGCCGCCGTTGTCGGTCGACACGTAGACGGTGTAGGACATCGGATGGCCATCGGCGACCCGGATCCCACCTGGCCCGCGCTTGTAGCCGGCTGCGTCGAGCAGCGCGTTGGCCTTGGACAAGTCGTACGGGAGCGGCTTCACCGCCGGGTCGTACCACTTGCCGGTAGCCGGCGGCACGATCGACTGAGCGGGCTGTGCGTAGCCGAGGAAAGCCACCTTGTCGATTGTGTTGCGGTCGATCGCGTACTCAAAAGCCTTGCGGACGTTGGGGTTCAGCAACTCGCGATGAACGATCTTCTTCGGGTTGGTGTTGATGATGAGGTCGTTGTAGGCAACGGCCGGCTCGGCCAGGATTCGGAACCCCCCTGACTTCAACGGGCGTACGTCGGTCGGCGGCAGGTTGGGGTCGCCGGTCGCCGCATCGACCTCGCCGGCCCGCATGGCAGCGACCAGCGCGTCGTCGTTGGAGAACAGCTCGACACCGAAACCTGCAATGTGCGCCGGCGGGCCGTAGTAGTGCGGGTTGCGGGCGAAGACGATCGCCTCGTTGTAGGTGTATTTGACGAACATGAACGGTCCGCCGGACACGATCGGATGACCCGCGGACGGAGTGTTGGGCTGGCTGCGCAGCGCTTTGCCGTTGCCGGCGGCGTACGTCGCCCACACGTGCTCCGGCAGCACCGGGATCTGCTCGAGGTTGGACAGCGCATCGCCTTCGGGCTTGCGGTAGGTGACCACCACCGTGGTCGGGTTCGGCGCAGTCGCACTGACTACGCCCGCCACCGCGCTTGCCCACAATGCGGCCGGCCCCTTGCGCAGCCGGACCATCGTGGCGATCGTCCATGCGACGTCCTGTGCGGTCAGCGGCTGGCCGTCCGACCACTCCGCGCCGGCGCGGGTCGTGAACGTCCAGGTGCGACCGTGGTTGGACAGCGCCCACTTCAACGCGAAGTCAGGCTCGAAGTCCAAGGTCTTGAGGTTGTACTGAAGGATCCGCGGATAGATGTCGCTCTGCGTGCTCAGCGCCAGCTGATCGTCGGTGATCCACGGGTTCATCGAGTTGATGATCGAGATCGTGCCGATCCGCAGGAACCCACCCGGTCCTGGTACGCCGGGATCGTTGAGCGGGAAGCTGCGATCGCAGCCGGTGAGCACGACGGCCGCCAGCACCATCGCCATGACCAGCCGGCGCGCACTCACGAGCTCACCCCGGCCGCGATCTCGGCCCGAAGACACGCCGCGGTGTGCTCGTCCCCGACGGTCACGAACGCCGGGTCGGTCTCCCGGCATTCGGGCACCGCGATCGGGCATCGTGGCTCGAAGCGGCAGCCAGCCGGGATCGCGGCCGCGTCCGGGATCTCGCCCGAGAGCACGGTCGTCGGTCGCCGCTGCGTGTGGGCAACCGGCACCGCCGCCACCAGGGCGCGGGTGTAGGGATGGCCCGGAGCGCCGACGACGTCCGTGGCCGGGCCCTGCTCGACGATCCGGCCGAGATACATGACCGCGATCCGGTCGGCGTAGTGAGCCGCGGTGGACAGGTCGTGCGTGATCATGATGATCGCGACCGACTTGGTTCGCCGCAGCGTGTCGAGCACTTCCAGCACCTCGGCCCGGACCGACACGTCGAGCATCGAGACCGGTTCGTCGGCGACCAGGATGGTCGGGTTCATCACGAGCGCAGCCGCGATCGCCACCCGTTGCCGCTGACCACCGGACAGCTCGTGCGGGAAGCGGTCGAGGAAGAGCTCCGGCGGATCCATGCCGACCTGGATCAACGCCTCAGCGGCCAGGCGCTGCCGCTCCTTTCGGTTACGTCCGATGTGGTTGACCCGCAGTGGCTCGTCCAGGATCGATCGCACTCGCATTCGCGGATCGAGGGACTCGTACGGGTCCTGGTAGACGAGCTGGACGTGCTGGCGCAGCCGCCGACGGGCCTTGCGGTCCATGCTCCCGAGGTTTTCCCCCGAGACCACCACCTGCCCGCCACTCGTCGACACGTTGCCGACGATGGCGTGCGCAGTCGAGGTCTTGCCCGACCCCGATTCTCCGACGAGCGCGATCATCTCGCCAGGCTCGATCGACAGTGACAACCCGTCGACCGCTCGCACGATCGCCCGCGGCCGGCCGCGGAGCAGGTCGACCATCCGGCGGCGGCGCGGGAAGGTCACGAAGACCTCGTCCAGGGCCAGCACGACCTCGTCCGCTCCCGGCGCTCCGGCCGCTCGGTCGGTGCGGGCGTCGTCGGGTGCCGCCGGCGCGGTCGGGGCGGCCGGACCACCACCGGATCCAGGGCGGGACAGCAGGCAGGCGGACTCCCAGCTCTCGCCGATCTGGATCAGCGGCGGCAGCTCGTGACCGCAGCGCTCGATCCGTACGTCGCAGCGAGGCGCGAAGGCACATCCTTCGATCACCTGGTCGAGCCGGGGCGGCGCGCCGGGAATCGCGTGCACCGAGTGGTGGTCGAAGAGGTCGGGGATCGCCGCGAACAGCTGACGGGTGTACGGGTGCTCCGGTGCGCCGGCGATCGAGCTGACCGGTCCGGACTCGACCAGCCGGCCGGCGTACATGACCGCGAGCCGACCGCAGGTCGCCGCCGCGGCCGCGAGGTCGTGCGTGACCAGCACGAGCGCGAGGTCGAGCTCCTCGCTGAGCCGGCCCAGCAGATCGAGGATGCCGGCCTGGACCACGACGTCGAGTGCAGTCGTCGGCTCGTCGGCCAGCAGCACCTTCGGCTCGCAGGCGAGCGCCATCGCGATCGCGGCCCGCTGCCGCATCCCGCCCGAGAGCTGGTGCGGGAACGCCTGCTCGATCGCCGGCGGCAGGCCCACGAGCGACAACAGCTCGCGGGTGCGATCCCGGGCTGCGGCGCCGGCCGCGGTGTCGTGCACGCGCATCGGCTCGGTGATCTGCCAGCCGACACTGCGGACCGGGT
>CAYNDD010000181.1:0-7014 GCA_964395425.1 uncultured Frankiaceae bacterium
TCGACCCGGTCGACCGCACCGACGTCGTGGTGCGCGCCAGCAACGCGGCGGCCGCCGCCGGCCACCTGGTCAGGTCGCTGGCGCTGGCCGAGACCCAACTTCTGGCCCTGCCCGACGACGCGCCGCCGCTTGATCGGGTGCGGCTGATCCACGCGATCGCGGTGACCGCGCTGGTGATGGACCACAAGCTCGACCTCCTCGCGCTGACCACCGAGGCGGTCCAGCTGATGGCCGACCAGCCGCCCAGCAAGCTGCGCGCCAACATCCTCAGCGTGCACGCCCGGGCGACCGCGGATCGGGCCCGCGACGACGACGCCGCGATGTGGGCCTCCGAGGCGCTGGCGATCGCACGCGACCTCAACTTCGCTGCGGTCGCTACCGACGCGACGATCCAGCTGGCCAAGCTCGACGAGCGAGCCGGTGACCCGGAGGCGGCGGTGTCGGCCATCGCCGCGGTGATCGACGAGGCCAAGGCGGCCGGCGACTCCTTCGCCGAGCTTCGTGGCCTCTACCACCTCGCGAGCCTGCACTACTCCCAGGGCCGGCTGAGCTCGGCGATCGAGCTGTTCGACCAGGCCGTCCGCAAGGCGTGCGCGCTCGGGCGCCGGTGGGCGCCGTACGGGTTGGATGCGGTGGCGATCGGCGCGATCGTGACGGTTGTCGCCGGCGACTGGGCCACGGCGGAGAAGATGATCGACGTCACCGGCGAGGCGCCGCCAGAGTTTGCCGAGGCCTTGCTCGCCTCGATCGGTCTGGAGATCGCGGCCGGCCGCGGCGATGTCGGTGCGCTGGCGATCATGCCGCGCCTGCGCAAGTTGTGGCAGATCGACGGACTGGTCCCGATCACGAGCGGGGCCGCGGCGATCGATTTGTACGGCGAGGCCGGCGACATCGCGGGAGCGATCGCGGTCCACGACGACACGGTGGCCACCGTCTCGACGCTGTGGCAGCGCACCGGGTTTCCGGCCAGGACCAGGCTGGCCGCGCTACTGCTCGGCCAGCTCGCGACCGCGGCCGCCGCGGCCACCGTCAGCGAACGCGAGGCGTTCATCGCACGCGGCGACGAGCTGGCCGCCGCTGCGGACGTCATGTCCGCCAAGAGCCGCACGGTCGGCCCAGAGGGGCGGGCGTGGACCGCACGGGTGAAGGCCGAGCAGGCCCGATTGCACTGGCTCGCGGGAATAACCCCGCCCGAGGAGGCCGACCTGATCGCCGCCTGGCGCGACGCGGTCGCGGCCTTCGACGCGTTCGGCCACGTCTATGAGACCGCGCGCAGCCGGGCTCGGCTGGCCGCGGTGTTGTTCGCCGCCGGGGAGACGGCCGAGGCCGGCGCCGAAGCCGACCTGGCCCGGGCATCGGCCGCCACCCTCGGTGCGCGCCCGCTCCTCGAGGAGCTGCGGGCCTTGACCGGCCCGGCCGCCGGCGGCGGCCGGGCCCCGAGGTCGCGCGACGGCGACGCGCTGACCACCCGCGAGCGCGAGGTGCTTGCGCTGGTCGCCACCGGGCGCAGCAACCGCGAGATCGCCCAGCAGCTGTTCATCAGCGCCAAGACAGTGAGCGTTCACATCTCCAACGTGATGGCGAAGCTCGACGCCGGGAGCCGGACCGAGGCGGTCGCCGTTGCGCGCCGCAACCACCTGATCGACTGATCCCGCTCCCGCCCGCCACAGCCTTCCCCGTTTCAGCACACAACGCTGCCGGTGGACGTGCGTTGCGGGTCGGTCGCGCACCGCTCGTCCGGTTTCGCCGGCCGCCGCCACCGGCGTTGTGTGCTGAAACGGGGAGCTAGCCGGTCAGGCCTGGTCGTCGCGCCCCGAGGTCGGCCGGCGGAAGTGCTTGCCGAGGGTCTCGGTCTGCTGCTGGTAGTTGGAGCCGATGCCCTGGCCGTAGAGCACGGTCGGCGGCTCGAGCATCCGCTCGAAGGTGAGCTTGCAGACCCGCTGGTGGTGCTCGACCATGAACGGCACGTCGTGCGCGCGGACCTCGAGGGCCGCGGTCGACCCGGCGAACCCACCGGTCGGGTCGTAGCCGAACCCGGGGTCGAAGAACCCGGCGTAGTGGGTCCGCAGCTCCCCACTGGTCGGGTCGTACGCCGTCATCTCGGCCGCGAGCGACGGCGGGATGGACACCGCTTCGCGGGACATCAGCAGATAGAAGTTGCGCGGGCTCAAGATGATCCGGTCGCCGTCCTCGCGACGCACCGACTCCCAGTAGCTGTCCGGATCGGCCTCACCGATGCGGGTGAGGTCGAGCAGCGGCGCACTCTCGCGGGCCCGGTAGCCGACCCGCCCGCCCTGGTCGCCGCGCAGGTCGAGGCCGAGGAACAACCCGTCGGAGAGCTCGAGCGAGCCGGTCGGCACCGGCTCGCCGTCGAGGGAGAGGATCGGTTCGGATTCGTGGTGGCGACGTACCTCGTCGTCGGTGAGCTGGGCGCGGCCGATCGCGAGCCGCAGCTGGTTGAGCGAAAGGTCCTCGCGCACCCGCACCGGGAACGACAGCGGGACCACTTCAAGATAGAGCCCGCCGTGATAGCCGTCGGCGATCTCGTCGAAGCGCGAGCTCCCGTCGGTGATCACCCGGGTGAACACGTCGGCTCGGCCGGTCGAGCTCTTCGGGTTGGCCTTCCCACGCACTCCGGCCGGCAGCGACAGGCGCTCCTTCAGCGGGATCAAGTACGGCCGGTTGGTTTCGAGCACGGCACCTTCGCGGTGCAGGTTGATCTCGTCGACGATGAAGTCCTTGACCCGGCGCTCGACCGTGTCGGCGCCGGGCAGAAAGCTGCAGCGGATCCGGTACGCGACCTCGCCCAGCCGCAGGTCGAGGCTGGCCGGCTGGATATTGTCTTTCGGGATCGTGAAGCCGCCAGCGTCGATGACACCCTCGGCAATCGCCGAAGCGAGCCACTGACTGGGCAATACGCCCTCGCGTTCACCCGTTCGGCCGATCAGGTTTGTCACGGAGATCACGTTTTCATAGTAGAAGGCACAAGGTGGGGTCACCGTGCCAAAAAGGCGAGGTCATAGGGCGCGGGGAAGGTACACACATTGAAGGTTCCATTGCACATGTCGCTCGGCCGTCGGCCGCGCGTGATCGCCACGATTGCGGCCGTCGCCATCGGCTGCGGCCTGATGGCGAGCAGCGCCGCGTCCGCATCGACAGTGCTACCGGGACATCCGCAGCCCGCGCTGCACGCCCCCGCGCGCGAGATCGGGTACGCCGTCAACCGACCGCTGTGCTCGACCGTCGTGAAGGTCGGGCAGGTGACCTGCTACGCGATGCAGCGGGTTGCCGTGAAGAAGGGCACCCCGGGCGCGTACGAATACCTCAAGACGAACACCGTCGGGCCGGGCCCGGCGGGCGGCTTCACCCCTGCCGACCTTGCGTCGTTCTACGGCTTCAACCCGGCACTGAACCGGGCCGGCCAGACCGTCGGCATCGTCGACTGGTTCGACGACCCGCACATCCGCAGCGACCTCGGACACTTCGATGCGCAGTACGGCCTGAAGGCCGAGACCGCGAAGTCGTTCCGCAAGGTCAACGAGAACGGCAAGACCGCGCCGCTGCCATCGAGCTCGGAGGGCAAGACCTCCGCGGACGAGATCGCCCTTGACGTCGAGTCGGTCCGCGGCGTGTGCAACACGTGCAAGATCCTGCTGGTTGAGGCCAACGGCCCGACCGACACCGCCATTGCGACCGCCGAGAACACCGCCGTACGGATGGGCGCGACCGAGGTCAGCAACTCCTTCGGCGGCCCCGAGGGACCGCTGCCGGCCAAGATGGTCGCCGCGTTCAACCACCCGGGCGTCGTGATCACGGCATCGACCGGTGACGACGGCTGGTTCGACTGGGACTTCGCCAACAGCAAGACAGCGCCGCCGAACCCGCAGGCCGCGTCGTTCCCGTCAACATCACCCGACGTCGTGTCGGTCGGCGGCACCGGCTTCCAGCCGACCTCGGACACGACCGGCACCCAGTACGTCTGGAACAACGACGGCAAGGATGACATCAACGGCCTCAACGACGCGCGTTCCGACGGCGCGGGCGGCGGCGGGTGCAGCCAGCTGTTCAATGCAAAGAGCTGGCAGGCAAACTTCGCCGGATACAGCGCGACCGGTTGCGCCGGCAAGCGGCTGGCTGCGGACGTCTCGGACCTTGCCGACCCGGCCACCGGCTTCGACGAGTACAACACCTGGGGCGGCAGCGGCTGGATCACGGTGGGTGGCACGTCGCTCGCCTCACCGCTCGTCGCCGCGCTGTATGCCCTCGCCGGCGGCTCGGGCGGGACGCCCTACCCGGCGCAGACCATCTACCAGAATGCGAAGCTGCACCCGAGCTCGTTCACGGATATCACGATCGGCGGCAACAGCTTCTGCGGTGGCGACGACACGACGAGCTGCGGCAACGCGGTGCTCACCGACTTCGGCGGCACCAACCCCAACCCGAACGCGCTCGGTGCCGGCAGCGTCGACTGCAGCTTCCCGCGCAACACCACCGCCTCGTCGTCACCGCCGCTGAGCTCCGAGTGCAACGCGGTCATCGGTTTCGACGGCCCGTCCGGCGTCGGGACGCCGATCGGCATCCAGCTGTTCAAATCAAACAGCCCGGTGGTCTCGCTCACCACGCCGACGGTGGTGAAGCTGCACCACGCCGCGAGCTTCACCGCGCACGCGACGCCCCGCGCCAGCGGTGCCCACATCACCAAGTACTTCTACAGCTGGGGCGACGGGCGGAGCACGAGCAGCCACTCCGCGCACGCGAAGCACACCTACACGAAGTCCGGCACGCACACCGTGACGCTGACCGTCACGGACAGTTCGGGTCACCAGAGCGTGACCCACCAGAATATCACGGTCGGCAAGAAGCTCAAGATCGTCGTCTTCCGCTCGATCGTGATCCGCGCCGGTCACAAGGCCACGTTCAGTGCCGAGGTCATCGACCCGAACACCGGCGGCAGGCTCCGGCACGTGCACTGGAACTGGGGTGACCACCACACCAGCAGCGGCTTGAACGTGTCACACACCTGGCACCATTCCGGCAAATACCTCGTCAGGGTGACCGCGAGCGACTCGACCGGGGTGCGGACGACCTTCCACGCCAGGATCTCGGTCAAGACTTAGCCGCACCGGATCGTCAGCGGGCCGCCGGCGGTCGGCCCCGCTTCGGCAGCGGGCCGGCCCGCTTCGGCATCCGGCCCGCGCTCGTCAGGGCTTGGCGCAACAACATCTCGACGTGGGCGTTGAGGCTGCGATATTCATCCGTCGCCCATCGGGCCAGCGCATCGTGAACCTCGGGGTCGATGCGCAACAGAACAGGCTTGCGCTCCGGGCTCACGTGTAGAGCGACCCGGCATTCACGATCGGCGACGCCGGTTGATCGCCACAGAGGACAACCATGAGGTTGCTGACCATCGCCGCCTTGCGCTCTTCGTCCAGGGTGACGATCTCGCGCTCACTGAGCCGGGCCAGCGCCATCTCGACCATTCCGACCGCGCCTTCGACGATCCGTGACCGCGCCGCCACCACCGCGTTCGCCTGTTGGCGGCGGAGCATCGCCTGGGCGATTTCCGAGGAGTAGGCGAGGTGGCTGATCCGCACCTCGACGATCTCGACGCCGGCGAGGATGACCCGTTGCGCGACCTCGGTCGCAAGCTCGGTCGCGACGATGTCGGTCGAGCCGCGCAACGACGTACCGTCCTCGGTCGCGTTGTCGTACGGGTGGGTGGTGGCGACGTGACGCAGTGCAGACTCGGCCTGGACCGTGACGAAATTCAGGTAGTCGTCGACCGCGAACAGCGCTCGCGCTGTGTCCGCGACCTGCCAGACGACGATCGCGGCGATCTCCACCGGGTTGCCGTCGGCGTCGTTGACCTTGAGGTGGTTCGTCTCGAAGTTGCGCACCCGCACGTTGATCCCGCGCCGGTTCGTCAGCGGCAGGACCATGACCAGACCGGTACGACGGACCGTCCCGACGTATCGGCCGAAGAACTGCACGACGTGGGTCTGACCCGGCTGGACGATGGTCAGCGAGATCAGCACGATCACGGTGACCAGCACCGGTATCCAGGCCCAGCCCGGGTGCGAACCCCTGGCGACCAAGATCGCGGCGGCGACCGCGATCGCCAGCACGAGCACGCCGTACCAGCCGTTGATCGCGAGCGCCGCGCGTTCTTGAATCTCGACCCGCGCGCCTTCGTGTCCTACCGGCGCAGCCGCCGGCAACGGAACGTCCTGACCTGTGCTCATCGCGCTGCTCCCCACTCTAAGTGATATCTAAGTGATATCACTTTATGAAGGAGTCGGCAACTGGCGCGGGCTCAGCTCTTGGTGAGCATCACCTTCAAGGCCCCGGAGTCGCCGGCGTTGGCGAACACGTCGTAGGCCTTCATGATGTCGTTCAACGCGAACTGATGGGTGACGAACCGAGCAGCGTCGAGCTGCCCGCCGCGGAGCAGCTTCAGCAGCATCGGCGTCGAGTAGGCGTCGACCAGACCGGTCGTGATGGTGACGTTGCGGATCCACAGGTCTTCGATGTGCAGAGTGACCGGCGCTCCGTGCACGCCGACGTTGGCAATGTGACCACCGGGACGGACCAGCCGGGTGCAGAGATCGAAGGTGTCCGGCACGCCGACCGCCTCGATCGACACATCCGCGCCCAGCCCATCGGTCAGCTGGCGAACCCGCTCGACCGCGTCCTCGTTGTTGGGGTTGATCACGACGTCGGCACCGAACCGCTTGGCCAGGTCGAGCCGCGCGTCGGTCACGTCGATGGACACGATGTGACTCGGCGAGTAGAGCCGGGCGGTGAGGACCGCGGCTAGGCCGATCGGTCCGGCGCCGACGATCGCGACAACGCAACCAGGCTCGACGTGCCCGTTCAGCACGCCGACCTCGAACGACGTCGGCAGGATGTCGGCCAGCATCAGCACGGCCTCGTCGGTGACGCCGGCCGGGATCGGATACGTGGAGGTGTCGGCGAACGGAACGCGGACGAACTCCGCCTGTACGCCGTCAATCT
>CAYNDD010000182.1:0-6999 GCA_964395425.1 uncultured Frankiaceae bacterium
TGCCGCCGACCTGCTGGCAGACGTTGAGCATCGCCGACGCGATCCCGGAGTCCTCGGGCGCGACGCCGCCGACCGCCGTCAGCGTGATCGGCACGAAGACGAATCCCATCCCCATCGCGATCAGCGCGATCGCCGGCAGGATGTGCTCGACGTACGACGACCCGGGGGTCAGCGAGGACAGCAAGAGCAGCCCGAAGCCGGTGAGGATGGTGCCACTCACGATCAGCGTCTGCGCACCGAGTCTCGACACCAGCCGGCTGGCAATCTGAGCGACGACCACGATGACGCCGCTGACCGGCAGGAACGCGAAGCCCGCCTTCAACGGCGAGAAGCCCTCCACCTGTTGGACGTACTGCGTGAGGAAGTAGAACATCGCGAACACGGCGGCACCGAGCACGAGCATCACGACGTAGCTGCCGACCCGGATCTGGCTGCGGAACATCCGCAGCGGCATGATCGGGTTGGCGATTCGCGCCTCGATCATGACGAACGCGGTCAGCAAGACGATCGCGATCGCGAATGAGAGCAGCGTCGTCGAGTTGCCCCAGCTGACCGTCGCCGCATGGATGAAGCCGTAGACCAACGCAGCCATGCCGCCGGTCGAGGTCACCGCACCCTGCACGTCGAGCACACCGGTCTTGCGACGCGCGGTCTCAGCGATGACGTACGGCGCGGCGATCGCGAGCGCGATCCCGATCGGCGCGTTGACGAACAACACCCAGCGCCACGACAGCAAATCAGTGAGCACGCCACCGAGGATCAGCCCGATCGCCGCCCCCGCGCCGGAGACCGCGGCGTACACACCGAACGCGCGGTTGCGATCGGGGCCCTCGGCAAACGTCGTCGTGACCAACGACAACGCAGTCGGCGAGGCGATCGCGCCGCCGACTCCTTGTAACGCCCGCATCGCCAGTAGGAAGCCCTTGTCCTGCGCGAAGCCGCCCGCGAGGCTCGCCCCCGCGAACAGCAGCACGCCGATGATGAACATCCGGCGGCGGCCGAAGAGGTCGCCGGTGCGACCACCGAGCAGGAGCAGGCCGCCGAAGACGAGGGTGTAGGCGTTCAGCACCCACGACAGCCCGGTCGGCGAGAACTTCAACGCGGAGTGGATGCTCGGGAGCGCGATGTTCACGATGGTGGCGTCGAGCACGACCATCAGCTGGGCCGCGGCAATCACCGCAAGCGCGAGGTTCGGATGCACCTTGTGAGGCACTCCGCCACCCGCCGAGGTCTCGATGTCGGTGGTGATGGTCACGACGATCCCCTTAGCAGTGAACGATCACGTTCCTTATTGTGGACGCTAGCCCAGCCTTGCTAGGAAACGCAAACGTTCACTATCCTGGGCTGGTGACGACCGCTCCGCCCGCCATCCGCCGACGAGGTGACGCGCTCGTCGAGGCAATTCTCCAGGCCACGATGGCCGAGCTCGCCAGTCAAGGGTACGACGGTCTCACCATCGAGGCCGTCGCGGAGCGGGCCCAGACCGGCAAGGCGAGCATCTATCGGCGGTGGCCGAACAAGCTCGAGCTCGCGCTCGACGCGATCGAAAAACACATGCCGTCGATCGGC
Organism: uncultured Frankiaceae bacterium; assembly: GCA_964395425.1. GTDB lineage: Bacteria > Actinomycetota > Actinomycetes > JAFAQI01 > JAFAQI01 > DATAUK01. The sequence continues at coordinate 1,570 of CAYNDD010000182.1, forward strand.
AGCACGCCCGATACCGGCAGCGTCCGCGGCGATCTGCTCGTGGTGCTGCGCCGGTTCGCCAAGCACATGAACAGCCGCGAAGGCGGGGCCATGCGGGCCTGCATGAGCGATCTCAAGTCACACGTCGAGCTCGCGGCCGCGGTCCGCGAGCGCCTGGTCGCGCCGCGCAAGCAGGTGGTGTTCGACGTCTTGCAGCGCGGCGTCGAGCGCGGAGAAGTGCGCCCGGACGCGCTCACCGACCGGGTCGCGGAGCTCGGTCCGATGCTGCTCAACGCCGAACAGATGCAACACGGCCGGCCGCTTCGCGACAGCGACATCCTGGCGATCCTCGACGACGTACTCATCCCGGTGATCCGCCCAGCCGGGCGCTGACGACGATGCCGACCCTCGCCGGCAAGCTCGGCATTCGCGAATCGACCCGCACCCTGGTCGTCGGGCCTGCGCCGGATGCCGTTGTTGACGTGCTGTTCGACCCGCATCGGCGACCGGGGCGAGACCCGTACGACGCAATCGTCGCGTTCTGCCCGGACCGGCAGGCGCTCGATCGACACGCGGCGTCCTTGCCTGATCGGCTCACCGTCGCCGGCGGGCTCTGGCTGCTCTGGCCGAAGCGATCCAGCGGAGTGCAGACCGACATCGGCGAAGCCGACGTTCGCGCGACCGGGCTGGCCACCGGGCTGGTCGACGTCAAGATCGCCGCGATCGACGACACCTGGTCGGGCCTGCGGTTCGTCCGGCGGCTCGCCGACCGCTAGTCCCTGATAGTGGCGAGCGAGCGCCGACCTTGATCGGCCGCCACCACCGCAATGACCAGCGCCGCCGTCGCATCTGCCCACCACCAGCCGAAGGCGCGATCGAGCCCAAGGCCGAGCAGGGTGAACGCAGCAGTCGAGGTGCCCACCATCGTGATGTGCGCGTCGGATCGAAGCGCCCGGCTTCCGATCAGGGTCGCGACGGCGTACTTCCACCGGCCGAGCAACGGCAGCACCACCAAGTTGGCCGCAGCGAGCAGGAGGCCGACCACGGGTGCACTCGGGTGACGATGTGCGACCAGGTGCTGCACCCCGGTCGCGGCCAGCCCGATCCCGATCGCAAGCAGGCCGAGGGCAGCGACCACCTGGGCCCGGCGCTCTGCCGACTCGGGGAACGCCGCCGAGTCCCGCTCCCGGCGGAACCGCCAGATCAGCACCGCGGAGGACACCACGTCGACCAGCACGCTCCCACCGAGCCCCCCGAGCGAGAGGCTGCCGGCGAGCAGGCCGACTACCAGCGAAGCGATCCCCGACCCGACGCTCCAGGACACCGTCGCCCACGATGCCCGCAGCGCCGCCCGCACCGGATCCACCGGGCAGAGATTATTGCCAGGGCAGGCAACCTTTCGGGTCGCCGCTGGGTGTATCGATCGTGAGGGCGCATGGATCAGCAGCTCGCTGACTACGTGAGCGCCCGCTGGCCGGCGCTGGTTCGGTATGCGACCGTCGTCTGCGGCGACGCCGCGGAGGGCGAGGAGCTGGCCCAGGCGGCGTTGGTGCGGGTCGCATCGCGCTGGCGTGCCCTGCGCGACCGTCACGACATCGACGCGTATGTCCGGACCGCGATCGTCAACGGTCACGTCAACAAGCGCCAGCGGCTTCGCCGCCGCGAGGAACGAGTCGGCTCGACGCCGCAGGTCGCCGTCGCCGACGCCAGCGACCGCGTCAGCCGCGGTGTCGACATCCGTCGCGCCCTCGCCGCGCTGCCACCGAGGCAGCGGGCCGTCCTGGCGCTGCGCTATCTCGACGATCAGTCCGAGGCCCAGACCGCGGCGATCCTCGGTTGCTCGGTCGGCACGGTCAAGAGCCAGGCCAGCAAGGCGCTGGCGACGTTGCGCGAGTCCTTCCCCGAGCTGACCGACCAGGAGGTCCCGGTATGACCGACATCCGCGAACTGCTGCGCGAGGCGACCGCAGACCTCGGCATGGACGGCGACCCAGTCGCCCGGGTCAGCCGCGCAGCCACCCGCCACCGGCAGCGAACCGGGTTCGGTGCGATCGTCGCGGTGGCGGTCGCGGTTGCCGCGATCGTCGGGCCGCTGTCGTTGGTGGGTGGCGGCGGCTCCAAGGTCTCGCCGGCTAAGCCCACGCCCAACGTCGAGACCGGCGTCCAGCACTGGACGAAGGACGACGGCGTCGCAGCCGCGCGCTTCGGCTCCGTGTGGGGTCTCGACCAGCAAACCGCGACGGTTGACCAGCTCGACCCGTCCAGCGGCAAGCGACTGGCGCAGATCCCGCTACCGGCACCGGCCAGCCAGATCGCGGCCGGCTCTGGTTACGTCTGGGTGATCGGCTCGAGCTCCGCATCCGGCGGGACGGTGCAGATCTCTGCGATCGACCCCAAGACGCACAACGTCACATCGCGCACGATCAGCCCGACCAACGCAAAGCCGTTCGCGGTCGCGTTCGCCGACCACTCGGCCTGGGTCACCGTCCCGAACCGCAACCAGGTCTGGCGGTTCAGGGTCACGCCGTCCACCGCGGCCGACTCGGCCGCGCCCCTCCTCACAATGACCGGCGTGGGTGTGGTCGGCCGGCCGACCACGATCGCCACAACCGGCAACGGCGTGATCTGGGTGCAGCAGGCGGCCATGAAGCGGCTGAGCCGGATCGACCCCATCGTCAACTCTGTGGTGAAGACGGTGTCGTGGCCGGGCATGGTCTTCGCCCCGGCCGGCCACAGCACGCTGTGGGCGACCTTCCGGTCGCACACCATCCTTCAGCTCACGCCGCAGTTCCTCTCCAGTTGCAGCGCCTGCGCCGAGGTCGACAACATTCTGATCAAGGGCAGATTCACCGGCGCCGTCGCAACGGCGCGCGGGCTGTTCGCGACCGTGGTCGGTCCACCAGGCACACCCGAGACCGATTTCTGGAGCAACAAAGCCCTCGGCAAGAGCAGCGAGAAGCCCACCGCGCACGTGCCCTACGCCGGCTCGGTGGCAGCTGACGGTCGCGGCGTAGTGATCGGGGCGGGCAAAGACGGACTCGTCCACTGGATCCCGGCGAAGTGACCTGACCCGTTTCAGCACACAACGGTCCGCCAATCGGGTCGGTATGCGGCCGGGTGTCTGATTGGCGACGCGAATCAGCGACCGTTGTGTGCTGAAGCGGGGGTGGGCGGCTCGGGCGTAGCCTGGACCGGCCACCAAATCGATCACCCCGCTTGAAAGAGGCGACCCTCGCCGTGACTGTCGACGCCGGCCAGTTTGCAGGCTTCGGACCCAATGAATGGCTTGTTTACGAGATGTACCAGGCCTATCTCAAGGATCCTGAGTCCGTCGACAAGGCGTGGTGGGACTTCTTCGCCGACTACGCGCGCACCGCACCCACCAACGGCGACGGCGCTCCTGCGGCCGCGGCACCGGTCACCGAACCGGCAGCCCGAGTCGAGCCGGTCCCGGCCGCGCCGCCGCCGGCCGCCCCAGCCCAGCCCGCACCAACAGCGCCCGCGCCGGTGTCCGCACCGCTCGCCGAAGGCGACTCCTCCAAGGCCCTGAAGGGCGCGGCCGCGCGCACGGTCGTCAACATGGAGACCAGCCTCACGGTCCCGATCGCGACCAGCGTCCGCGCCGTACCGGCGAAGCTGTTGATCGACAACCGGGTCGTGATCAACAACCATCTGCGCCGCGGCCGTGGCGGCAAGGTGAGCTTCACCCACCTGATCGGTTACGCCATGGTGCGGGCGCTGGCTAAGTTCCCGGTGATGAACCGCTCGTTCGCCGAGATCGACGGCAAGCCGGCCGTGATCGAGCACGACCACGTCAACCTCGGGCTGGCCATCGACGTCGCGAAGGACGACGGCAGCCGCACCTTGCTCGTGCCGTGCATCAAGAACTCCGAGACGATGGACTTCTCCCGGTTCTGGGCGGCGTACGAGGACATCGTGCGCAAGGCGCGCACCGGCACGCTCACCGCCGACGACTTCGCCGGTACGACGATCAGCCTGACCAACCCGGGCACGCTTGGCACGGTGCACTCGGTGCCGCGACTGATGGCCGGGCAGGGCGCGATCATCGGCGTCGGCGCGATGGAATACCCGGCCGAGTTCCAAGGGGCCGCGCCGGACACCCTCGCCCGGCTCGCGGTCAGCAAGGTCATGACGCTGACCTCGACCTACGACCACCGGATCATCCAAGGCGCGGAGTCCGGTGACTTCCTGCGCACGATGCACCATCTGCTGCTCGGCGAGGACGGCTTCTGGGACGACGTGTTCGCCGCGCTGCGGATCCCGTACGAACCGATCCGCTGGGCCGAGGACATCCCGGTCACGCACGACGAGGAGGTCGGCAAGCCGGCCAGGGTGATCGAGCTGATCCACGCCTATCGGGTCCGCGGCCACCTGATGGCCGACACCAATCCGCTCGAGTTCGAGCTGCGCCGCCATCCCGACCTCGACGTCGTGACCCACGGCCTGACGTTGTGGGACCTCGACCGGGAGTTCCCGACCGGCGGCTTCGGCGGGCAACCGCTGATGAAGCTGCGCGAGATCCTCGGCGTGCTGCGCGACTCCTACTGCCGCACGATCGGGATCGAATACATGCACATCCAGGATCCCGAGCAGCGCAAGTGGATCCAGGACCGGGTCGAGCGCCCGCACGCCAGCCCGGAACGCCAGGAACAGCTGCGAATCCTCGGCAAACTCAACCAGGCCGAGGCGTTCGAGACCTTCCTGCAGACCAAGTTCGTCGGCCAGAAGCGCTTCTCGCTCGAAGGCGGCGAGTCGGTCATCCCGTTGCTCGACGGGGTGGTGTCCGCGGCCGCGCACGACGACATGGACGAGGTCGTCATCGGCATGGCGCACCGCGGCCGGCTCAACGTGCTGGCCAACATCGTCGGCAAGTCCTTCGGCCAGATCTTCTCCGAGTTCGAGGGCAACCTCGACCCGCGTACGGCGCACGGCTCCGGCGACGTGAAGTATCACCTCGGCGCGGACGGCTCCTACACCGCGCTGGACGGCGAGACGGTGAAGGTGACGCTCACGTCGAACCCGTCGCACCTGGAGACCGTCGACCCGGTGGTCGAGGGCATCGCGCGGGCAAAGCAGGACGTGATCAACCGCGGCGAGGGTGGCTTCACCGTGCTGCCGATCCTGATCCACGGCGATGCCGCGTTCGCCGGCCAAGGTGTGGTCGCCGAGACCCTGAACCTCTCGCAGCTGCGCGGCTACCGCACCGGCGGCTCGGTCCACGTGGTGATCAACAACCAGGTCGGCTTCACGACCTCGCCGGCCAGCGCGCGCTCCAGCGTCTACTCGACCGATGTCGCGCGGATGATTCAGGCGCCGATCTTCCACGTCAACGGCGACGACCCGGAGGCCGTCGTACGGGTCGCGGAGCTGGCGTATGACTTCCGGCAGGCGTTCAAGAAGGACGTCGTCATCGACATGCTCTGCTACCGCC
>CAYNDD010000183.1:0-6985 GCA_964395425.1 uncultured Frankiaceae bacterium
CGTGGGACCTGATCCGCGACGGCATCCTGGTCGGCTACCAGCTCGACCGCCGGACCGCCGCGCTGACCGGCATGGAGCGCTCGAACGGGTGTGCCTTCGCGGACTCGCCGTTGCACGTGCCGATCCAGCGGATGGCGAACGTCAGCCTGCAGCCCGTCGCCGGCGGCCCGACGACGGCCGAGCTGATCGGCGGGGTCGAGAACGGCCTCTACGTGGTCGGCGACAAGTCATGGTCGATCGACATGCAGCGCTACAACTTCCAGTTCACCGGGCAACGCTTCTACCGGATCAGGAACGGCGAGATCACCGGGCAGGTACGCGACGCCGCCTACCAGGCGACGACCACGAACTTCTGGGGCTCGATGTCGGCGGTAGGTGGGCCGCAGACGTACGTCCTCGGTGGCGCCTTCAACTGCGGCAAGGGGCAGCCCGGCCAGGTCGCCGCGGTCAGCCACGGATGCCCATCGGCCCGGTTCGACGGGGTCCGCATCCTCAACGCGACTCAGGAGAACTCGCCGTGAGCGACGCGCTTCATCCTCAAGAACTGATCGATCGAGCGCTCGCCGCATCGACGACCGACGGCTGCATCGTGATCGCCAACGACGACGCGACGACCAACCTGCGATGGGCGAACAACACCCTCACCACCAACGGCGTCACCCGCACGCTCGGCCTCACCGTCGTGGCCAGCACCTACGGCCCGGACGGGATCACATCGGCGTCGGTCAGCCGCAACGTCCACGACGCCGACGGCATCGACGCGCTGGTCGCCGAGGCCGAGGTGGCGGCCAAGGGCTCCACCCTGGCCGACGATGCCGCCGATCTCATCACCGGCGGCACTGCCCCCGACTGGGACGCACCCGGGGTCGAGGCGCCGGTCGCCGCCCTGTCCGACCTGGCCGGCTGGCTCGGCGAGATCTTCGGCGCCGCGCGCGATGCCGGCCAGGGCCGGTACGGATACGCCGAGCACTCGGTGTCGACGACGTACCTCGGGTCGTCCACCGGACTCAGGCTTCGTCATGTGGAGCCCAAAGTCCGCGTCGAGCTCACCGGTCGCTCGAGCGACGGGTCGCGGTCGGCGTGGAGCGGGCAAGGCGCGAGCAGTGTGGCCGCGATCGACCTGGCTGCATTGGAAGCCGATGTCGCGAAGCGGCTGTCGTGGAGCGAGCGGCACGTCGCGCTCGATGCCGGCCGCTACGAGACGATCCTGCCGCCGAGCGCGGTCGCCGACCTGATGATCTACGCGTACTGGAGCTCCAGTGCGCTCGATGCCGACGAGGGCCAATCGGTCTACTCCAAGCCCGGTGGCGGCACCCGGGTCGGCGAGCGGCTGACCGACGTCCCGTTGACCCTGCGATCCGACCCGACGATGCCGGGCCAGGAGACGGTGCCGTTCGTGGTGTGTCCGGCGTCGAGCCGGATGTCATCGACCTTCGACAACGGCGCCCCGATCGAGCCGACCGACTGGATTCACGAAGGCGCATTGAACGCGCTGATCCAGACCCGCCACTCGGCCGACGTGACCGGGCTCGCATTCACGCCGTTCGGCGACAACCTCGAGCTCGGCGTCGACGGGTCAAGCGCGAGCATCGACGACCTGGTCGCGCGCACCGACCGTGGCCTGTTGCTGACCTGCATGTGGTACATCCGGGTCGTCGATCCGCAGACACTCCTGCTGACCGGCTTGACCCGCGACGGCGTCTTCCTGGTCGAGGGTGGCGAGGTCACCGGCGCGGTCAACAACTTCAGGTACAACGAGAGCCCGATCGGCATGCTGCGCCGGGTGACCGAGGTCGGTCGGAGCGAGGACACGCTGGCCCGCGAGTTCGGCGACTACTTCACCCGCACCCGGATGCCGGCGCTTCGGATCGCCGACTTCAACATGAGCTCGGTGAGCCAGGCGCTGTAGCCCGGGTTGGCCGGCCGGTGCGGCGCGGGATACCTTCGCGGACGTGGCACTGGATCCCGAGGTCTCCGAGCTCTACGCCAACGCCCGGCTCGCGTACGACGACCTACGCAGCCGGGAGGACGCCAACTCCCCCGCGGTGCTCGAAGCCCAGGAGGAGTATCGCGAGGCGCTCGCCGCCTACGTCCTGGACCTCGAGGTCAACGGCATGTCGGTGCCGGACGACCTGTTGGCGGTGCTCGCCGGGTTCGGCGAGTCGACGGATCCGGCCCCGGAATCGGGCCCGCCGGCCTGAGCGGAGCCCATCCGCAGCTCGCAAAGCGTTTCCGCGGAGACTCCTCTTGGCCGCCTCTACTCGATCCGGAACCCGACCTTCATCTGGACCTGGAAGTGTGCGACCTCGCCGTTGTCGAGCTGGCCGCGGATCGAGGTCACCTCGAACCAGTCGAGGTTGCGCACGGTCTGCGAGGCCTTCGCGACACCGTTGCGGATCGCCTGGTGCACGCTGTCGGGGCTGGTGCCCACGACCTCGCTGATGCCATACGTGTGATCCGCCATGTGACCGCTCCTTCGCGCGCGACTCCTCCGGTAAGGGACAGTAGCGCCCTGATCGGTGGACATCGGTCCAGGACCAACCGGTCAGCGCTGGACGCCGGGTGGCCGACCTGGGAAACTTGCCTCGCGCTGAGCGGATCCGTGATCGGCGGGGGGATCCGACGCCCGACGCCCCCGGACGCGGTGCCGGGCGACTGCCCCCGTGGTCGCTCGGCACCGCCCCGACGTCGTCCGACCTCTCGCCCGAAGAGCGGAGCCCGTCGATGACCACCCCACGACCCGTCGCCCTGGTGACCGGCGCGTCCAGCGGCATCGGCCAGGAGCTCGCCCGGGTGCTCGCCCGGGAGGGCCACGATCTGGTGCTCGTCGCCCGCCGCGAGCCCGAGCTCCGCGCCCTCGCCGACGAGCTGTCCAAGCGGTACGGCGCCACCTCGACCGTGGTCACTGCCGATCTGTCCGACCCCGACGGCCCACGGCACGTGTACGACGAGGTCACCACCGCCGGGCTGTCGGTCGACGTGCTGGTCAACAACGCCGGATTCGGCGGGCACGGGCGGTTCAGCGAGAGGAGCGCCGACGAGGACCTGCGGATGCTCGCGGTGAACGTGGTCGCGTTGACCGCGCTCACGAAGCTGTTCTTGCCCGCGATGACCACCCGCGGTCGCGGCCACGTGCTCAACGTGGCGTCGACCGCGGCGTTCCAGCCCGGTCCGTTCATGGCCGTCTACTACGCGAGCAAGGCCTACGTCCTGTCATTCACGGAAGCGATCGCCGAGGAGCTGGCCGGCACCGGTGTCACCGCAACCGCGCTGTGTCCCGGCGTCGTACTCTCCGGGTTCCAGGAAGCGGCTGGCCTCGGCGCGAACCAACCGATGCTGAAGTCGCCGGGGATGAAGTCGGCGAGCTTCGTCGCCGAGGCGGCGTACGACGGAATGGTCCGCGGGAAGCGAATCGTGATCCCCGGCGCGCTGAACAAGGTCGGCGCGCAGTCGATCCGGATTGCGCCTCGGCGCGCGGTCACCGCGGTCATCCGGCGGCTGCACCCGCCGGGCTGAGGTCAGCCGCCGCGCCTGACCACGTCGCCGATGATGACGACGGCCGGCGGCCTCACCTGCTCGGCGGCAATGGTCGCACCGAGATCGGCGAGGGTCGTCGTCACCACCCGTTGGTGCGGGAGCGACGCGTTCTCCACGATCGCGACCGCCGTCGTCGGGCGCCGGCCGGCGCCGACCAGCGCCGCGGCGATGTCGGCCAGGTTGGCCACCGCCATCAGCAGCACGAGCGTGGCACCGCTCGCGGCGAGCAAGCCCCAGTCCACCGTCGAGCGCTCGTCGCCGGGCGGCACGTGTCCGCTGACCACGGTGAAGTGCTGGGTCGTGCCACGCTCGGTGAGCGGCACCCCGGCGAGGGTTGCGGCCGCAACCGCACTCGTCAGCCCGGGTACGACGTCCACCGGCACGCCGGCCGCGAGGCACGCGTCGACCTCCTCGCTCCCCCGGCCCAGCACGAACGGATCGCCGCCCTTGAGCCGGACCACGATCTGGCCCTGCCGGGCGCGGTCGACGATCAGCGCGTTGATCGCCGACTGCTCGACCGGCGCGTCGCCCGGGGCCTTGCCGACGTCGACGATCTCGACATCGGCCGGCAGCAGATCGAGCAGACCGGTCGGCGCCAGTCGGTCGGTGACCACGACATCGGCGTCGAGCAGCATCCGGAAGCCGCGAAGGGTCAGCAGGTCGGGCTCGCCCGGACCGCCACCGACGAGGATCACTCGCCCGCCGCTGCTTCGGCGCCCGGGTGCGCGACCGCGCCGGGCCGAGATCTCGCCGGTCCGCAAGCCGGCCGCCACCGCGTTGCGTACCTCGACCGCCCGGGCCGGGTCGGCGTTCGCACTGACCGCGACCGTGACGTCGTCGACCTGGGTCACCGCGGGTCGCCAGGCCGCCGAACGGCTGGCGTCATCGGCCCGCACGCACCAGATCCCGGCCGCCTCGGCGTCTGCCGCGACTGCGGCGTTGACGTCGCTGTCGTCCGTGCAGGCGAGCACAAGCCGCGCGCCGTCGATGTCGGCCGGCTCGTAGGAGCGGGTCTCGATCCGTACACCGGTGGACGCCAGCCGGGGGTCGACGCCCGGGGAGACCACGGTCACCTCGGCGCCCGCGTCAAGCAGATCGGCGACCCGCCGTACCGCGACCGCACCGCCGCCGACGACGAGCACGCGCCGCCCGGTGAGGTCGAGAAAGATCGGGTAGCGCACCCCGCCATCGTGTCAGCCACACGCATGGCCCATCGGTGGGGCTATCGCACCACGCGACCCGCGCACGCCACCCGCGTTTGGCCAGCTGACCACGTTCTAACCAGGCCAGACGGCCATCGCTTAGTCGGCCCGCGCCGAGGCTTGACACATGCCGATACCGGAATATGTTTACCCGGTGGCCCGCTCCTCCACGACGTCGGACGTCTTCAACGCGATTGCTGAGGCGCACCGCCGCGAAATCCTGGACGTGCTGATCAGCGGCGAGAAGGCGGTCGGGACGATCGTGGACGATCTGTCGATGTCCCAGCCTCAGGTGTCCAAACACCTACGGGTGCTCAGTGAGGTCGGGCTCGTCAGGTGCCGGACGGACGGGCGTCGCAGGCTGTACCGCCTCGAGCCAGCGCGCCTTCGACCGTTTCGCGACTGGCTGGCCAAGTACGAGCAGGCGATGAACGCCCGGCTGGACCGGGTGGATGACTACCTCAAAGAGCTTCAACAGCAAAGAGAACGGCAGTGACAACTGAACGGCATAGGGCGTCGGACATCGAGTTTCCGAACGATCTCGAGGTCGTGGTCACACGAGAGTTCGATGCTCCGATCCAGCTCGTCTTCGATGTCTTCACCAAGCCGGAACATGTGCGCAAGACGTTCGCGCCATTCGGAGAAGAGGTGACGGTCTGCTCGATCGACCTGAGGGTGGGAGGCGACTACCACTACGTCATGGTGACCGACGACGGAACCGAGTGCTCGTTTCGTGGCACCTTCCTGGAGATCGAGCCGCCGACCCGGACCGTCGAGACCTGGTTGTTCGAAGGGTGGCCGGACGCGGACGCCGTCGAGACGATCGAGCTGCACGAGACGGACGGAGTCACGAAGGTCACGTGGACGCTGACGTTCAGCGACCAGGCCGGCCGGGACCACATGACCAAGTACGACGGCATCGAGGCGAACTTCGACAACATCGAGGACTACTTGCGGTCACTGCTCGATCCGACCGGAGCCGGCACCCAGTAGCCCAGGTCTCAGGTCGCGTTTCAAGCGACGTCTTGATGGTGGCAAGGGTCGCCTCGTCGAGAGCGACGTCCGTGCCGAGCCGCCAGTCCCCCGGCCATGAGACCGACGAACTCATGCCACGCAACCGGCTCGGGCCACACCGTCCCCCGAGTATCCAGGATCGATCCACGCCCTCGAGTCGATGTGTGCGTCCGTCGGTTACCGCACTGTGACCAGCGAGGCGCGGAATCCGGTGCATGATCACAAGTGATGCGTCGCATGGTCCCGCAGACTGGCTTAGCGTTGCTCGCCGTCCTGGCGGCGGTCGGGTTCGCCGGCAGCAACCAGTCGACCGGCGCGTCCCTGGGCCGGCTTGCAGCGCACGAATCACTCGTACCGAGCTGGTTCGTCGCGCAGTACAACCATGGTGCAGGTGACGCCGGCGGCGGCTCACCGGACTATCTGAGCGCGTTCTCAACTCATGACGGACGCCGGCTCGCGAACCTCCTCAACCTCGACCGGTTGCCCGGGCACTTGCAACTCAACTCCCTCGATCGCGGCCGGCGCGGGGACATCTGGCTGGTCATGGCATCAGGGCCGGACATCAAAGGCCCCGGCGGCGTCGCCAACCCGCCCACCGTCCCGAACTCCTGTCGCGGAGAGCTGCTGCGTCTGAACCCGGCAACCGGGCGCCTCACCGTCGTATGGAACGCACCGCACGACGAGTACCTGCTCGGTGGGCAGCTCGCTCCGAACAACAAGCAGGTGGCGATCATCTCCGGACACTGCAAGAACAACGTTCCGGCTGAGCCGGTGCAGATCCTCGGGTTGAGGACGATGCACCTGAGGACCATCGGCGCCAACCCTTCGTGTGGCCAGTTGAGCTTCCAATCGTGGTCGGCCGACAGCCGGCAGGTGATCGTCTACGCAACGCCCAGCAGTCGATCCGCAGTCGTCAACGCCGCAGCCCGGTGTCATGGGATCAGCCAATGGCGAGCGCTCAACGCCGCAGGGACACCGCAGGACCTCGGGCGACCCGTGGCCATTCCCACCGACAGAGGGTGGACGATCACCGACCTCACTGCTTTGCGCGGTCGGCTCCTCGTTGCAGAAGCCGACGCGCAGCGAGGGTCCAAGGAATGCAGGCTCCGCACCGTGAAAGCACATGCCGATCACTTCGGCGCACCGGCGACGATTCCGGGACGATGCCGCTCGGCCGGTTTCGAGCCAGACGCCAGCCGCAACGCGGCGCTCGTCGTCGTCGACCGTTCCGA
>CAYNDD010000184.1:0-6878 GCA_964395425.1 uncultured Frankiaceae bacterium
TGCGGTCGGTAGCAGCTCAGTCTGTGGCTCCCCCCGATGCCGACGGTGCTGTCGCTGTTCGCCGCTGGACCGAGCGCCGCCCGTGGTGGTTGGCGGGCACCGTGGGCGTCCTGCTCCTAGTCGGGCTCGGGGTTGGGCTTGGGATCGGGCTATCTGAAGCGGAGGGCAGTCAAACCCGCCGCGGGCTTCCTCACGCGGTCTGTTTCCGCAGCGACTGTTCGCCAGCAACGAGTTCGGTGGCCCAAACAACCAGCAGCCGATCCGTTTAGTGGCGGCTGCCGCTCAAGTCCCGGGACGACAGTCGTTCAGGTGGACCTTTCCAGGGACACGATCTGGTACCACCGCTGGCTGTATGTGGACTGCACGAAAGGGAGTTACACCATCGACTTTGGCGGAGCGGGGACAGGAGGCCACTGCCACGGCGTCTCGGGCGCGGCCGGTTGGGGTCGCCCCGCGCAAAAGCCAGACAATCACCGTTCGGGTGCATGCTCGACAAGCCGGCCGCTGGGGCGCCGCCATGTTTCTAGGCATCGAACCCTGAGGCCGGGTCGCGCTCTTGGCCTACAGGGTCCGGCGTTTCTGGGTTGGGTTGCGTTCAGTGGGTGTTGCTGCCCGGAAGGGCTAGCCGCAGCAAGGTGCCGCGTGATGTCTTGGCCCAGAGCGCTCCTGGGGTCGCCGCGACGATGGCATCGGGGCCGGTCTGCGAGTGGAGCGGTTGGATGCCGTGGTGGGGTGTGATTCGGAGCAGTTGTCCGTGGGTGAAGTCGCTGACGTAGGCGGCGTCCTGGTCGTAGGCGATTGTGTCGTCAACGCCGGGGAACTGCCACGTTTGGACGGTTCGCTGGGTTCGAGGGTTGATCGCCATGACGACACTGATGCTGCGCCAGCCGATGTAGGAAGGAGCCGCGACGGGCCCGGAGGCGTACGCCCAGATCAGGCCACCGCCGGTGGCAAGCCCGGTGAGGTCGAGCGGCTGACCGCGGACGGAGGCCGGACGAACGCTGAGGCGATGCGCGCCGGGTGCTGCGAAGCCGAGCCCGTCCAGGTCCTCGGCCACCCAGATGCCGGAGGGTCCCACGACGCTCGTGTTGTCCTCGCTGGGGGTTGGCAGCAGCGCCACGAGCCGGGAGGTTCGCTGGTCGATCTCCGCGATCCACCCGCGGGCGGTGGACACCCAGACCTTCCCTGCCCCCACGCTGACGCTGCTGGGACGGAACTGACGGTCGTGCGGACTGACCGGGACAGGAAGGACGAGGCGTGTCGTCGTCTCGATTCGCCCGGTCCGTGGGTCGACCCGTGTGAGCGTGCCTGAAAAGGTGTGGGCGATCCAGATCGCGCCGCCGCCGACGGCCAGCGCCCCGGCGTCGAGGACTGGGAATCGCTTGATGACGAGGCCGGTGCGATCGGCGACCTCTGAGAGCTGCCCGACCATCGGCTGCTCGCCCGTGCAGTCCCGCACGCAGGACAGCACCCACAACGCTCCGGGTGCTGCCGCTGCCGCGACCGTCGAGCCGGCGAGGGTGACAGGAGTGGTGGTGGTACTGGCTTGCGGGGGCTGTTCCGGCTGGATCTTACCGGGGTGGTCGCTCAGCGACCACCCCAGCGCGGCGGCGGCGATCGCTACTAGGGCGATGCCGACGCGGAGGTGGCGGCGGCGCTGATGGCGACGGGCGTCTTTGATCACCGCCCACCATGGCCCGTCCCACCAGTGACCCGGATCCACCCTCACCGTGCTCATGGAGCTATTATGACTAGCACTATGTTCGAAGTCAAAGTTGACCGGACCGGTCCGGCCCCGCTGCATGACCAGGTCGCCGCGCAGATCCGCCGCGCGATCGCCGAAGGTGAGGCCGCACCCGGTGAACGCCTGCCGCCGGCCCGCGACCTCGCGGCCGTACTCGGGGTGAACACCAACACCGTGCTTCGTGCCCTGCGGCTGCTCCGTGACGAGGGAACCCTAGAGTTCCGTCGCGGTCGTGGCATCACGGTCGCCGGCACACCCGACACGAGCACCGTGCTCATCAAGGCCCGAGACCTCGTCGCTCTCGCGGCACACCACGGCTACCAACGCGACGACCTGATCCGGCTCATCGAAAGCCTGCCCTAGCAGCCTTGACCGCGCGCCGTGCTCACCCAACACCTCTGCCGCATCCGCACCCGAGACTGGCACCGGACAGATCGATCCCTCCTACGACACCGAACGGAGGTGCCATTCAGTCCGGTGCCGTGGCCATTTCGGGAATCGGTGCACGGTCCAGCGCAGCCCTGCGTCATCGCTGTACATGAACACGCGGTTCGGCGTGAAGTCGGGAATGGCAACGACGTGGTCGGCATCGGTGAACTGCGTGTCGCCGACGCCTTGGCCGAGGACGGCGGCAGGTCCGGTGTACGCCCAGTGGGCACCGTCGTCGATCGTGGTCAGGAACGCACCGCGTTCCTCGGCAAGTACCCAGTCGTTGCTACTGCCGGCTGCCAGCGGGCCGATGTATCCGGATTCGCCCGGCGCACCACGCCTTGTCCAGCTGTGCGCGCCGTCGAAGGAGACGTACGCCCGCTTGGTCTCGCTCCCCACACCGAACATGATCACGTTGCACACGGCCGCGACACCCGCGTCACTCCAGGCGGCGAATGAGCCGAACGACGCGCACGGCTCTCGTTGTCTTGTCCAGCCGCCGCCGCGATACGACCGGAAGATCCGCCCTCGGTGCTCCTTAGGCGCCGTGACGACATAGATCTCGTCGCCGCTGCCGTCAATGAAGCGCGCGCCGCGTCTGAATCTCGGCGCGTGAGGGACACGTCGTAGCCGCGGATGTGACAGCGCGGCCGCGTACAGGATCAGGTCATGGCAGCTGTGACAGGGATGCGTCAGCGCCCAGACCCGGCCCGCTGCGGCGTTAAGATCGACAATCCTGAGTCCGCGATCAACTCGCCGCCAGCGCCTTGCACCGTCTGTGGTCAGATACGTTCGCCGACCGATGATGAACCCGACGTCCTGAGTAAGGAAGTGGACCGTCGAGGCGCCGTCATTCACGGTTTGGATCCGCTTCGGGACCGGTACACGATGCCAAATACGTCCACCGTCGTCGGTTCGTGCCAGCAACGGACCAGGCGCGATGAACGCGTTGGCGCCCGTCGTCGCCGGGTAGCCGAGCAGGTAGCCAGTGTTCGTGTTCACGAAGGACATCGATGTCGGCTGGAACCCCTGCAACCCGTGGCGGGGCGGTGGTGGTGACCGGCGGCTTCCCGGTTGCGCATGCAGTCCGATCGCAGGCTGCGCCATCACGCTCGTCACGACGAGAACCAGCGTGGTCAGACCAATCAGCCGTCTGCCTCTCACAACTGCTTACGACGAGCGGGCACCTCCGATGGTTGGGACCACGTCCCACCGCCTTCGAGACTGATCTGTGTAAGGTGCAATCACGTCCTTGCCGAACCAACCGAAGTAATCAGGCGTCGAATGACTGAGTCCTCGGTGACCAGATACCGATGCGCAGCCGCGGTGCGGATCGTCACCGCCGCAACGCGCACCTGGCAGACCGACTCCTCGTGCCGTCTGATTTCTGAGGTCCGCCGACTGCTCCCCGCGACCCCGCGAGGCACTCAGCACGAGAGTGTCGGCTGCAAGTAGCAAGGTTGTGACCTCAGCGACGGCGACCGGCAGGTGCCGTTCGGGATCGCCCGAGTCAAGCGCTCTCCACGGGCAGCCGATAGCCGAAGCGTGAGAGCACATCTGACGATGGCAGCCAACCTTGACTAGACGCGACTCGGCGTTCAAGGTGATGTCCCGCTATGCCGGGGAACACCCGATCCTGGTGGTTCTCGGCGATACGGCGTGCGCAGCGTTCGTCGGCCTCCTGCTCGGAATGATCGTGGAGGGAGGCTTCGTACCAGGCGCGCTCGCCTACGTGTTTGCGCCGGTCGGGGCCGTTGTGGGTGCAGTGATCGGCGTGCGGGCGGTGCGTCAGGCGCGGCGGACAAGTTTCGTGTTCGAAGGCCATCGAGGGGTGCCCCCTTACGGCCAGCACTCGTAGCCGGTCTGCGGCCGCGACGGCGGCGGCGACGGGCGATCGCGCGTGACCGCAAGCCCGTTCCCGAACGGCAACTAGCGTCCGGCAGCGGGTTCCGTGAAGCGCTCGATCGCCATGCGTCTGCCGTGACGCCGGCCAGAAGACCCACCCTGCGGTGCCGTGGGTCAGGGGCCGAGGACCTGGTCGGTGTAGGCGTTGGTGAAGACGCGGTGCGGGTCGACCTCGTCGCGGACTGCCATCGCGTCGGTGAAGCGGGGATAGCGCTCGCGGATCTCGGCGGCGTCGAGGTTGTGCATCTTGCCCCAGTGCGGCCGGCCACCGAGGTCTTTGGCGAGCGCCTCGACCGCGCTGAAGTACTCGGTGTGGTCGAGCCGGTGGTACTGGTGTACCGCGACGTACCCGGTCGGGCGGTCGTACGCCGTCGACAGCCAGATGTTGTCCGCGGCTGCGACCCGCACCTCGATCGGGAACGAGATCCGCGCTCCGGTCCGCTCGATCCATGCCTGGATCCCGCGCACCAGCTCGACCGTCCGCTCGCGGGGGACCGCCCATTCGGTCTCCCGGAAGCGGACCCGGCGCGGTGAGACGAACACCCGGTGCGACACATCGGTGAAGGTGCGCGCCGACAGCGCCTTCGCCGCGGTCCGGTTCAGCCCCGGTACGGCGCCGGGCGCCCGCGACGCCACCTGCTGCACCACCTCGAACACGCCATTGGTGAGCAGCTCGTCGTCCAGCCACTCCCGCCACCTCGGCAGCGGTGCACCCGCACCCGGCTGCGCTCGGTTGTTGCGCTTGGTCAACGCGAGATCGGTGTGCGGAAACCAGTAGAACTCGAAGTGGTCGTTGCCGTCCGCAAGCGCGTCGAAGTCCGACAGCACGGCATCGAGTGGCATCGGCGCCTCGACCGCGGTCAGCCGGAACGAAGGCTCGCACTGCAGCGTGATCTCGGTGATGATCCCGAAGGCTCCGAGCCCGACCCGCGCCGCCGCGAACAACGCCGGCTCGACCGACTCCGAGCACTCGACGATCTCGCCGGTGCCGGTCACGATCTGCAAGGCCCGCACTTGCGTCGCCAGCCCGCCGAGCCGGGCGCCGGTTCCGTGCGTACCGGTCGAGATCGCGCCGGCCAGGCTCTGCGCGTCGATGTCGCCGAGATTGGTCATCGACAGGCCGCGCGATTCGAGCTCGAGATTGAGCCGGTGCAGCCGGATCCCGGCGCCGACCCGCACGAGGCCGGTGCTGACATCGGCCCACTCCACCTGGTCGAGCCGGTCGACGCTGAGTTGGATGTCCTCCGCCACCGCCGCGGCAGTGAAGCTGTGACCGGCGCCCACCGTGCGCACCTGCCGGCCACCGGCAGCGGCCCGCCGTACGACGTCAGCGACCCCGGCTGCATCACCAGGCGTGACGACCTCGCGCGGGGTGACGGAGTGGTTGCCGGCCCAGTTCCGCCACGGCTTCGTCACGCCGCAACCCTACGGGGCGCGGGTCCGGCCGGGCCGCTTCAGTGAGTGCCGTGCGCACGCACACGGCTGTGGCGCCTGCGCGATCAGGCCGTCCATCATCAGCGCCAGCGCGGTTTCGAAGACCTCGTCGTCCGCGATCTCGGGCAGCGCGGTCCGCAGCCGCCAGATGTTCGGGTAGTCGGAGCGCTTGACGCCGAGGTAGGCCTGCGTCCATGCCGCCCGGTCGTAGCTCTGCTGGTTGTCGGTGAGGGAGAAGAAGGCCGCTTCGGAGCCGGCCCAGGCGAGCACGAAGTCGCCGAACCCGCGATAGATCCGGGCCGCGACCGCACCGGTGAACCCGGCGTCGAGGACCGCGCCGATGATGACGTCGACCGCGTGCATCTCGGCCGGCCGGCGGGTCGTGCGGCAGGCCGACAGCATCGCCGCGGCCGGATGTGCGAGATAGGTCAGGCGCATTTCCCGAGCCACCTCGACCAGGGTCTCGACCCAGCAGTCATGCGCCGTGAGGTTTGCGGTCGACTCCTCGACCAGACGGTCGGCGATCGCCAGCAGCAGGTCGTCCTTGCTGGCAAAGTGGCGGTAGACCGCGGTCTGGTCGGCGCCGAGTGCGCGGCCCAGCTTCGGCAGGCTGAACCCGGCCACCCCGTAGACGTCGAGCAACCGCAGGCTTTCGGTCACGATCATCTCGGGAGTGAGGGTGCCGCGCTTCAGGCCCCGTCGAGGCCGAGTGGCGGCGGCCGGTTGTGCCATTGGTGCGCCCTCCCAGCGAGGATTCGCTCGACAAATCGGCTCATTTGAACCGCTGTGCAAACGACTCGCGAAGACTCTTAGTCCAAGCCCTTGACATGACTATGACACAGTGATTCGGTGCCGTCATCAATCGATCTGTGAGGTGATGGTGCCGGGCACCGATCGCGAGTTGTTCTTCACGAACGGCACCATCTTCGATGGTCACCGCTTCCTCGACGTCGGCACCGGCGTGGTCGTGAAAGGCACCCGGATCGCCTCGGTCGGCGCCGACGTCGTACCGGGCTCGGCCGAGCCGGTCGACCTCGCGGGCGGCACGTTGGTGCCGGGCTTCATCGACTCCCACGCCCACCCGGTGTTTGCCGGCAACCAGATCCGCCACTGCGATCTGCGCGATGCCACCACAGCGGAGGGCTACGTCGAGCTGGTTGCCGCCTACGCGCGCACCCATCCCGACGAGGAGTGGATCTCCGGCGGCGGCTGGTCGATGCAGGCCTTCCCCAACGGCATCCCTACCCGCGAGCTACTCGATGCCGTGGTGCCCGACCGCCCGGTGTTCCTGCCCAACCGCGACGGCCACGGCGCGTGGGTCAACAGCAAGGCGCTCGAGCTGGCCGACGTCGACGCCGGCACACCG
>CAYNDD010000185.1:0-6748 GCA_964395425.1 uncultured Frankiaceae bacterium
GACGCGATCGCCATCGAGGTGTGCCGATCCTGGTCTTCCGCGTCGATGAATCGCACGTCGAGCGGATTGAGTCGGTCCGTGGGACGCCTCCCTAGTCGAGGCGACCGTACGTCCGTCGGCCCGACGCTGCCAGGGCCGTAGGTCCTCCGGCCGGTGGTCGGAGATCACTACCCCGACCAGGACTTGTGCCTCTGGCGGCCCGCGCTGCGCACACATAGCCTGCCGGTCATTGAGAGGACACGACGATGAGCTTCAACCTTGCCACCATGTTGCGGGAGTCCGCGCACCGCTACCCCACCAAACCGGCCGCGTTGTTCGACGAGGGTGTCATGACCTACGCCGAGCTCGACGCGCTCTCCGATCGGTTCGCGGCCGGACTTCGCCGGGCCGGCGTGGAGCCGGGTGATCCGGTTGCGATCCAGCTGCCGAACATCCCCCAGTTCCTGATCACCTACTTCGGCATCCTCAAGGCCGGATCGGTGGTTGTCCCGCTCAACGTGCTGCTGAAGGCGCCCGAGATCGCCTACGAGCTCTCCGACGTCGGCGCGCGCGCACTGGTCACCTGGGCCGGAGTCGGGGGCGAGGCCGCGAAGGGCGCGGCCGACGCCGGGCTCGACCGGATCTACATCCTCGGCACACCCGGGATCTCCGGCCACGAGTTCGGGCGGCCGTTCGAGGAGCTGCTCAGCGGCGAGCAGCCCGAGCACCCGATCCTTCATCAGACCGAGCCCGGCGACGTCGCCGCCGTGGTCTACACCTCGGGAACGACCGGGCAGCCCAAGGGCGCCGAGCTGACCCATTTCCAGTTGTATATGAACGCCGAGACGCCGGGCCGGTTGTTCGGCGTGCGCGACGATGACATCGTCCTGGTCGCGCTGCCGCTGTTCCATGTCTTCGGGTTGTGCAGCCAGCTCAATGTCTGCGTGCGGTTCGGCGCGACGATGTCCCTGATCCCCCGGTTCGAGCCGGTCAAAGTGCTCGAGGTGATGCAGCGCGATCGGGTCACCATCTTCGAAGGCGTACCCACGATGTACATCGCCTTGCTCAACGAGCCGACCCTCGACGACTACGACCTGTCCGCACTTCGGGTCGGCATCTCGGGCGGCGCGGCCATCCCGGGTGAGGTCCTCGACGCGGTGGAACGAAAGTTCGGGATCGTCATCCTCGAGGGCTACGGCATGACCGAGACGGCGGCCACCGCGACGTTCAACGTGAGCGCCGAGGAACGCAAGATCTACAGCGTCGGCAAGCCGATTTGGGGCGTCGATGTCCACGTGTGGACCGAGGATGGGAGGCCGCTGCCGGCCGGCGAGACCAACGTCGGCGAGCTCGTCATCAGAGGCGTCAACACGCCGCGGGGCTACCACAACCGCCCGGACGCAACAGCAGAGGCCTATGCCGGCGGCTGGTTCCACACCGGCGACCTCGGCTACAAGGACGAGGACGGCTTCATCTTCATCGTCGACCGGATCAAGGACCTCATCATCCGCGGCGGCTACAACGTCTATCCCCGTGAGGTCGAGGAAGTCCTCTACGCACATCCGGCGGTCTCGGGCGCCGCAGTCGTCGGC
The DNA here is from genome assembly GCA_964395425.1 of uncultured Frankiaceae bacterium. Classification (GTDB taxonomy): domain Bacteria; phylum Actinomycetota; class Actinomycetes; order JAFAQI01; family JAFAQI01; genus DATAUK01. The sequence goes on from CAYNDD010000185.1 coordinate 1,572, forward strand.
GTGCCGAACGAGTTGCTCGGCGAGGACATCAAGGCGTTCATCGAGCTCAAGCCTGGCGCAACCGCGACCGCCGAGGAGATCATCGAGTTCGTCAAGAAGCGGGTCGCGGCGTACAAGTACCCGCGCGAGATCGAGTTCCGCGCGAGCCTGCCGAAGAACGCAACCGGCAAGATCGCCAAGGAGACGCTGAAGACCCCGCACACCACCGTTCGCCGTGCCTGACGACCCGGTCGGGCGCGATCGCGTCCCGCGCGACCAGCACGACGACTACACCTACGATCTCGCCGCCGCGCGCCGCGAGTTCGTCACCGCGCACACCGGGACCCGGCTCAGCCACCTCGCGCACTACTCGTTCGACCCCGGCCGGGTCCGCGGCAACATCGAGAACTTCGCCGGGGTCGCCCAGGTGCCGATCGGGATCGCCGGCCCGCTGCGGATCGACGGCGAGCACGCGCACGGCGAGTTCTACGTCCCGCTTGCCACCACCGAGGGGACGCTGGTCGCAAGCTACAACCGCGGCATGCGGCTGCTCACCGAGAGCGGCGGGGTGAAGACGACCGTCGTCGACGACGCGATGCAGCGGGCGCCGGCCTTCGTCTTCGACGACGCGCGCGAGGCGAGCAGGTTCGGCCACTGGGTCGAGGACAACTTCGAGACGATCAAGAAGGTGGCCGAGAGTACGACCTCGAACGGTGTGTTGCGCGACATCCGGCAGTACTCGATCGGGCCGTTGCGCTACCTACGCTTCAACTACACGACCGCGGACGCCGCCGGTCAGAACATGACCGGAAAGGCGACGCTCGCCGCGTGCACCTGGATCGAGCACAGCTATCCAGCGGACGTGCGCTACCTGCTGTCCGGAAACATCGACACCGACAAGAAGCACTCGCGGATCAACATGATGGAAACCCGCGGCAAGCGGGTCGTCGCCGAGGCCACTATCAAACGCGACCTGCTCAAAGACTTGATGGGCGTCGACACCGAAACGTTGTTCTGGGCCCGGCAGATCCAGATGGCCGGCTCGTTCCTGGTCGGCTCGGCCAACAACGGCGCGCAGGCCGCCAACGGGCTGACCGCGATGTTCATCGCGACCGGCCAGGACGTCGCCAACATCGCCGAGTCACATGCCGGGGTCTCCTACACGCAGCTGCTCGACAACGGTGACTACTACTGGTCGATGACGCTCACGTCACTGATCGTGGCAACCGTCGGCGGCGGCACGGGGCTTGCCACGCAGCGCGAGTGCCTCGAGCTGCTCGGCTGCTGGGGACCGGGCAACGCGCGTAAGCTGGCCGAGATCTGCGCGGCCGTGGTGCTGGCCGGCGAGACCTCGCTGAGCAGTGCGGTGATCCGCGGCGACTGGGTGTCGAGCCACGAGAAGCACGGGCGCAACCGCCCGGACTCGTTGAGCTGACGTCAGCCTGCGGCCTGTTCGCGATAGCGCGTGGTCGACACCACCGGGTCGGTGTCGATCTTCGGGATCACATGCTTGCCGAGCAGCTCGATCGTCGTGATCGTCTCCTCGATCGACGCCGGCCCGATCCCGAAGACGAGCTGATCGATCCCGCTCTCTTCCCACCGCTTGCACTGCGCCAGCGCCTCGTCCGGGTCGCCGAGCACGATCCCGCCGAACTGCGAGGCGAGCTCGGCACTGTCCATCGTGGGCTCCGCCAGAGTCTCGGGCCACTTCGGCATCCAGTCCGGCGCCGGGAACGTGTCGTGGTAGCGATAGACGTTGGAGACCAGGTAGTTAGGCCGCGAGTTGACGTAGGACTGCTTGGCTTTGTGGCTGTCCTCGTCAACATAGGCGGCGATGCAGGACATGATGTTGTCGTTGACGAACGCGCCGACCGGCTCAGCGTTCGCGATCCCGTCTTTGTAGGACGCGCGCAGCTTCTCCACCTTGTCCCAGCGGTCCAACGAGAAGCCGAGTACGCCGAGGCCCATCCGGCCGGCCATCTCGTACGACGGCGGGTTGCCCGCGGCGTACCACATCGGGGCATGGCCCTTGCCGTAGGGCCGCGGCAGGATCTTGCGCGGCGGCAGCGACCAGTACTTGCCCTCGTGGCCCTCGTAGGTGTCCTGGGTGAACATCTTCGGAAACTCCCCGATGACGTCCTCCCAGATCGCTTTCGTCTCGTTGGTGTCGGTGACTCCGTCGTGATGCAGGAAGCCGAGGATCTCGTGGCTGCCGGCGCCCCGGCCGGTGCCGAACTCGAACCGGCCCTCGGTCAGGTGGTCGAGGTAGTTGACCCGCTCGGCGACCTTGGCCGGGTGGTTGACCTGCGGCAGCGGGTTGAAGATGCCCGAGCCGATGTGGATCCGCTCGGTCTTGGCGGCGAGATAACCGGCCACGACGTCGTTCGCGGACAGGTGGGAGTACTCGTCGAGGAAGTGATGCTCGGTGATCCACACGAACTTGAAGCCGGCCTTGTCGGCGGCAACGACCGCGTCGATGTCCTCGAAGATCGCGTGATGCTCGGCCTGCGGGTCGCTCTCGCGCCGGCGGTTGGGAACGTAGTTCTGGATGAACAGGCCGAACTCCATCAAGGCGCTCCGTTCAGATCAGCAGGGCTGACTTACATTATATGGCATAACGTTATGTCTGATCGGCGGCTTTGGCGGGCGTTCGATCCGGGCGCCAGCAGGTGGCCAGCAACACCACCGCACCGACCAGTCCGACCGCGGTCACCGCGAGCCCCTTGCCCCCCGACAACCAGCCGTCGAGGTGCAATGAGAAGGCGTGGTCGAGGGAGATCCGGCCGCCGCCCAGGGCACCCATCGCGAGGCCGCTGAGCACGAGGAACAGCACGTACTCGTAGCCCTCACCCGGTCGGAAGATGAAGTACCCGTTGCGCAGGTGGTTGGCGATCAGCGCCACGAACATCGTGCCGACGACGCCGGCCGCGGCCAGCGGCGTGAGCAGGCCGAGCAGCAGCAGCGTTCCGCTGCCGAGCTCGGTCGCCGTCGCGAGCAGCGCGTGCACGCGGCCCGGCCGGATCCCGATCGACTCGAACCACCGGGCCGTACCGGGCAGCTTCCCGCCGCCCCAGGCGTGGTTGCGGCCGTGCGCGAGCATCGTGATGCCGAGCGCGGCGCGCAGGAACAACGAGGCGATGTCGACGCCGTTCATCCGGTTTCCCCCTCGGGCACGGAGCCGTCCAGCTCCTCGGTCACCGCGGCGGCCGCGCTGCGCAGCCGCTCGACGGTCCAGCTCAGATCGGCCGCGAACGACCGCCGCCCGGCGACCGTCACGGACAACACCAGTACGACGGCACCGTTGGGGCCGAAGACCGGGGTCGAGACGGTTCGCACGTCGTCGGCGTCGATCGCCGGCGACTCGTAGTCGGGCGGCAAGGTCTGGATCAGCCGGTGCATCTCCTGTGCGGTCTCGTTCCGATGCGCGTCCGGGCGGTCGCGGGAGAGCACCTCGGCCGCCTTGCTGTGCCAGCGATGCCCGCGGGCCACCGAGTAGCCGGCCGATCGCACCTGCTCGAGGGTGCGTTCGAGCTCGGCCCGCGCGCCAGCCGGCGCGGCTGGCCCGAGCCGCTCGAACCAGGCCTCGCGCGCCGACGGCGCGGCCCACGCGACGAACGCCGTCCCCATCGGGGGCTCGAACGGGATCCGCTGACCGACCGCGGTCGGCAACGTCTGGCTCTGCAGCCGGCCGGCGCGGGCGACCAGCACCATCTCCGCGCCGACGATCGCGCTCGCGACGCATTCGACCTCGAGCTCCTCGGCGAGCGCCTCCATGTGCGGCCGGGCCAGGTCGGCCGAGCGCATCTGCAACACCAGATCGCTCTCCCAGGCAGCGAGCGACAGCGAGGAGAACCGGCCGTACCCGCCTTGGAAGAACACCAATGGCAACGTGGCCGCGCCGAGCTGGAGCTCGCGAACCGCGCCGATGACGATGTAGTGATCGCCGGCCTCGTGCACGACGTCGATGTCGCAGTCGATCCAGGCCAGCACGCCGTCGAGGATCGGCGACCCGGAACCGGCCGGCTGCCACGACAGCTCGGCGAACTTCTCGCCGCCGCTGACCGCGAAGGTCCGGCAGACCGACTCCTGATCCGAGCCCAGGATGTTGACGCAGAAATGGCCGGACTCGCGGATCCGCGGCCAGCTGCTCGAACGCTTGTCGGGCATGAACGCGACCAGCGGCGGGTCGAGCGAGACCGAGGTGAACGACCCGATCGCCACCCCGGTCGGCTTGCCGTCGCCGTCGATCCCGGTGATCACCGCGACCCCGGTCGGGAAGTGGCCGAGCACCTGCCGGAACAGCAGCGGGTCGATCGCCGCGCTCACGGCTGCCCGACCGACCCGGCCCGGAGCTCGAACTTCAGCACCTTCCCGGCAGCGTTGCGCGGGAGGCTGGGCACGACCTCGACGCTACGTGGCAGCTTGTAGTTGGCCAGCTGCGGTCGGCACCAGGCGATGATCTCGACCGGATCGAGGGTGGTGTCGGGCCGCGGCACGACGAAGGCCTTGCCGACCTCGCCGAGCCGCTCGTCGGGGACGCCGACCACCGCACTGTCCGCGATCCCCGGATGGGTCGCGAGCAGCTGCTCGATCTCCGCGGGATAGGCGTTGAAGCCGCCGACGACGTACATGTCCTTGAGCCGATCCGTGATCCGTAGGTTGCCGTCCCGGTCGAGGACGCCGATGTCGCCGGTGTGCAGCCAGCCGTCGGCATCGATCGTCTCGGCGGTCGCCGCCGGGTCCTCGAAGTATCCCGACATCACGTTGTAGCCGCGCACCACCACCTCACCCGGCTCTCCGGCGGGCACCGGCTGACCGTCGGCGCCGACCACCCGCACCTCGGTGTCCGGGATGGCCCGGCCGGAGGTCGTCGCAATGGTGACGGGATCGTCGCCGCGCCGGCACATCGTCACGGTGCCGGTCGCCTCGGTGAGCCCGTATGCGGTCAGCACGGTCTCGATCGCCAGCTCGTCGCGCAGCCGTTCGACCAACGCAACCGGGACGATCGCGGCGCCGGTGACGACCAGCCGCAGCGAGCCGAGGTCGCGCGCGGATCGACCGGGCGCGTCCAGGATCGAGGAGAAGAGCGTCGGTGGCCCGGCCAGCACGGAGATCCGCTCGCGTTCGATCAGGTCGAGGACCACCGGTACGTCGAACACCGGCTGCGGCACCACCGTCGCGCCGCGTAACAGGCACGC
>CAYNDD010000186.1:0-6740 GCA_964395425.1 uncultured Frankiaceae bacterium
GCTCCTTGAACACCTCGAGCACGGCCTTGACCCGGTCGTCGCTGTTGGCGGTGATGACGACGCCGTCATCGCCGCTCCAGGTGATCGAAGCACCGGTGCCCTTGAAGTCGAAGCGCTGCCCGACTTCCTTGGCCGCCTGGTTCAGCGCGTTGTCGACCTCCTGGTGATCGACCTTGCTCACCACGTCGAACGACGCATCCGCCATGACGACCTCCTTGATGGACCGCTATTCTGACCGTCGCGCACACCTCGGTGTGAGGCAAGGCGGTTTGCCCGAGTGGTCAAAGGGAGCAGACTGTAAATCTGCCGGCTCAGCCTACGATGGTTCGAACCCATCAGCCGCCACTGATGGCCGGCCCGGATCAACGGGCCGGCCCGGCGGGGCTCTGGTTTCACGTTGATGGCGGCCCGTTATAGCCTCGTCGCGCCCGCCCCCTTAGCTCAGTCGGCAGAGCGTCTCCATGGTAAGGAGAAGGTCTACGGTTCGATTCCGTAAGGGGGCTCCACGCCGGTATCCGCGATGGTGCTGCGGCCCGGTTGATTGGCAGCCAGGGCGCGCTTGACCATGAACTCCACCGCGGGGTTCATGTTCACCGGGGTCAGCTGCGTGCCGGGGTGCTCGGATGGCCAGACCCGGAACAGTTCGTCGACGAAGCCTTGGCCGACGTCGGTGACGCCGCCGAAGTCGATCTCGGCTTCCGAGAACCCTTCAAGGCCGACGACCAGTCGCTTCGCCTCACTGCGGGAGATGAACGTCAGCCCGATCGTGAACAGCTTGATGACGGGCCGGGTGCGGACGAATTCGTGGTCTCGGGTGTAGTTCTCGAAGACCTCGCGAAGCTCCCGTCGGGTGTGCTGGTCGACCTGCGCGAACACGGTGGTTCCGGGCTTCGGGATCGAGATGCCGACCGCCTGGTCATCGCGAAGGTTGTCAACGGTCCACCGCAGCCCGGCAGCAGACAGCTGGAAGATGTCCACCGCCTTGGATGTAAAGAAGATCCCTTCACCGCTATGGCGTTCGGGCATCGTCGTGCGCTTCCCTTTTGTGAGCTCCGGGATCGCGGCCAAGTCATCCGGCAGCCCGAGTCGTGCTTTCAGGTGCTGGAAGACCCCCTCGCCGTCATCGACGATCCGAAACGAGAGGAGATCGGGCGTCCGCCACACCGCGACGTCCGCGGTGGTTCCGCCGCTGTGGTCGGTGGCGTTGTTCAGCATTTCGGTGAATGCGTACTGAACGATCAGACCCGCGGGAGTAGAAGGGGCGATCGAAAGGTCGTCGGCGATCGAACGCCACACCACGTGTTCCTCGAGATCGATGAGAGCGAGTTGTCGATGCCATTGTGGGGCGACCGTCGGCTCGACCTGGATCGCGGCGAGGCGAGGCTCGGGTCGCGGTGGTAGTCCTTGGCCAAGCGCCTCGCGGACCTCGTCGATGTTGAACCGACGATGGCCACCCTCGGTGCGAACCGACGGTAGGTCGCCGCGGTCGGCGTGGCGGCGCAGCCAGCTGACCGGTCGGCCGACTGCGGCCGCCAGCTCGCTGATCCTTACCAGGTCGCGGTCCATGAGTAGCCTCAAATTCTCACATCAACGTAAGAATCATAGCCCGAAATCTCATAAGTGTGAGAGTCTTGCGAGACAAATCTTACATACCGTGAGATTCGCGGGTCGGGCTCGGCGCCAGCGGCGGGCCCACCGGCCGGTTTCAGGTCTGGTCGAGGACCCGCCGCGGGTGGTGACCATCGACGTAGCCCACGAACGGCGGGTGGATGCCGTAGCCGATCAGCTCCTGAAGCCGGGGCTCGAGCGTGCGGACGATCTCCGGCGGTACGGCGAGCAGGTGGTTCTCCTGCTGGCGAAGCCAGCCGGCGGCATACTCCAGCAGGACACCGAGGCGGCTCCGGTCGGTGCGGTTGGCACCCCCGCCGTGCCAGAGCGAGCCGAGGATGAACAGCACCGACCCGGCCGGCATCGTGATCGTGACCGTGTCGTCCGGATCGACCGGCACCCGGTCGGTCCAGCGGTGGCTGCCCGGCACCACCCGGGTCGCGCCGTTCTCGGCGGTGAAGTCGTCGAACGCCCACATCGAGTTGAGCACGATCTCGCCGTGCGGGCGCGGCAGCGGGTAGATCGCGTCGTCGGTGTGCAGGAACTGCGCCTTCTCGCCGGGTGCGATCTCGATCCCGGTCGGCGCGCTCAGCTGGTAGCTCGGGCCGAGTGTGGCGTCGAGCACCGACAGCAGCAGCGGATGGACCGCAAGGTCGTCGAACACCCGGGTCTTGGCGAAGATCGCGTAGATCCGCCGGGTCTGATAGCCCTCGAAGTCGTTGCGGCCGGTCGGGGTGGCATCGAGGATCTCGCGCAGACCGGCCCTGATCGCGGCCGCCCGTTCCGGGCTGAGCAGCGACTCGACCACCGAGTAGCCATCCCGGTCCAAGTCCGCCAGCACCCGCTTCGCGAGGTCCTGGTCGGTGCCGACTGCCGTCATGCCCGGATCGTACGACCCCGCGGGCGAACAATCGGGTGCAGGCGCTATGGCACGATGGAGCGCGGTCCCCGTCGTGGACCAAGCGGCGGAGTAGCTCAGCCAGGCAGAGCAAGCGGCTCATAATCGCTGTGTCGCCGGTTCAAATCCGGCCTCCGCTACTCCGGCGGCAGTCGGGCTATCCTGGCTGCTCGGCAGGCCGATCGAGGCCGGCAATCATCGCAAGGCAGCAGAAGGGTCAGCACCGTGGCAGCCACCGACGTCCGACCGAAGATTACGTTGGCGTGCGCCGAGTGCAAGCACCGCAACTACATCACCAAGAAGAACCGGCGCAACGACCCTGACCGGCTGGAAATGAAGAAGTTCTGCCCTAACTGCCGCTGCCACACTTTGCACCGCGAAACGCGCTGACTCGCGCGCTGGCGGCGTTCTCCCTCGCTTGCGGGCCTGAGTCCGCGGCGCTCCCTGCGGCCTTGCCAAACGCGCTGACTCGCGCGCTGGCGGCATTCTCACTCGCTTGCGGGCCTTTAAGCCCGCGGCGCTCAGTGCGGCCTTGCCGGCCCACGACTCAGCGCGTTTGGTTTGGTTGACATCTACCAACGCGGCGCACTGAAGGCTTTCGGCGTTGGTACGTTGATCTTGTGCGGGCTGGGGCTGCTCGGGAGGCGCTTCGTAGCGCCGTATTGACGTCTGCGGTGGCTCGGCGTACCGGGGCTGACCTGACCGAAGCGGCCGAGGTCGTGGCGCAGGGGATCAGCCGGCGCCGGCTGCTGCAGGGGGCCGGTGCTGCCGCCGCCGCTGCCGCGCTTCCGGTCGGGCTGGCGACCGGGGCGGCCGCGAGGCCCAACCCGCGATCGGCGAAGACCGCGCCCAAGGTCGTCATCATCGGCGCCGGCATCGCCGGCCTCGGGTGCGCATACCGGCTCTGGCACACCTACGGCATCCACGCTGAGGTCTACGAGTACGACGACCACGCCGGCGGGCGGATCCGGACCCTGCGCGGCCACTTCGACGACGCCCAGCTGATCGAGGAGCACGCCGAGTTCATCAACCCCGAGCACACCGCGACGCTCGCCCTGGCGAAGCGGTTCGGGCTGACCCTCGACAACACCGACCACTACCCGGAGCCCAACCAGGACCAGCTGAGCCTGCAGTTCGACGGCAAGCTCTGGTCGCAGAAGGCGCTCGACCGGGACTGGCACCACTTCGGCTGGAAGCTGTTCCACGACGCGGCGATCAACAAGGCGCCCTGGCCGACGCTCTACACCCACAGCACGAAGTGGGGCCGGCGCTGGGACCGGATGTCGGTGTCGGAGTGGATCGACGCCCACGTGCCCGGCGGGATCGGTGGCGACTTCGGCCAGCTGTGCATCTCCGCGGTACTCGATGAGTACGGCGGCCCGCCCGAGGAGCAGTCGGCGCTCAACCTGATATACCTGCTGGGTGGGGACGCGAGTACGAAGAGCGGCAACCAGCCGCGCAGCTCACCCGAGCTCGGCGGCGCCGACGAGAAGTGGCACATCCACGGCGGGAACGACCAGCTGATCAACGGCATTCTCCATCGCCTTCCGACCGGCACGGTGCGCCTGGGGGAGCGGCTGGTTGCCTTGCGCGCCAAGGGAAACGGTCGGTATGCGGTGACGTTGCACAAGGGCCACGGAAGCCACGAAGTGAGCGCCGACCACGTCGTGCTCGCGCTGCCGTTCACGACCCTTCGTGACGTCGACCTGCGCCACGTCGAGATCCCGGCGCTGCACCGGCGGGCGATCAACACCGAGCCGCTCGGCAGCAACGCCAAGATGTTCCTGCAGTTCAGCCACCGGGTCTGGGACCAGGCGCACGACACCGGCAACTCCTACTGCGCGGGCGTGGTGCAGGGCGCCTGGGACGCCACCGGCTACCAGCCCGGCACGACCGGCATCCTGGCGGCGCTTCCCGGCGGCACGATCGGCACCGATTGGGGCCAGCGCTACAACTTGCGCGACTACAAGGGGAGCGCACCGGCCCGGATGGTGCACGACTACCTCGCGCAGTTCAACGCGCTCTACCCGGGGCTGACGTCGGCGTACAACGGCAAGTCGTACTACGTCTGGTCCTCCGGCGACCCGCACATCCGCGGCGCCTACTCCTATCTCAAGGTCGGGCAGTACACCGGCTTCAACGGCATCCAGGGCCGCCGCGAGGGCAACCTGCACTTCGCCGGCGAGCACACCTCGGTCGACTTCCAGGGCTACATCGAGGGTGGCCTGCGCAGCGGCCATCGCTGCGCGACCGAGATCGCCGGCAAGGTCTAGGAGGCCGGGCCCGACCTGCTGCGGTAGCGTCCGAACCGGAGTCACGCGGCCCGGGCCGCGTCGAGACGAGGGATCCGGTGATGGCGGCACAGGTCAACTACGACGACGTCGAGGTCGGCACCCAACTGCCGGCCCAGACCTTCAACGTCCAGCGGTCGAACCTGGTCATGTACGCCGGGGCCTCCGGCGACTTCAACGTCATCCACTGGAACGAGCGGGTCGCCAAGTCCGTGGGCCTGCCCACCGTGATCGCGCACGGCATGTACACCATGGCCGAGGCCGGCCGGGTCGTGACCGACTGGGTGGGCGATCCAGGCGCGGTCCTCGAGTACGGCGTGCGCTTCACCGCCCCGGTGCCGGTGCCCGACGACGACCGGGGCACCGATGTCGAGGTGTCCGGCTGGGTCGAGAGCAAGCTCGACGAACGCCGGGTCTCGGTGGCCCTGGAAGCCAAGGCCCTCGGCGCCACCGTGCTGACCCGGGCGCGCGCGATCGTCCAGCTCGCCTAGCCCGGGGCTTGACAGTTAGTGAGTGAGCACTTAACTTACTAAGTGTGATGGCCCCAGCGACCCGGATGACCGCCGCCGAGCGGCGCGCCGACGTGCTGCGGGCCGCAGTCGGCCCGTTCGCCAAGGGCGGCTACCACGGCACCTCGACCGAGGACGTCGCCCGGGCCGCCGGGATCAGCCAGCCGTACCTGTTCCGGCTGTTCCCGACCAAGAAGGAGCTGTTCCTCGCGCTGATCGCGCAGGGCTTCGGCCGGGTTCGCGAGGCGTTCATCGAGGCAGTCGGCGATCTGACCGGCGAGGACGCGATGGACGCGATGGGCGAGGCCTACAGCGAGCTGCTGCGCGACCGTGACGAGCTCATGCTGCAGATGCACGCGTACGGCGCGTGCGACGACGAGGAGATCGCCGAGGCCACCCGGTACGAGTTCGGCCGGCTCTGGCGCGAGGTGGCTCGGCTGTCGGGGGCGAACGACGAGGAGATGCAGCAGTTCTTCGCGATGGGCATGCTCATGAACGTGATTGCATCGATGGACGCGACCAGCCACAGCTCGGCCTGGATCAAGGCCTGCCTGCCGCCCGCATGGCTGGCCCCGGAGTGGGCCGAGCAACTCAGCTAGGGCAAAAATTTTTCGGTATCGAAGTGAGTGATGACTCACTAAGTAGAGAGAGAGAACCGGCGATGACCGCAAGGACTCGCACCATCTGGACGTTCGTGATCACGAGCGTCGCGCTCTTCATGACCTCGCTCGACAACCTCGTGGTGACCACGGCGCTTCCGGTGATCCGGGTGCACCTGCACGCGTCGCTGTCGTCGCTGGAGTGGACCGTCAACGCCTACACCCTGACCTTCGCGGTCCTGCTCCTCACCGGCGCCAGCCTCGGTGAGCGCTTCGGCCGCCGGCGGATGTTCCTCATCGGCCTCACCATCTTCACCCTCGGCTCGGCCGCCGCGGCGCTCGCACCGACGGCCGGGTGGCTGATCGTGGCCCGTGCGCTGCAGGGCTCCGGCTCGGCGATCGTGACCCCCCTGACCCTGACCCTGCTCTCGGCAGCGGTGTCGGTCGAGCGGCGAGGCGCGGCACTCGGCGCCTGGGGTGCCGTCGCGGGTCTGGCGATCTCCTCCGGACCGCTCGTCGGCGGTGCCGTCGTACAGGGCTGGTCCTGGCAGACGATCTTCTGGATCAACGTGCCGATCGGCCTGCTGCTGCTCCCGCTCGCCTGGCGCGGCCTGGCCGAGAGCCACGGCCCGGCGACCCGGCTGGACGTGCCCGGAGTCACCCTCGCCAGCACCGGCCTGTTCGGCCTGGTGCTCGGGATGGTGCGCGCCAACGCGCTCGGCTGGACCTCGAGCTACGTCCTCACCTCGCTGGCGGTCGGGGCGGCCCTGATGGTCGCCTTCGTCGGCTGGGAGCTGCGGACCGAGCAGCCGATGCTGCCGATGCGGTTGTTCCG
>CAYNDD010000187.1:0-6729 GCA_964395425.1 uncultured Frankiaceae bacterium
GTCGGAAAGGCCGCGATACACCCGAACGCCGCCACGTTCACCGACTACCGCCGGCGATCCAATACCCTGCCGTCGACGGAGCGCTTCGCCTTTCTCTTCGCCGCGGTGCTGACCGGTCCGGCCATCCTCCTGCTGGATCCTGACGAGCGGGTGTTCGCCGCAGTCACCAGTGCGGCTTGCTGCGTGCTGGTGATGGTGCGTTTGATCGACCTCAACCGCCAACTGTCCGTCGTCGGCGCGCAACTCCAGCGGAGGGCGACCACCGATGCGCTGACCGGCCTTCACAACCGGACGGCCTTCTGCGACCTCGCGACCCGGCGCCTTAAGCGCCTTTCCGGCCTGGTCGCCGTGCTCTTCATCGACCTCGACGACTTCAAGGATGTCAACGACAGCCTCGGTCACGCCGCGGGCGATGCACTCCTGGTGGCCGTCGCGGACCGGCTCAGTGAGATCGTCCGCCCGACGGACCTGATCGCCCGGTTCGGCGGCGACGAGTTCGCCATTCTCCTGGGCGGCCTTGAAGCCAGGGCGGCCGCAGTCGCGGTTGGCGATCGGATCGTTTCGTCGCTGGCCAGCCCGGTGACCCTCGATATCGCCACGGTCCAGGTCACCGCCAGCGTCGGGCTGACGTTCCGATCGCAGGCCGCGGACCCCGAGGACCTGCTCCGCGAGGCGGACATCGCGATGTACCACGCGAAGCGAAGCGGCAAGGGCCGGGTCGAGCAATACACCACCCACCTCGAGCACGCCGCCGACGACATCGCCCAACTCAGCAAAGACGTCCTGAATGCCACCCGGCGAGGCGAGCTCGTGGTCAACTACCAGCCCCTCGTCGACCTCGAAACCCGTACGCCGGTGGGATTCGAAGCCCTGGTCCGCTGGCAGCATCCCACCCGCGGCCTGCTCCTCCCCGATGCATTCATCCCCACCGCGGAAGCAACCGGCGCTCTCGTCGACATCGGCGCAGCGGTGCTTCGAATCGCGGGCCGTCAGACCCGAGACTGGCAGGTCGCCCACAACCGTCCCGACCTCTACCTCTCGGTCAACGTCTCGGCCTGCCAGGTGGAGAAGTCCGACTTCGTCGCGGTGGTGCGCAACGCATTGGACGAGGCCGGCCTCGCGCCCACCTCGCTGGTGCTCGAGGTCACCGAGTCCGTTCTGATCAACCCCGGCGGATTGGCCGCCGAGAACCTGCTCGACCTCCAACACATCGGTGTGAAGGTTGCCATCGACGACTTCGGAACCGGGTACTCCAGCCTCGGATACCTCGACCGGTTGCCGGTCGACATCCTCAAGATCGACCGGTCCTTCGTCTCCGGCACCCGGGGCAGCACACCCAACCCGGCGATCCTCGACGGCATCGTCACTCTCGGCCAACGGCTCCAACTCGAGGTCATCCCCGAGGGAATCGAGGACGAGAGCCAGCTCACGTTTCTCGTGGCGCTCGGCTGCCACGTCGGACAGGGCTACCTGCTCGGCCCGCCGTCCTTGCCCGACGAGGTCGATGGACTGCTCGCCGAGACTAAGGCCCTGGCCACGGCGGTCTACTCCCCGGCGATGTAGACCATCGCGGGAACATTGAGAGGGTCGTGAGCAGCTCGGCGTGAGCCCAGGCGAGCGGTCGTGCACCACGACTGGCCCCCGTCACTCCGTCGATCTGCTCGCCGATCGACATGACCTCGCAGTGGGACGTCACGAAGGACAGGAAGCCCAGTCCCTGTACGACTTCCGCCGCTTGATCGGCTGCGTCCCGCGGGCTCAGGTGCGGGCCACCCTGCGCTCTGCGGAGGTGATACTGCGCCGCCCAGAGCGTCGCGACCGGCCAGGGATTGCCCCCGGTTGACCCGCTGCCGTCGTTGCAGTCCTCCGGAAAGCGGCCCAGTCCTGCGCCTGCCCGTCCGGCCGATCGCCACGCGACATTGACCGGCCAACGGGAGGCGAAGCGATCGTCGAGCCGGCCCATCGTCGAGACGATCCCCGGGTCGTCCACGGTCATCGTCTCGTCGGTGGGGTCGTAGCCGAGCAGGATGCTGCCGACGGCACTGACGTCGAGCTGGCTGGTGAGGTCGAGCCACGGCGGCTGCGGACGGAGCACGTGCGCCAAAGCACCGGTGGATGGATCGCGGAAGGCATCGAGTTGCGATGCGATCCGCGTCGCAGCGTTGAGATACCGGTCAGCGGCCGGGTCGTCAGCGGTCGCCGCGGTCGCGGCGCCCAGGCGCAACGCCCGGCGGATGAGATTGACCGCATGGAACGACGTACCGACGGTCAATTCCCAGAGGTCGAAGGCGGGAAGGGTCGCCTCGGAGCCGCACAGGTAGTCGAGAAAGGGCCGGGCGATCGCCAGCGCGGCATGGGCGTCGTCGACCCCAGTCAGGATCGCGAGCGCGGTCGCGGCCGGGCCATCCGGTTGCGGATCGCCATACCGGCCGACCGGGCGGCCGGCCATCGTGCACCGGCTGGCGCCGACGTCTCCCCCTCGCTCGAGCTCGGGACCGAGCCGGCGGATGAAGCCGACATACGAGTCGAGCAGCGCGCGCGCTCTCCGACCCAGCGCGTCGTCAATCCCGGAGCCCGCCGTTGCAACAAGCGCGAGCGCAACATGCGCCGCGTCGCGTTGCCAGAAGAACCAGTAGTCCGGGTCGTCCGTGGTGGGCGCCGGCGGTGCCGCACCAATCGCGCCGTTGCCGGCACGACACCGTTCCAACGCATCGAGCGACGCCGTGACCAGTTCACGACAGCGCCCGGCATCGAGTGGCGTCAACAGCGGAGCCGCGCGGCGCGGCTCGGCGACACACGCGGCCGCGTCGATTCCCGCGACGATCCCCTCGTGGTCGTACTCAGCGGTCGAGACCGTCCGGCCGCCGGCACCCGCTGACCGGAACGCGGCTGCTGCCCGCTCCTGCACAAAGCCCGTACCCAGCAGCGCGAGAATCTTGGCCGTCGCGCGCGATCCGGTCCCGTCGGTGGGATGCATCCAGCTCGGACACGCATCGGGTCCGACGAACCAGGCGTGGCAGTCGGGCGTCCGCGGATGGTCACGCCCGAAGCACGCAACGGTCCGCGCGGGTAGCGTTGGGCCATCGCCGACGACGTGAACGACATCGAGGCCCAGCGCGCTGAGAAGCCCGCGCACCCTGATGCCGTCCTGGGTGTCCGGCGCACCGATCGCCTCGGCGTCCACCAACACCGCGATCGGCGCCCCGTGCAGCTCGATCCCCGCAACGTCGCGGGCGCACTCGGCAGCGGTCACCGCGTGGGCCTTCGGCCGATGCCGTGAGCCAACCGCTGCGAATCGGCGTGCTCGCTTCGATCGCCCACCGCACTCCGCCGCGCGGTTACGGACCGTGGGAGCAGGTCGCGTCCACGCTGACCGAAGGGCTGGTGTCGCTCGGACACGAGGTGACCTTGTTCGCGACCGGCGACTCGTTGACGTCGGCGACCCTGCACGCCGAAGCTCCGCACGGATACGAGGACGACCCCGACATCGACGCCAAGGTCTACGAAGGGCTGCACAACGCAGCCGCCTTCGAGCGGGCCGCCGACTTCGACATCATCTCCAACCAGTTCGACTTCCTGCCGCTCACCTACAGCCGGCTGGTGAACACCCCGGTGGTCACCACGATCCACGGCTTCTCCTCCGAGCGCATCCTGCCGGTCTACCGCCGGTACGACGACATCGCGCACTACGTCTCCATCAGCGAGGCCGACCGGCATCCCGACCTCGGCTACGAGGCGACGATCCATCACGGCATCGACATGGCGCAGTTCACCTTTCGCGGCGAAGCCGGCCAGTACCTGCTCTTCCTTGGCCGCATCCACCCGGACAAGGGCACTCATCTCGCTATCGAGGTCGCGCGGCGCTGCCGGCTGCCGCTCGTCATCGCCGGAATCGTGCACGACCAGCAGTACTTCGACGAGCTCGTCCGCCCGCATCTCGGGGTCGACGACGTGACCTATGTCGGGGTCGTCGGCCCGGCCGAGCGGGACCGGCTGCTCGGCGAGGCCATCGCGCTGCTGCACCTGATCGCCTTCGACGAGCCGTTCGGGCTCTCGGTGGTCGAGGCGTTGGCGGCTGGTACGCCGGTCATCGCGTTTCCGCGTGGATCGATGCCGGAACTCATCCGCCCCGGCGTCACCGGCTTCCTCGTCGGCTCGGTCGCCGAGGCGATCGATGCCGTCGAACGCACTCACACGCTGCTCCGGAAGGACTGCCGCGACGACGCAGTCGCGCGCTTCAGCGCTGAGCGCATGGTGAGCGACTACGCCGAGCTCTTCGCCCGGGTGGCCGCTGACGGCGCTCGGGCACCCAGGCGCTCGAGCAAGCCCGGCAGGTCGACAAAGGCGAACCGCACCGAGGTATCGCTCGCGCCATAAGGAACGAACAGGTCGTCGCCGTACCGGAGCGAGCCGCAGGAGTAGACGACGTTCGGCACGTAGCCGTCGCGCTCGTCGCCTTCCGGCACCATCAAAGGCTCGGAGAGCTTGCCGATGACCCGTTGGGGGTCGTCGAGGTCGAGCAGGAGCGCCCCCATGCCGTACTCGCGCATCGGGCCGACTCCATGGGTCAAGACCAGCCAGCCGGCCTCGGTCTCGACCGGAGACCCGCAGTTCCCGACCTGGATGAGCTCCCACGGGTGGCCGGGCGTGTCCAGCGCGACCGGGTCGTCCCACCGCAGTCCGTCATCTGACGTCGCAAGCGCCGAGGTCTCCCGATCCCACCGCGACAACGCGACGTGCCGCCCGCCGAGCTTGCGCGGAAACAACGCCATCCCCTTGTCCTTCGCCGCCGACCCGGCGAGCGGGGAGAGCCGAAACTGCCGGAAGTCATCGGTGTCGATGACCTGTGGCGCGACCCGCTCGCCGTCAAACGCGGTGTACGTCGCGCGATAGTGCACCGCACCGTCATCCTCGACGAACCGAACGAACCGGGCATCCTCGATCCCGCGGGATTCCGACGGGGAGCGAGGCCAGAGCACCCGCTCGCCGATCGAGGACTCGGGCGGGAAGACGACCTCATAGCTGCAGCGTCCGAGATGGCGCGCGAGCTGATCCGTCCATACCGCGTCGTGGCGAGTCACCCGCTGTCCGCGCAAGGCGGTGAGGGCGCGCTCGAGGTCCTCCTCGTCGAACCGCGGTGCCAACTTGCTGATCAGGAAGCGGGCGCTCTCGCCGTCGGCCCCGTCCTCGGCAAGTCGGTCCGCGAACAGTGACCGTTCGTACGTCGTCGCGCGGATCTTCCCGGCGTCGAGGTAGGGACCCGGATCCTCGATCTGAATGGCTCGTCCCGGACCGAGCACGCCGGTACGGAACTCGACGCAGGACAGGTGACCCTCGCCGACCGCGCGCACGCTCAGCACGAACCGAAGCTGCCCCGGCGCGAGGCCGGACTGGTCCGGATGCGGCACCGCCGAGGGGTTGAACAGGGCCGCGCCCTCGGTCGTGAACTCGTGGGTGAAGCACGCGCCGATCGCGAGCCGGCGCTCCGGACTCACCGAAGCACCATCTGGCACGCGGTGAGCGATCCGTTCGTAGTTCTCGAGCAACGTGCTGGACAGGTCGCGATGCCGACCGTCGAAGCGCGCCAGCACCCGATCGAGGGTCGCGGCGACCACGTCCTCAGGGAGCGCGAGGATCCGGGCCAGCACACCGGTCGCTCGCGACTGCTCGTCCCCCACCAGCTCATGGCCGGGGACGAACAACCGAGCGAGCACGCGGCTCGGGTTCGCGTCGATCCTGACGCCGCTGCGCGTTACCAGCCGGTCCGCGCCATCAGGTCCATCGACCGTCATGCGCAACGCGCGAACGAACGCGAGTGTTGCATCGTCGAGATCAGCGCCAACGTCGACTCGGCGCCTTGGTTCTCGTTGCGACCATCATGTTCCAAACCGTCGCATCCGCCGCCACTATCGGCATCGATCAGCGGCATCCCGACGTCATTGGCGCCGAGGAACCATGCAGCGGCGAGCTCGATGCCTCGTGCCCACCGCCGCTGGCCGGTCAATGCATACGCCCGCGCGCACGCGTCGGCCAACACCGCGACCTCGATCGGCTGCTGGTCGAAGCCGGGACCGACGTCGTCCTGTCCGCGACCGCCGGCCGGGACCACAGACAGGTGACCGTCACGGGTCTGCAGGTCGAGAAGCCAGCCGAGCCCGACGATCCCGTCCTCGACGAGCGACGCGTCACCGAGCGCACTACCGGCCGCGAGAAGAGCGTCGGGAAGCGCCGCATTGGCGTAGGTCAGCCGCGGCTCGGGCCACGGCCACCTCGTCTGCTCAGGAACCGCACCGATCGAGCGTGCCGCCGCGCGCAGGAGTGATCGCGCGCCTTCGTGCCCCGGCCTCGCGATCAGGACATCAGCCGCACCGAGCGCAGCGAAGGCCATCGCCCGCGGCCAGGGTGAACGCCAGCGCGCACCGAGCTCGAAGGCCGAAAGAGCCGCCCCGGAAAGCGGTGCGGGCAAACCATGCGAGATCGCCGTGCCGAGCCCCCATAAGGCTCGTCCCCAGCAGTCCTCCGTCGTCGCTTCGTCGATCCAGCGCAAGTCCTCGTTGCGCCGGTTGCGAAACCGGCCATCCGGCGCCTGTGCACTCAGCACGAACCTCAAATACAGCTCGCGCAGGTCGTCGTACTGACCGAACTGCTCACCCTCACGGCAGACGACGACCAGCGCGCGCGCGGCGTCATCGAGGCAATACCCGTGCTCTCGGCGGATCTGCGTGCCGA
>CAYNDD010000188.1:0-6681 GCA_964395425.1 uncultured Frankiaceae bacterium
CGGCCACAACCGAGGACCAATGACCAACAGGGGGTCAATATTCAGTTGCCGATAGAGGGTCAATTTTCGGTTGGCGTTGACATAGGGCACCGTCACCATGGCGATGACGGTGCCATCGTGGTGGCCACTGACTTCTGTCCGCCGTCGTTCGCAGCTGCTCGAACCCAACCTCCTGCGCTCAATCGACTGTTGATGAACAACCACGCACAACCGCCAGAGGCACTCTTAATCCGCGGGCGTCAGCCGGCGCGGAGCCTCCGGCAGCGAATCGTCGGTAGCCCCTGCCATTGTGTACCGATGGCACAAGTCACGCTCGACCTCGGAACTGCAGCCGCCCCAGACCTGGTCGTGGACGTGCTGACCTTCGACGGCCCGCACGTGGTGCTGTGGTCCCAGGGCACGGAGGTAGGCCGCTTCGCCATGTCTGCAATTTCGGCAATCCAACTGGACTACCAGCACCCTGACTCCCACACCGCGCCGTCATATTCGATTGCCTCGATCCGAGCGGAGCATCCGGCTGCATACGAGAGGTGGAGCGAAGACGAGGAGGATCTGCTTCGAAGACGCACAAGTGAGGGAGCAAGTGTCCCCACGCTCTGTGCGGAACTCGGTCGGCAGCCAGGAGGTGTTAAGTCTCGGCTGTTGAAGCTTGGACTTAAAGCACCCAGCGAATAGTCAAGGCCGCACACCTGACCACGAGCGTCAGTGTCGCCGACGACGCTCCGAACGATCCGTCACTTATCGCGCCGCCCAGTCCGTGAGTTTTT
The DNA here is from genome assembly GCA_964395425.1 of uncultured Frankiaceae bacterium. Classification (GTDB taxonomy): domain Bacteria; phylum Actinomycetota; class Actinomycetes; order JAFAQI01; family JAFAQI01; genus DATAUK01. The sequence goes on from CAYNDD010000188.1 coordinate 768, forward strand.
CGACATCGGCGGGGATGAGGTTGTGTACCGCTAATCCGCTGCGCGCCTACTGATCTGCGCAGCAGGACCTCGCATTGCCACTGGTCGGGGGCACATCGGGGGCACATCGGGGGCACAAAGGGGGCACAAAGGCACGAGAAACGGCCGCCGACGTTGAGTAGCGCCGAGAAGCGTTCTCCCAGGTCAGCGGCCGTTTTCGAGCCAAAATAGCAGGTCAGAAACCTGTCGCGACTATATGTCGTAATACAGCGCGAACTCGTACGGGTGTGGCCTCAACCGGATGGCGTCGACTTCGTGCTCTCGCTTGTAGTCGATCCATGTGTCGATCACGTCGGGGGTGAAGACGCCGCCCTCGAGCAGGTAGTCGTGGTCGCCCTCGAGGATGTCCAGGACCGCTTCGAGCGACCCGGGCACCTGGGCGACCGCGGACAGCTCGTCCGGCGGCAGCTCGTAGAGGTCCTTGTCGACCGGCTCCGGCGGCTCGATCTTGTTCCGTACGCCGTCGAGCCCGGCCATCAGCATCGCCGAGAACGCGAGGTACGGGTTGCAGGACGGGTCCGGCACGCGGAACTCAAGCCGCTTCGCCTTCGGGTTCGACCCGGTGATCGGGATGCGGCAGCAGGCCGAGCGGTTGCGCTGCGAGTAGACCAGGTTGACCGGCGCCTCGTACCCGGGCACGAGCCGGCGGTAGGAGTTCGTGGTCGGGTTGGTGAACGCGAGCAGCGACGGCGCGTGCTTGAGCAGCCCGCCGATGTAGTGCCGCGCCATGTCCGACAGCCCGGCGTAGCCGATCTCGTCGTAGAACAGCGGCGCCCCGTCCTTCCACAGCGACTGGTGGCAGTGCATCCCCGAGCCGTTGTCCATGAAGATCGGCTTCGGCATGAAGGTCGCGGTCCGGCCATGCTGGCGCGCGACGTTCTTCACGACGTACTTGAAGTTCATCAGGTTGTCGGCAGTCTTCAGCAGCGTGCCGAACCGGAAGTCGATCTCGGCCTGCCCGGCCGTGCCGACCTCATGATGCTGCATCTCGACCTCGATCCCGATCTCGAGCAGCACCCGCACCATCTCCGAGCGCAGGTCGGTGAAGTGGTCGGTCGGCGGCACCGGGAAGTAGCCGCCCTTGTAGCGCGGTTTGTAGCCCTTGTTGCCGCCCGGCTCCTCGCGCCCGGAGTTCCACGCGCCCTCGACCGAGTCGATGTAGTGGTAGGACGAGTGCGGCGTCTGGTCGTAGCGCACGTCGTCGAAGATGTAGAACTCCGCCTCCGGCCCGAAGTACGACGTGTCCGCGATCCCCGAGCCGCGCAGGTAGTCCTCGGCCTTCTTCGCGATGTTGCGCGGGTCGCGGCTGTAGGCCTCGCCGGTGAGCGGGTCGTGGATGAAGAAGTTCATGATCAGCGTCGGGTGCTGACGGAACGGGTCCATGTACGCCGTACTCGGGTCCGGCAGCAGCAGCATGTCCGACTCGTGGATCTGCTGGAACCCGCGGATCGACGACCCGTCGAACATCAGCCCGTCGGTGAACACGCTCTCGCCGAAGTTCGACGCCGGGAACGTGAAGTGCTGCATGATCCCCGGCAGGTCGCAGAACCGTACGTCGACGAACTGCACCTCGTTCTTGTTGATGTAGCCGAGAACCTCGTCGGAGCTTTCGAACATCGCGGTCTGCCGCCTCCTCGGGCGCTCGTGGCGCCGTCTGCTGTAGTGGCCGGACCGGCCAAGCGGCCCGTCGCGGGCAACCTATCCGGCCCGGTGGCCCGGACTTCGGCCACGGTAGGCATTCGCGGTTGACCGGCGGTTACCCGCATGTTTCGCCGGTGTTACGTGCCCCGCGGGTCGCGGGCTAGCGTGTGCGCCATGCCCGCTCCGGCCAGCCCGCCCGCGTCCCGCCGCGGCACGGTGGCCAGCTTCGGCTCGCGCGTGCTGGCGTTCGTCATCGACGGCGTGCTGGCCGACCTGGTCGCGATCGCGGCCCTCGGCGGATTCCGCACCGGCGGCGCGCAAACCCTGCTGTCCTACCTTGCGTTTCTCCTGATCGAGCTGGGGTTCGTCACCATCGCAGGCCAGACGCCCGGCATGCGGGTCGCCGCGATCGCGGTCCTGCGCGCCGACCGTCAGGGCCGGCCGGCGTTCAAGTGGGTGCTGCTGCGCACCGCGCTGCTGGCCACCGTCGTACCGGCGCTGTTCAACGACTCGTCCGGCCGCGCCATGCACGACCGGGCCGCCGGCACCGTGATGGTCTACACCCGCTGACCCGACGCCGCAGGCGCTCGATTCCCCGTTCCAGCACACAACGATCGCCAGCCGGCGCGGCAAATGGGACACCACTGGTCGTACCGCGCGCGGAACGGCAGGGTTGTGTGCTGGAACGGGGGAGACCCCGGGTACGACGAGCAGACCGCGGCGAGGGAGCGAGCGGGATCAGCGCATCTTGCCGCGGGGGACCCGGGTCGGCATCGGCCCCTTGGGCAGCGGCATACTCGGCCCGCCGAGCGCCTTCATCCGCGCCTCGACCCCGTTGACCTCGGACTTCTTGAGGTTGCGCGGCAGCTTCACGACGTGCTGCTGCAGCTTGCGGATGCTCACCTGGCCCTCGCCGTCACCGACGAGTACGTCGTAGACCGGCGTGTCCGGCGCGACCCGGCCGATCCGCTTCCTCTGGTCGGAGATGAGCTGGCGGATCGCCGACGGTGACGGGCCCTCGCCGACCAGCACGACGCCGGGCCGCCCGATCACCCGGTGGACCAGGTCCTGGTTGCGGGTGAACGCGACCGCGGGCGTGACCCGCCAGTCGCCCCGCATGCCCTGCAGGATCGCGGCGGCGGCCCCCGGCCGGCCCTCGACCTGGGCGTACATCGTCTTGGTGGCCCGCCGGCCGAAGATCGTCGTCGCGGTGAGCATCGCCGCCAGCACCCCGGCGATCGACAGCACCACGATCAGGTGGATCAGGATGCCCAGCACGACCAGGATCACCAGGACCGCGAGCGACGGCCCGAAGATGAGCGGGATCGCCCTCGGATCCTGCTCGCGGGTCAGCTTCCAGACCGCGCGGACCTGGGCGGCGCGCCCGGTCGGAGCGCCCGAGTCGGTCTCGGCCTTCGAGGAGCCGCGCGAGGCGTTGCGGCCCGAGTCGCGGCCGGAACCCTTGCCGGAACTTTTCCCGGCGGACTTGCTCGGGGCAGGCGCGGACGCCTTCGTCGGTCTGCGGAAGCTGCGGGCCATGCCCGCGAGTCTATGAGCCGACGGCCTGCTGTCCGCTCAGCCCGGCTTCGAGATCGAATGCCAGCGGGGATGGCGAGATCGCGGCCAGCGCCGCCGCCATCATCTCCGCTGCCTCTGCGCGTTCCCGCGCCCGTTTCGAGTCGGCAACCATGGCGGACCACGCGTTGCGGCGCGCGGCCCGCTGGCCGCCGTCGGCCCACACGGCCCTTACGACGGTTCGCACCAAGTCCGGCATGCAACCCATGGTGCAGGAGGGTTATGACGGGCGTGTTGCCCGTCGGTGAACGGTTTGGGTCAAATCGCGGTCAGGTGCGCGCCGTGATCGCTTGCTGGTAGAGCCGCCCGGCCCGGTACGACGACCGCACCAGCGGGCCGCTCAGAACGCCCGCGAAACCGATCGACTCGGCGACCGCCGCCAGCTCGACGAACTCCTCCGGCCGGACCCACCGCTCGACCGCGTGGTGCCGCGGCGAGGGCCGCAGGTATTGAGTGATCGTGACCAGATCGCAGCCCGCTTCATGCAGGTCGGCCAGCGCGGCCTCGACCTCGTCGCGGGTCTCGCCCATCCCGAGGATCAGGTTCGACTTCGTGACCAGCCCGGCCGCGCGCCCGGCGCTGATCACCGACAGCGAGCGGTCGTAGCGGAACGCCGGCCGGATCCGCTTGAAGATCCGCGGCACGGTCTCGAGGTTGTGCGCGAAGACCTCGGGCGCGGCGTCGAAGACCTGCACCAGCAGCTCCGGTCGGGCCGAGAAGTCGGGCGCCAGCAGCTCGACGCCGGTGCCCGGGTTGAGCCGGTGGATCGCGCGGACCGTCTCGGCGTACAGCCAGGCGCCCTCGTCGTCGAGGTCGTCGCGGGCGACGCCGGTGATTGTCGCGTACCGCAGCCCCATCGCCTGCACGCTCTCCGCGACCCGGCGCGGCTCGTCGAGGTCGAGCGGCTGCGGCTTACCGGTGTCGATCTGGCAGAAGTCGCAGCGCCGGGTGCACTGGTCGCCGCCGATGAGGAACGTCGCCTCGCGGTCCTCCCAGCATTCGTAGATGTTGGGGCAGCCGGCCTCTTCGCACACCGTGTGCAGGCCCTCGCGCTTGACCAGCGCCTTGAGCTCGGTGAACTCGGGCCCCATCCGCGCCCGGGTCTTGATCCACGGCGGCTTCTTCTCGATCGGTACGGCGGAGTTGCGGGCCTCGACCCGCAGCAACTTGCGCCCCTCCGGAGCCACCGCCGTCACGAAGTCGAGCCTACGCGAAGGCTCACGGCAGGACGGTCACCTCGTCGCCGGCCGAGACGGTGCCGGGCTCGAGCACCCGGGCGTAGATCCGCGACCAGCCCGGGTGCAGCTCGTGCGACATCCGCCGGAAGTCGCCGTCGGCGAACCACGGCGCATTCTTGCTGCACGGGGTCGAGTAGGTCGTCGTCTCGACCAACGCGGCCCCGGCCCGGATCCGCTGCCCAGGCGTCACGTCCGGCCAGTGGAGCCCGCGGACGGTGATGTTCTCTCCGGCGTACCCGGGCCCGATCGGATGGCCTTCGGCGACCAGCTGGTCGATCGCGTCGGCTGACCACAGGCAGACCGCTTGCCACGGGCGACCGTGGTGCTCGCGGTCCTCCTGGCGGTCGGCGGTCAGGCCCGACCACTCGATCAGCGCCGGGCCGGCGATCTCGTGTTTGGGCACTCCGCCCCGGCTTGCGTTGAGTTGCTCGACCGTGCCGTGCTGGGGCGGGGTCGCGCGGTGGCGGATCCGGGCGGCGTGCGCGATGGCGTGCCACGCGCGGTGCACCTCGGCGAGGTTGTCGTCGTACGAGCCGCCGCGCTGGACGGCTGCCACGATCTCGGCATCCGGCTGGAGGTCGGTGGCGATGTCGGGCGGCGCGTGGTCGGCCAGATGCTCGAACCATGCCCCCACCACCCGCAGCGTGGTGAGCGCGTCCATCGGGCTCCACTGGGCCGGGTCGAAGCCGCACTCGTCACACGCCGGGGTCATGCCACGATCATTGCAATCCGGCGCGGAGAGATCGACCGAGTTTCCTGCGCCGAGGAGTTCCGGCTAGATCGGCGCCGCGACCGAAGCGAGCGCTTGCAGCAGGGCCGCCTCGACGACGGGGAGTGCCTCGGTCACGGTCACGTCGCGGCCGAGCTCGCGCGACAGCGACGTCACGCCGGCGTCGGTGATGCCGCACGGCACGATCTGGTCGAAGCCGCCGAGGTCGCAGTCGCAGTTGAGCGCGAAGCCGTGCATCGTGACGCCGCGGGCGACCCGGACCCCGATCGCCGCGACCTTGCGGTCCGGCCCGCGCGAGTCCGCCGGCACCCACGCGCCGCTGCGCCCGTCGACCCGCACGGTGGCGAGCCCGAGCACCTCGCAGGCGACCATCATCGCGTCCTCGAGCCGCCGGACGTGCCCGATCACGTCGATCGGTTCGGGCAGCATCACGATCGGGTAGCCGGTGAGCTGGCCCGGCCCGTGCCAGGTGATCTTGCCGCCGCGGTCGACGTCGACGACCGGCGTACCGTCCGCCGGCCGCTCCCACACCTCGGTCCGCCGGCCCGCGGTGTAGACCGGGTCGTGCTGGAGCAGCAGCACGGTGTCGTCGATCTCGCCCGCCACCCGCTGAGCGTGCAGGTCGCGCTGCATCGCCCAGGCCTCCTCGTACCCGACCCGGCCGAGCCGCACCAGCTGCACTGCGCTCACC
>CAYNDD010000189.1:0-6635 GCA_964395425.1 uncultured Frankiaceae bacterium
GTGACCGGCACGGGCTTCCAGAACGGGCTCACCCCGGTCGTCACCAACGCCACCCTGTCCGCAACCGTGATCTCGTCGACCTCGGTCAACATGCTGATGACCGGAATGGTGGCGGGCACCAATGCGACCGTCATTCTCGAGAACCCTGATGGCGGCACCACGGCGACGATGTCGTTCCCGGTGGACCCGCCCCCGGTGGTGCTCAGCGCGACCCCGAACAAGATCGTGGCCGGCCAGGCGATGAACGTGACCGTCACCGGCACCGGTTTCGTGTCGGGCATGACACTGTCGCAGACCAACGGAACCGGGCTGACCGTGGTCTCGCTGAACTCGACCACGATGGTGCTGACGATCACCGCGGCCACCGCGGGATCCGACGCGATCACCATGACGAACCCGGATGGCGGCACCACCAGCTTCTCGCTCACCGTCGATCCGCCGCCTGTGATCGCCTCGGCGTCGCCGAACCCGCTCCTGGTCAACGTCGCGCATACCCTCACCCTGACCGGCACCGGCTTCGTGAGCGGTCTCACCGTCACGGCGGCCAGGGGCACGTTCACCCTCGGCACCGTGACCCCGACGTCGATCACGCTGACCAGCTTCAACGTCACGACCACCGGCGCGGACCTGCTCACCGTCACCAACCCCGATGGTGGAATCTCGACCTACTCGGTGAACATCACCCCGCCGCCGACGCTGACCTCGATCACCGGGGCTCCGGTCGTCAAGGGCCAGGCAAAGACGATCACGTTGGTCGGCACCGGCTTCCAGGCCGGCCTGAGCGTCACCGCCAGCAACGGCACCTGGACGGTCGGAACGATCACCGCGACGTCGATCGTGCTGAACAACTTCAGCGCGACCGCGACCGGCACGGACACGATCAACGTGACCAACCCCGACGGCGGCACCGCGTCGCTCGGTCTGACCGTCGACGCCGCCCCCACGATCACGGCCAACTCGGCGACGTCGATTGTGCATAACACGGTGAAGACGTTCACGCTCACGGGCACCGGCTTCGTGAGTGGCGCGACCGTCACGATCACTGAGAACGGCACCACGATGACGAGCATCTCGGCCACGACCTGGATCAGCTCGACGTCGGTGTCGTTTACCGCGAAGCCGAATGCATCTCCGACGTCCGGCAGCGTGACCGTCGTGGTCACGCTGACGAACCCCGACGGCGGAGTCAGCAATGCCTTCTCCAAGACCATGACGGTCACCTAGTCATGCGCCGACTTCGGGACCGGATCGAGCGCTCCGATGAGGGCACGTCCCTCATCGAGCTGCTGGTCGTGATGATCATCTTCACGATGATCATGGCGATCATCACGACCGCGATTGTGAACATGGTGCACGAGGGCCAGCGGCAGTCCGGGCAGAGCAACGACATGAGCGCCGCGCGCAAGGTGATCACGATCCTCGATCACTCCGCGCGCTACGCCAATGCGATCACCGCACCGGGCACCGGCACCGACGGTAACTTCTACGTCGAGTTCCAGACCGGGAACAATGGCCAGCAGCAGACCTGCACCCAGTGGCGCTGGGTGCAGACCGGCGGCAAGCTGCAGTGGCGGACCTGGCAACCACCGCTGAGCGGCATCGGCACCGTCACGGCCACCAACTGGTCGACGGCCGCGATCGGCATCAGCAAGATCGGGTCGACCCCGGTGTTCTCAATCGCGGTCGCCTCGTCGGCCGACGCCAGGGAGCAGCTGACCGTTGCGTTCACCGCGACCAGCGGGGCGCCGTCGACCAGCTCCTCGAGCCAGGTGACGTTGACCGCGATCAACTCCGCCTCCAACACCGCACCCCTCGCCGCAACATGCACCCAGGTTGGTCGTCCATGAACCGATTGTTCCGAATCGTGCGCAGCCGTCAGAACAACGACGGCGGCTTCGCCATGATCTTCACCCTCTTCCTGATCCTGATCATCGCGGTGGTGAGCGTGACGGTCGCCGACATCATGATCAACCAGGTCGGCCCGACCACCCTCGCCCAGAAGCAGGTGCGCACCGTCGATGCGGCGTCGGCGGGCATGCAGGCCGCGCTCGGCCAGCTGCGCAACACCTCGACGAACGGTGGCGGTGACCTCACCAAGCTGCCGTGCTCGGACACCACGGACGCCGGCGGCGTGACCTTGACGGTCGGTAGCCCCAAGCAGACCGTCTCCGTCGCCGGTGACCAGATCAACGGCACGGTCGAGCAGGTCACCCCGGCCAACACCACCGCGACCTACCGCACCGTGATCGCCTACTTCCAGACCGACCCGACCTCGCACGAGGCCGACTCCACGACGACCTGGTGGGCCAACAACGCGATCCCGTGCAAGGCCGGCATCGTCAAGTACGTCCCGACGTACGCCTTCATCCAGTCCTACGGGCTCGGCCAGACGCTGCCGAACCAGGCCGCGACCGAGGGCAACCGCACCTTGCACGCGGTCTACCAGTTCAACGCGACCAACACCAACACTGTCGGCGGCCGGATGGCCGAGTTCAACAGTGGCGCTCAGGACACGATGTGCCTCGACACCGGCGCCGCCGAGCCGACCGTGGGCACCGTGCCGACCATGCAGCCCTGCCTCGCTCTCGGCACGCCGCAGCAGACCTGGCAGTACCGCGCCGACCTGACGTTGTTCTACGGCGGCGACACGACGCTGAACCTGTGCATCCAAAACTACGGCGCGACATACGGGCACATGGGAACGCCGAGGCTCGAGCCATGCACGACGAGCGGATCCGGCACGACGTACCCCTACGCGAACCAGACCCAGCAGGAGCAAGAGTGGGCCTACAACGACAACGGCCAGCTCGAAGCGCCTGACATCAACAACGGAAGTGTCGGCGGAAGCACCGCGCCGGACCCGGGTGGTTGCCTCGAGGGTGCCGGTGTCACCACCTCCGCGGCGGCGGTGGCCGGAGCGGCCCTCAGCGTCGTCACCTGCAGCGGCTCGTCGGGCGACCTCACCGCATGGAACCCCGACCCGCAGGTCGGCGCCGGCAAGTCCGGTGGCAACGTGACCGGTGTCCCGGGCGCGCCGACCCAGCAGTACGTCAACTACGCGATGTTCGGAAACTGCCTCGACGTCAACGGTCAGCAGTTCAACAACAAGCTGATCGCCTACCCGTGCAAGCAGGCGCCGGACTCCACGACCCTGACCTGGAACCAGCTGTGGCACTTCCAGACCGTGTCGGGCTCGTACGGCATCTTCTACACGAACTGTTCGGCCGGGGCGAGTGGCTGCCTGCCGTCCAGCCCGGCCAGTTCAGTGAAGGACTGCCTGGTCTCACCGGGCACCCTGAACGGCCTGGTGTACGGCGTGCAGTGCCCGACCGGCACACCGCCGGACAACGAGCTGTGGGACCCGACCGGCGTCGTCGCCGGCAACTACCCGAGCTCTTACCTGCTGATCAACAAGGCGGACGGCTACTGCATGGCACCGGATCCGACGCAGCGGTCGGCAGGGTGGGCGCAGATCGCCGTCACAACCTGCGACGGCACCAACATCCCGTCCGGCTCGGGCGCGAAGAACCCGCTGCTGTTGAAGTGGAACGCGCCGGCGACGAACCCTAACGCCGGGTTGAGCAGCATCCAGGAAGACTCCAACTAAGGCTGGTGATCGGGCGGCTCGCCGAATCGAGTCGCCCGGCGCCGTCTTGGCGAACCGGTAGCCTCCTCGCGTGGCCGGCATGCTCGCCTTGATCGGGCTGTTCGGTCTTGCGATCGGCTCGTTCCTCAACGTCGTCATCTGGCGGGTGCCGCGAGGCGAGTCGGTGGCCCGCCCGCCGTCGCACTGCCCGTCGTGCGATGCGTTGATCGGCCACCGCGACAACGTGCCGGTGCTGTCCTGGTTGTTCCTTCGGGGCCGATGCCGCAACTGCAACGCCCGGATCTCCATCCGTTATCCGCTGGTGGAGCTCGCCACCGGTGGCCTTTTCATCGCTTTCGGGATCCACTTCGGGATCCACGCCGATCTCGTCGCCTACCTCTACCTCGCCGCGGTGGGAATTGCGCTGGCGATGATCGACATCGATCTGCTGCGCCTTCCGGATGCGCTCACGCTCCCGTCGTACCCGATCGGCCTAGCGCTGCTCGGCATCGCAGCGTGGGTCGACAACGCCCCTCACGCCTTTGTGCGGGCCCTGCTAGGCATGGTTGCCCTGGCCGGCTTCTACGCCCTCGTATGGCTCGTCTACCCGGCCGGAATGGGCTTCGGGGACGTGAAGCTGGCCGGTGTCGTGGGCCTCTATCTCGCCTGGCTCGGATGGGACCAGCTCGTCGTGGGGGCATTTGCCGCGTTTGTCGTCGGTGCGGTCGTCAGCGTCGCCATCGTGGCGGCCAGGGGCGGCAACCGGAAGACCCGGGTGCCCTTCGGCCCCTTCATGCTGATCGGTCTTCTCATCGGGATTTATGCAGGTCACCCGATTGCCCACGCATACACCCATTTCACTTCCGGATCTTGAACGGGTCCTAGCCCGACCGGACCAATTTTCGGCCTCCGTCTGCTCAAGAAGCGCCGTGACCTTACCGATCTGGTCCTTTGACAGACAACCAGACCGCTTCAGCGCTCGGGTGTTGCTTGCGTACGGGAGGACGAACCAGTGGCAGGACGAACTGCGGTTGGTCTCGACATCGGGACCTCCGGTGTCCGCGCAGCCGAACTCGCGTTCGGCAAGGGACCGGCGACGCTTCAGCGATTCGGCCAGGTGGCGCTCCCGCAAGGAGCGGTACGCGATGGCGAGGTGGTCGACCCACAACTGGTCGCCGACGCGATCAAGCACTTGTGGGCGACGGCGAAGTTCTCGTCGAAGAACGTCATCCTCGGGGTGGCCAACCAGAAGGTGATCGTCCGTCAGGTCGATCTGCCCTGGATGCCCGCCGACGAGCTGCGCAAGTCCCTGGGGCTGCAGGTGCAGGACTTCCTGCCGATTCCGATCGAGCAGGCGATCCTCGACTTCCACCCGATCGCCGAGGTCACCGGCGAAGGCGGCCAGCGAATGCTGCGCGTCCTGGTCGTCGCAGCGGCCCGCGACATGATCCTCACCGCGCTCGAGGCGGTGAAGCGAGCCGGACTGCGCGCAACCCAGGTCGACCTCACTCCGTTCGCCGTCCTCCGGGCCCTCGGCCGGGTCGACGAGATCGGCGGCGCCCCGGGATCGCAGAGCGGCACCGAGGCGCTGATCGACATCGGCGCGAAGGTCACCAACATCGTCATTCACCAGAACGGCAACCCGCGCTTCGTCCGCATCCTGCTGATGGGCGGCGACAACATCACCGACGCGGTCAGCGAGCGACTCGGAGTGCCGTTCGACCAGGCAATCGCGGTCAAGCAGCAGGTCGGGATGTCCCCGGTCCGCGGCGACGCGATGAGCGACCACCCGGCGGCCCGAGTGATCGAGGCCTCGGCCGGCTCGTTCGTCGAAGAGGTCCGCGGTTCGCTCGACTACTACCTCGCGCAGCCGGGATCCGTTCCGTTGACGCGCATCGTTCTTTCCGGTGGCGGCGCACGCCTCACCGGTCTTGGTCAGCGGCTGGCCGCTGCCACTCGTCTCCCGGTTGAGCCGGGCGTCGCGACCGCGGCGCTGAAGATCGGCAAGACCGGACTCACCGAAGAGCAACTGAGCTACGTCGAGCCGCAGATCGCAGTGCCGGTCGGACTCGCACTGGGGGTGGCGTCGTGACCACGCAGACCGAGCTGACGGCGGGCGTTGCGGCGATGCCGCGCGTCAACCTCATGCCGCCGGAGATCGCGGAAGCCGAGCGCTTCCGCCGGCTTCAGCTGGCGATGGGCGCCGCAGTAGTTGCCTCCGTCATCGTCGTGGGCGGGCTCTACGTCCATGCCAAGAGCGGCATCTCTTCGGCCCGGGCCGACGTAACGCAGGCGCAGGCCGACCAGTCGTCGCTGCAGACCAAGCTGAACGGCCTTGCCAGCGTCCGGCAGACCTTTGCCGAGGTGCAGGGCAAGCAGCAGCTGCTGCAACAGGCGATGGGCCAGGAGATCCGTTGGTCCTATGTGCTGAACGACCTGTCGCTGCGGGTGCCGAGCAACGTGTGGCTCACCGGGGTGACGGCCGGCGAGATCACCACCGGGGTCGGCGCACCCACGACGTCGTCCGCAGCAGCGCTCCCAGGCGCTCCGATCGACGACATCGGAACGGTGTCGTTCGCCGGAGTCGGCTTCAAGCACGACGACGTCGCGGCCTGGCTCGACTCCATCGCCAAGGAGCGGGGCTTCAGTGACCCGACCTTCAGCTCCTCGACCGAGACCTCGATCGGCTCACGCCCGGTCGTCAACTTCGGCAGCACGGTGGTCTTGAACCACAAGGCATTGTCCAACCGATTCGTCCAGAAGGCGGGCAGCTGACATGACCAAGACACGCCAATGGACGGTGTTCACGGCGATCGCCGTGCTTGCCGTCCTCGCGGTCGGCTGGTTCCTGCTGGTCAAGCCGCAGAACTCCAAGGTGACCAGCCTGAAGTCTCAGGCTGCCAGCCAGCAGTCGAGCAACCAGCTCCTCGTGTCGCAGATCGCACAGCTGCAGGCCGAGGAGAAGCAGTTGCCGCAGCAGCAGCAGGCATTGCAGAAGTTCGCCACTCAGGTGCCGACGGACGCTTCCGAGCCGACGATTATCCGGCAG
>CAYNDD010000190.1:0-6597 GCA_964395425.1 uncultured Frankiaceae bacterium
GGGAACCCTCCGGCGATGGCCTTGCCGAGACAGGTCAGGTCCGGTGTGACACCGAGTCTCTGCTGTGCGCCGCCGAGATCAATACGCAAGCCCGTCTGAACCTCGTCGAAGATCAGCACCGAGCCGTAAGAGTCGCAGACGTCGCGCAAGCCCTCCAGGAATCCAGGTATGGGTTCGATGACGCCGCAGTTGCACATGATCGGCTCGGTAAGCACGGCAGCGATTTCGTTCGGCCGCTCGGAAAACAGATCCTTGACCGCGGCCAGGTCGTTCCATCCGAGGATTGCCACATCCTTGTACGTGCCCTCAGCCTGCCCCTCTGACATCGGCACCGCGACCGGCGCCTGAGCAGGACCGGCCACCGATTCGGCAGGTGCGTAGGACACCGCGAGCTGGTCGGCCCAACCGTGGTAATGGCCTTCGAACTTGACGAGCAGCGATCGCCCAGTTGCGGCGCGCGCCAACCGGACAGCTGACTGGAGGGCCTCGGTGCCCGACTGGCCGAACCGGACAAGCTCCATCGACGGAACGACCGACGTCAGCAGCTCGGAGACCTCACGTTCGAGCGGATGGCACGTGCCATACATCGTCCCGCGCCTGAGCTGGCGCTCGATAGCCTCGACGATCGCCGGGTGGGCGTGGCCCAGGATGAGCGGACCGTAGCCAAGCAGGTAGTCGAGATACTCGTTGCCGTCGACGTCCCACATCCGAGATCCCTGGCCCCTGGTGATGAAGATCGGATGTGGGCTCACCAATACACGGTCGGCGGATCCCACACCTCCCGCCATCACACGGGAGGTTGCCTCGAACATCTCGCGGGAGCAATCCAGTAGGTAGGGGGTGTTTACGGCCCCGTTGCCCATGACCTAGGCCAGCCATCCATCTTGTAGGCGCCAGTTGTTGTAGCTGAATCCCGCCCCTGCAGTCAGTCCGCGAACGTTGTTCGCGGCCGCGTCCACGTAGGGCACGTTGCCCCACACCAGGTAACCGCCCTGATTGAACTGCTGGAGCTGGCACTGACGCCATAGATCGTTGGCTTTCGCGGGGTCGGTGGCTGCGACCGCCTGCGAGATCAGCGCTTCAGCTGTGGCGCCCCCCGGCTGTGATCCCCAGCGAGTGTCGGGATAGGGGCAGCCGATCGTGTACTCCGAACGATACGCCGCGAGCAGCGAACCGACCGGCTGGTCGACCTCATAACCGAATGGGCGAACGAGGAACCCGCCTGCAGGGGTGAAGTAGGTTGCCGCACTTTCAGCCTTAACATTGACCTTGATTCCCGCCGCCGGTGCCTGTTGGGCGAGGATCAACGCGGACTCCATCATGCCTGGCGAGGTATCGGTGACGGGTAATGTGAACGTGTTCCCGAGAACCCCCGCTGCCTTGAACAGCGCCTTCGCTTTGTCCGGATCGTGTTCGCGCTTCAGGTCATTGGCGTAGTACTTGGTGCCTGGGGCGAGCAGATCGTACGCGACCGTACCGAACCCGGCCCATGACCCGTCGATCATCGCCTGACGGTCGACCAGATACTTGAACCCTTCACGAACCCGATTATCCGCAAACGGACCCTTGTCGACCCGCATCGCGAACATGTAGCTCTGCGCGGCGAACGACGATGAGAGGATCTGGACCTGCTTCGAGGTCAGTTGCTCGCGAGCCGTCACCAACGACAAAGTTGGAAATAGGTTGATGGTGCCGCTGAGCAGGGCGTTGAACAGCGTTGTATAACTGGTGAACGAGGAGTCGACGACCAAGCGGTCGACGTAGGGCTTACCCTCTTCCCAGTAGTTCTTGTTCGCTGTGAAGACGCTCTGCTGTCCAGGCTTGAACGACAGGTACTTGAATGGCCCGGTACCGACCGGATGACGCGCGGTGCTCGCCACAGTCGCGCCGTCTTGGACGACCGGGAAGTCGAAGTAGGCGAAGATCGTCGGGAACTCTGCGGCACCACTCTTGAGCGGAACCTCAACGGTCAGATTGTCGCGCTTGCGCACTCCGGCGAAGTCGACCAGGCCGGTCAGGAAGCCACTTGAATAGTTACGGGCGGGATTGGACCACAGAGCCTTGAAGTTGTAGACGACATCGTCGGCTGTGAACGGCTTTCCGTCATGCCACGTGACCCCGTCCCGCAGCTTGAAAGTCCAGACGGTGGCATCCGCGTTCGACTCAGCCGACAGCGCCAATCCCGGGATCAGCGGCGTAATGCTCTTGCCCAAATAGAAGAGCAGGTTGTACAGGCTGTAGTCACGGACGAAGTCGGCTGTGCCGACCGACGTGCCTGGAAAGAGGTTCTCCTCTGAGCCGTTGGTGAAGACACCGACCGTAAATGTGCCGCCTCTAACGGGCGTGCCACCCGGCAGCGCGGCGAGGCTCGGTGAGGCGCTCGGCGAGGCGCTGCTCCCGCCGCTACTCGAGCTGCCGCAGCCGGTCAGCAACTGGCCGCCGGCCAGCATCGCGCCAAACGTGAGACCACCACCCAGTACCGAGCGGCGCGTGACTGTGTGATTGACCGTTGTCTCTGTCCCGCTACTTTCTTCGAGCTGCTCGCCTGCGCTCACGGGCTCCCCTTCGGCTCACGGCGGCACGCCCGTCCCCTAGTCGGCATGCCGCCTCGTTCAGACCTGGCTGCACCTGCGGTGAGCCGCACCGTAGCCGCTCACTGGACGGTCTGTCTAGTGGAACCCACCAGGCATTACCTACTGTCAACATTGGGGTGTCAAGGGCGACTTCCCACCCAAATGGACAGCCTGTCTAGGCGGATTGACAACCTGTCAAGCGGCTCGATACGTTCAGCCGACCTGGGACGAGCAGGTAGAAAACTTCTAGGTTGACTTTCTAAGGTGCCGAAGACTGCGATCTCAGAGAACGGGCCCCATAGGTTGACGGTGGTTGGATGATGGCCGAGTGAGCCAGGACCGGCGCGATGCCGCTGACCTCGATTTGGCCTCCCTGTTGCCTGACGGCATGCCCGACGGGCGCGAAGCGATCCGTGACGGAATCAGGTTGGGCAAAGCTGTCGATCGTGGTCGGTCGATGTTCCTGAGAGAAAAGGCAGTCGGGTCGGAGCGCGAGTGGCGGGAGCGGGCCCGCTCCGAGGGCATCATGTGCACATGTATGAACATCGGCCTTGCCACCTGGCCAGATACCCGCGACGCCCTCGGCGCGATCTACGAGGACGCGCTGAGCCGCGGGGTGCGGCCGCCTGACCGCTTCAACTTGCTAGCCGAGCGCCGAATGGGTCTTCCCAAAACCATGCGGGCGGACGCGCCACAAGAGACCGGCCCGGTCTTATGGACCGACCAAGACTGGTGGGAGCTCGCCAACACGGTGCCGATTCAGCCCGAGGCGGCCGACAACATGATTGGCGGACCTGGATCAGTCGACAACGCGTTGGACGCATTGCGCGTCGGCATCACGCACATCGGTGTGCTGTCCCAGTACCAGTGGCGATGGCCATACTGGGATGACGATGTCGCCCAGACCATCAACGTAGTGACGGCAGCCGGCGCCCTCGCGGCGTGGCGCTCAGAGGGTGTCTGCTTCGACAGCTATCTCGAAGACGGCTATCCAGGTGTATTCCACGACTACGCCAACTACATCGGCTGGGCGATGGTGGAGCGCCATGTCAGCGAGGACCTGATCGGCGCCGCGTACTCCTGCTCCTGGGGCGGCCTCACCCAGAACCCGGTGACGAAGTCCGCAGTCACCCTGGCGCTCCACGCGGTCAATCCCGACGGTGTCCCGGCCGGGTTCGTCCAGGGCGACACCATCGGCAACACCGAGGACTTCGACGCCAACATGGCCGTCATGTCCAGTGACGTGCTGTTCATGAAGATGGTCGACGCGAGGTATCGCCTCGGCGGTGCGCCGATCGCCGTACCGGTCACCGAGACCGAGCGGATCCCGACCTGGAACGAGGTCGCTACCGCACAGACCATCAGTCGCCGGCTCGAGCATTACGTGCCACTGATCGGCCCGGTGATCGACTGGGCCCAGATCGAGGGGGTCCGCGACCGGCTCGTGACAGGTGGCCGCCGGTTCTTTAGAACGTTCATGCACGGTCTGTCGAGTTCTGGGGTCAACGTCCGCGACCCGGCACAGGTACTCATCATCCTCAAGCGACTCGGCCCAGAGCGATGCGAGGAACTGTTCGGCGCTGGTCGGCCGGATCCGAGTTATCCGAGGGGTCGACGCCCAATACTGCAGACCGACCTCGTCCGCGACACCATGCAGCGCCGGGAGGAGATCCTTGAACGGATGCGGGCTATCCCCTCCGACGGCCTCCGCGGCCGGCGGGTCGTGGTCAGCTCGACTGACGTCCACGCCTTCGCCGAGTTCTTGATCGTGTCGTCCCTATCGTCGGTCGGCGCTGACGTCACCGACTTCGGCATCAACCGGGACCCCGAAGACATCGTCAAGGTCGCGGTCGAGACCAACGCCGATGCCATCGTCGTGACCACTCACAATGGGGTTGCACGGTCGTTCGCGGCCAAGCTCGTCGAGGAGTTACAGCGCGCAGACATGGCGCAGACACCGGTTTACATGGGCGGTGTGCTGAACGAGGACGTGGACGGGTCCGAAGTACCCATCGACGTGCGCGCGGATCTCGAAGCGCTCGGTGTTCGCATGCCGTCGACGATCGAAGGACTTGTCAGCGAGATGACTCGGTCATTGGGTGTTCCAGCGCCAACACGGTGAAAGCCACGGTGCTTGCAGACTTCGGCAGCACGTTCACCAAGGTCACCCTCGTCGAGACATCGACTGCGCGACTTCTCGGGCAAGCCCAGGCACCAAGCACCTCTACGACCGATGTCATTCGCGGATATCACCAAGCGCTCTCCATCGCGAGCGCACGGGCCGGAAACCCTGAACTCGGGTTACGGCGAGCAGCATCAAGCGCGGGGGGTGGCCTACGTGTCGCTGCGATCGGATTGGTGGAAGACCTGACCTCCGCCGCCGCAACCCAGGCCGCGCTCAATGCCGGCGGACGAGTCGAGTTGGTGCTCAGCGGCCGCCTCGACGACGCCAAGGTCTCACTCCTGCAACAGGTGGCACCCGAGGTCATCTTGCTCGCCGGAGGCACCGACGGCGGCAACGAGGACGGCGTCCTGCACAACGCCCAAGCGCTCTCGGTTGCCCAACCGAGGGCCGTTGTCATCGTGGCGTGCAATGCAGTCGTGGCCAGAAAGGTCGCGGAGGTTGTGTCGGCATCGGGCGTTCCCGCTGAGGCGGTTGCAAATGTGATGCCGCGCGTTGGCACTCTGGACGTAGAACCCGCGCGCCGTGCCATTACGAGGGCGTTTCTGAGCCACGTCATCCAGGGCAAAGGGCTCAGTGCCACCCGTGAGTTTCACGATCTCGTCGCGATGCCGACTCCCGAGGCGGTTCTTGCGGCCACTCAACTGATTGCCGCTGGCTCAGAAACCCATCCGGGCGCCGGCGACGTCGTTGTGGTGGATGTCGGCGGTGCCACGACCGACGTTCATTCAGCGGTGACTGCACCGAACTACGAGACCGCGCTGGATGGGCCGCTCATGCCGACCTTGCCAGTACTACGAACCGTCCAGGGGGATCTCGGCATGCGGTCGAGTGCTGGCGGCGTGGCCGCCGCGGATGAGGCGTGGCTCATCGAGCAGTGGGGGGCGGCAACCTTCGGCCAGACGCTCGAGGCGGCCATCGACCGGCGCCGAGGCGACCCCGGATATATCCCCAACGCCACAGGTATGACCATCGACCGGCTGCTCGCCACATCATGCGTCACGGTCGCGATGCGGCGCCATTGCGGAGAGTTGCTGACCACCTTGCGGCGCGATGCGCCGCCGCGGATCACGGCCAGCGGCCCGGACCTTCGGGAAGTGCCGCTCGTAATCGGCACGGGCGGCGTTTTGGTCACTAACGCCGGCGGCGAGCAGGCGGTCAGCGACGCGGTGGCGCGACGGCAGCCGCGCTCTCTGGTTCCGCAGCAACCGCGGGTAGCGCTAGATCGTCACTACGTGATGGCCGCCGCCGGTGTCCTGAGTACCATCGACCCCGAGGCGGCAATGAGCCTCCTGGCCCATGAAGTGCTCGAACCGGCTAAGAGTTGACGTTAGGAGGCCTGGAGTACTCCGGCTTGCCCCGGTAGATCGCGTACCAATGAAGCAGCGCGAGCTGCCGGACGGCCGACTCGACCTTGCGGGGCTTGTACTGCACATCGAACGACGAGAGTACGGCCTCGATCATCCCGTATAGCGCCGAGGTCGCGAAGGTGACGTCGACCCCGTCGCGCAGCAGCCCTCGCTTCGAGTCCTGACGATGGATTCGTAACATAAGCCTACGAATGGCGTTATCGGCGTCCTCGTTCGCCTGGACCCAACCGGGTAGAGCGAGATGTGATGAGATGTCAATCAGCGGCCGGAGCTCGGCATTGTCCAGGCGCCACATGAAGGCTTCACGAATCGTCGCTTCCACTAACTCAAAGGACGTCTGTCCAGCCGGTGCCATCTTGTGCACTCGGGCGGGAATCGCGGCGTACCCTTCAAGGTAGTCGCGCATCAACTCGCCGAGAATTGCTTCCTTGTCAGCGAAGTTGTTGTACACGGTCGCGCGCACGACATCAGC
>CAYNDD010000191.1:0-6592 GCA_964395425.1 uncultured Frankiaceae bacterium
GGTTGATGACCGGAGCATCGGCCGGCGGGTGCTTGGCGACGTACCGCGAGGTGACGGTCAACCCGAGCGCGTTGAGCTGCCGGACCTCGGCCCAGGTGACCGGACGTGTGGTCGCGGCAAGCAGCATCGGGTTGCGGTTGTCCTCCCTCGACACTGCTGAGGCGTACACGGTGTCCGCATTGAGGGCATTCGGATCTTGTACGACGGCGGTCACCGTGCGCGGTTGGTTCGCCACCTCGATCGAGTCGCCGATCGCGACGTCGAGACGCTTGGCGAGGTGCCGGGTCACGCCGACCTGGTCGGTCGTGGTCGGCGCGTGGCCGGCCGTGACCGACGCGATCCCGGCGGTCAGCGGGTTGTTGAGGTCGAGCAGGTAGACGTCGCTGTCGAACAGCCGGCCGTTCGCGGTCACCAGGGCTGACGTCACCACTCGGGTCGCAACCGGGCCGCGGGCGCCGATCATCGCCAGCGCCCGGGCCTCCAGCGCCACCGAGGCCGGCGAGCCCGAGGTCAGCACGTGCTTGCCGCGGGGCTCGAAGCCGTCGGCCGGATCGACCCCCTGGGTCACAGTGCCACCGCCGGGGCCCTGGATCGCGACGTCTGCCGCGCCGATCTCCCGGGTCACCCGCTCGCCCGGGCTCAGTTGCATCGTCCGAGCCAGCACGTCGGCCGAGCCCAGCCCGAGCACCGGGATCGCCACCATCGCGACCACGAGCGCACTGCGCGCCTTGTGCCGCATCGCATCGCGCCGCGCGATGCGCAACGCTGCGATCAGCGCGCTCGGCGAGCTCATCGCGCGGAGCCGCCGCTGAGCAACGTGGCCGGGTCGGGCCGGACGCCGGTGTCATCGACGACGAGCCCGTCGCGAAGGAAGACAACCCGGTCGGCCCAGCCGGCCAGCCGGATGTCGTGAGTCACGAGTACGGCGGCGGCGCCGGCCTCACAGCGCGCCCGCAGCAGTCGCATCACATCCTCGCCGGTCACCGAGTCGAGCGCACCGGTCGGCTCGTCGGCGAGGATCAGCCGCCGCGGCCCGACGACCGCCCGGGCGATCGCGACCCGCTGCTGCTGCCCGCCGGAGAGCTCGTCCGGGAAGCGGTCGGCCAGGTCGTCCACGCCGACGTCGGCCAGCGCCGCCAACGCCTCCCCGCGCGCCCGGCGAGCCGAGACTCCGTCGAGCTCCCGCGGTAGAGACACGTTCTCGGCCGCGGTCAATGCCGGGATCAGGTTGAGGTCTTGGAAGACATAGCCGACGCTGCGCCGGCGTACCTGGGCCAGGGTCGCGCGCGAGAGCCCGGCCAGCGATCGGCCGGCCACCCGCACCTCGCCGGACGTCGCGGTGTCGAGGCCGCCGGCGATGTTGAGCAACGTCGACTTGCCGGAGCCGCTGGGTCCCATCACCGCGACGAACTCGCCCTGATCGACCGAGAGCGACACGCCGCGAAGCGCGTGCACCGCGGCCGCACCCGAGCCGTGGACGCGGATCACCGCGTACATCTCGAGAACCGACGACACCTGCTGGACCTCCTTCATCGCGCTGCTCCTTCGCCGGCCGGGTCGAGGTCTACCTCCGGTGCGCCGGCCGAGACCGGCGTACGGTGCGACCCGTCCAGATGCGAGAGGCGCTCCTCACAGGCGTCGAGCCAGCGGATCTCGGCCTCGGCCGAGAAGATCAGCGAGTCGAGCACGATCGGCCAGGCCAGGCCCTCGGAGCTCTCGTCATGCGCTCGACGCAGCCGGGTGTAGTCCTGAAGAGCCCGCATCGTGTCGGTGCGCTGAGCCTGGACGACGGCGTGCAGGTCGGCCTCGGGCAGCTCGGCCGCCATCGCCAGCTTGATCGCGAGCTCGTCGCGCGGCCGCTCCTCGCGATGCACCGGCGTGGCGAACCAGGCCGCGAGCTCGGCCCTGCCCTGGTCGGTCAGCGCGTAGCGGCGGTGGGTGTCGTCGGAGGCCTCGATCGCGATCACCAGCCGGTCGCGCTCGAGTCGCGACAAGGTCGTGTAGACCTGCCCGATGTTCAGCGGCCACGTGTTGCCGGTCCGCTCCTCGAAGTCGGTCCGAAGCTGGTAGCCGTAGCGCGGGCCGCCGGCGAGCATCGCCAGGATCCCCTGCCGGATCGACACGTCCCACCTCCCCGCTCACCGCGCGATGTCGCGGTCCGAGCCATACGCAGTATGCATACCTCGTATGCATTTGGCAAGCGGGAACGGCCGCGAAGGGGCGGCTGCGGGTGGCGAGCGGGGGTGTTGAGGTGCGGAGGTGGGCGCAGGTCAGGCGACGAGGCCGACCCGGCGAAGCTCGACGGTCAGGTCATGCGGGTTGGTCGAGGCGATCATCGCCGCGTCCAGGGTGATCACGCCGTCGCGGATCAGCGACACCAGGTGCTGGTCGAAGGTCTGCATGCCGTAGTACGAGCCGTCGGCGATCAGGCTGTTGATGGTCGAGGTCTTGTCCGGGTCGATGATCGCGTCGGCGACCCGGCCGGTGTTGATGCAGACCTCCATCGCCACGCAGCGGCCCTCACCGTCGGCGCGGGGAACCAGCCGCTGGCAGATGATGCCGCGCAGCGCACCGGCGAGCGACATCCGGATCTGCTTCTGCTCGTGTGGCGGGAAGAAGTCGACGACGCGGCTGATGGTCTCCTGCGCGTCGGTGGTGTGCAGCGTCGACATGACGAAGTGACCGGTCTCGGCGGCGGCCAGCGCGGCCTTGACGGTCTCCTGGTCACGCATCTCGCCGACCAGGATGACGTCGGGGTCCTGCCGCATGGCGGCGCGGAGTGCGACGACGAAGTCCTCAGTGTCGACGCGGACCTCGCGCTGGTTGATCATCGCGGTCTTGTCGAAGTGCAGGACCTCGATCGGGTCCTCGATCGTGACGCAGTGGACCTCGCGGTTGACGTTGATGTGGTCGATCATGCCGGCGAGCGTGGTGGTCTTTCCCGAACCGGTCGGGCCGGTCACCAGGACCAGGCCACGCGGTTCGAGCGCGAGCGTCTCGAGCACGACCGGGAGGCCGAGGTCGGAGAGCGGGATCGCGCCGATCGAGACCCGGCGGAAGACCAAGCCGGCGGAGCCACGCGAGCGGAAGGCGTTGACCCGGAACCGTCCGACGCCGGACAGCGAATAGGCGAAGTCCGCCTCGTTGGTGCGGTCGAACTCGTCGACGAGGTCCTCGCGGAGCACCTCGCGCACCATCTGCTCGGTGTCCGCGGATGTCAGGTCACGCGTCTCGAGCTTGCGCAAGCGCCCGTCAATCCGGACACGAGGGGGCGAACCGACCTTACAGTGCAAGTCGGAACCGCCACATTCGACCAGCGCCCGCAGGAACGGCTCGATCATCAACGACGTCACCCTTGGTGCTTCGGCGCGAATGGTGCCCACCTTGACCCATCCCGCACGCTCAGCGTCAGCGTGTCCGCAATGTGCCGCCTCAGGCCCCCGGCACAGGCGCAGCGCCGCGGCGTACCGCTAGTCGATGACCGCGATGACGTCGCCCTCCTGGACCACCTGGCCCTCGCTGACCCGCAGCTCGCTGAGCGTGCCGGCCGCCTCGGCGAGCACCGGAATCTCCATCTTCATCGACTCGAGGATCACGATCGTGTCGCCGTCGGCGATGGCGTCGCCCTGGCTCGCGACGACCTTCCAGACGTTGGCCACCATCTCAGCCCGGACCTCAGCCACTGCCACCTCCCTGACGCGTTGGTCTATCGAACCATCGAGCCCGGTCCGGGTCAGCGACCGGTCCAGCGTGGCGGTCGCTTGTCGAAGAAGGCCGAGATGCCCTCGGCCGCGTCCGCCGTGGTCGTCACCAGGGACAGCTGGGCCTGCATCGCCTCCAGCGCGACCGGCAGCGACGGGGTCTCGCTGGCGGCGATCCAGGCCGCCTTGCCCAGCCGTACGGCGACCGGCGGCGCGGCGGCGAGCCGCTGGACGTATGCCTCGACGTCCGCGTCGAAGCTCTCCGCGTCGTACACGCGGGAGACCAGACCCAACTGGTACGCCGTCGCCGCGTCGAAGCGCTCCCCGGTCAACATCCAGTCCAGCGCGTGCTTGGGCGACACGTGCCGGGCGAGCAGGGCGCCGACCATGAACGGCCAGAGCCCACGGTCCACCTCCGGCAGGCCGAAAGTGGCGCTGTCGCGGGCCAGCACGATGTCGCAGCCCATCGCCAGGCCGAGGCCCCCGGCGAGGCAGATCCCTTGAACCCGCGCGACGACCGGCACCGGGCACCCGCGCATCGCGACGACCAGCTTCACCAGCAGTCCCCGGCCCTCGTGCCGCTCGAGGCCGGTCGCGTCGTCGGCCATCACGGCCAGGTCGGCGCCAGCGCAGAAGACCCGCTCCCCGACCGACGACACCAGCACCACGCGGGTTCGCTCGTCGGCGGCGGCGCCGGTGACCCCGTCGAGCAGCGCCTGCAGCACCGCCACGGACAGCGCGTTGCGGGCCGGCTCGCGGTTGATCGTGAGCCGAAGGACCGGGCCGTCCTGGACCACCTCGACGTCGCTCATTGGCGCATCCTCTCGACCAGGCCGGTGTCGTAGTCGCCGGAGGTGAACCCGGGCTCCGCGAGCAGCTCCGCGAAGAAGGCCAGGTTGGTCTTGATCCCCTCGATCGTGAACTCGGCCGCCGCCTGCCGGGCCCGGTCGATGGCGGCGGTCCGGTCCGGCCCCCACACGCACAACTTGGCGAGCAGCGGGTCGTAGTACGGCGTGACCGTCGTGCCCGCCGCGTAGCCGGCGTCGACCCGTACGCCCTCGCCGGCCGGCTCGTCCCATCTCGTGATCTCGCCCGGCGAGGGCAGGAAGCGGACCGGGTCCTCGGCGTAGACCCGCAGCTCGATCGCGTGCCCGGTGGCATGGATGTCGGTGAAGTCCGCGGCCGGCGGGTCGCCGGCCGCGACCCGGAGCTGCTCCTCGACCAGGTCGATGCCGGTGACGAGCTCGGTCACCGGGTGCTCGACCTGCAGCCGGGTGTTCATCTCGAGGAAGACGTAGTCCTGGGTGGCCGGGTCGACCAGGCACTCGACCGTGCCGGCATTGCGATAGCCGACCGACTCCCCCGCCAGCACCGCGCCGGTGAGCATCCGCCGCCGGAGCTCGTCGGTCACACCCGGCGAGGGCGTTTCCTCGGCCACCTTCTGGTGCCGCCGCTGCACCGAGCAGTCCCGCTCGCCGAGCGCGACGATCCGGCCGGTGCCGAGGCCGAGGATCTGGACCTCGACATGGCGGGCGCCGACGATGTAGCTCTCGAGCAGGATCGCGGCCGACCCGAAGAAGCGCTCGGCCCGGGTCCGAGCGGTTTCGAAGGCCGCCCGCAAGCCGTCGTCGTCGTACGCGACTCCCATCCCGATGCCGCCACCGCCGGCCGCGGCCTTGACCATCAGCGGGTAGCCGATCTGGCGCGCCGCGGCCAGCGCGGCGTCGATGTCCTGGACCGGTTCCTCAGTGCCCGCCGCGACCGGGACACCGGCGGCGGACATCAGATTGCGGGCGCTGATTTTGTCGCCCATCGCATCGATCGCCTCTGGCGGTGGGCCGACCCATCCCAATCCGGCGTCGAGAACCGCCCGGGCGAACTGCGCGCTTTCGGCGAGGAACCCGTAGCCCGGGTGGATCGCCTCGGCCCCGGACAGCCGTGCGGCCTCGAGCACCTTGTCGATGTCGAGGTAGGACTGCGCCGGCGGCGCCGGGCCGAGCAGGATCGCCTCATCGGCCTCGCGGACATAAGGCAGGGCCGCATCCGCCTCGGAGTGGACGGCGATCGTCCGCAGCCCCATCCCCTGCGCGGTGCGCAGGATCCGGCGCGCGATCTCCCCGCGATTCGCGACCAGGAGTGACTCGAACACGGCGGCACACTAGCGGGGTGGGACTGGCCGTCGTCATCCTGGTCGGCGCCGCGGCCGTCGGGCTCGCCCGGGGTGGCACCTTGGCCGCCCTCGCCGACCTGCCGCTGCGGGGCAGCCGGCTGGTCATATTCGCGGTCGCGGGCGAGGTGTTCGGGGCCGGGATGGCCTGGGCGACCAACGAGCGCGGCTGGTATCCGGTCGGGCTGATCATCGCCGCCCTGGCCGGCTTTGCCTTCTGCGCCCGCAACATCCGGCTGGCCGGAGTGCCGCTGATCACGCTCGGCCTGGTCGCGAACGCGCTGGTGGTCGCGGTGAACGGCGCGATGCCGGTCTCGACCGCCGCGGCGGCTCGAGCGGGCGTGTCGACCGCCGAGATCACGGCCGGCGCCGACGCCCGGCACGCGATTGCGGGCCGCGGGACCACGCTGCGCGCGCTCGGAGACGTCGTCCCGGTGCCATTGCCGTGGCGACCCGAAGTCGCCAGCCCCGGCGACATCCTGGTCACCGCCGGGCTGGGCCAACTCGTGCTGACCGGGATGCGGCCGCGACGGCGCAAGCGCCGACCGGCCGACCGCAACCCGGTTGCGGTGAGCGGACCCCCGGCCGGCGCCGGGGCCACTGCCGTAACGTGGACCCGAGCCGACGAGGAGACCCCATGGCCAAGAAGAAGCGCAAGCGCCGGGCCCGAGCAAAGAGCAAGGCCAACCACGGCAAGCGCCCGAACTGCTGACCTCTCCTAAGC
>CAYNDD010000192.1:0-6556 GCA_964395425.1 uncultured Frankiaceae bacterium
GGTGGGTCCGACCAGCAGGTTGCCGTAGACGGTCGGGGTGATCAGCACGCCCTTCGTCGTACTGGTCGGGATCGGCAGGATGATCGACGACACCAGCCGGCGGGCCTGCTTGTCCATGACGACGAGCTGGCCGCGGCGAGGCGTGACCGTGAAGCCGGTCCCGCCGAAGATCCGGTCGATCTCGTCGCTGCGCAGGCCGGCCGCGTTGATCAGCCAGCCGGCGCGGATCGGACCGGCCGACGTCAAGATCAGATGCCCGCCGGCCGGGTCCGCCTCGACCCCGGTGACGGTCGTCGAGAGCCGCAGCCGTACGCCGGCCGTCACCGCCTCGGTCGCATAGGCGAGGGTCGTGCTCCACGGGCAGATGATCGACTCGTCGGGCACCCGTAGTGCACCGAGCGCGCCCGGCGCGAGATGCGGCTCGCTGCGATACAGCTCATCCGGCCCGATCAGCTCGGCGGCCGGGTAGTCGTTGGCCCGGGCCTTGTCGAGCAACCCGGGCAGCTCCGCCTCCTGCTCCGGGGTCCAGGCCACGACCAGCGCACCGGTGCGCTCGACGGCGATGCCGGTCGCTTCGGCGTACGCGCCGAGCAGGC
The DNA here is from genome assembly GCA_964395425.1 of uncultured Frankiaceae bacterium. Taxonomy (GTDB): domain Bacteria; phylum Actinomycetota; class Actinomycetes; order JAFAQI01; family JAFAQI01; genus DATAUK01. Next base: position 597 of record CAYNDD010000192.1, read on the forward strand.
GGTGACCCGTGCGACACAGCTGCGCCTCGAGGCTGCCGACCGGGGCGTCGAACCCGGTGTGCAGGATCGCGGTGTTGGCCTTGCTGGTGCCGTCGCCCACGTCGTTGCGGGCCTCGATCACGACGGCGGCGCGGCTGCTCCGGCCGATCCGCCGGGCGATCGCAGTGCCGACCACACCGGCCCCGATGATCGCGACGTCGAACCGGTCGTCGGCCGGCCCGGATCCCGCGCTCACGTCGACGCGGCGCCGGCGGCCGCGGTCGCGATGACCCGGGCGATCGCCGCTTCCATGCCGGCGAGTCTGGTCTGCGCCTCGTCGGCGCTGATCATCGGGTCGTAGCGCTCGCCGCCGGTGCCGTGTGCCGCAGTGCCCGGCTCGAGCCCGTTGCGGGCCAGCTGCGCGACGCCCAAGGCGGTCGCATGCGGCGAGGCGAACACCTCGACCGGCGCCTGCAACAGGTCGGCCTGGGTCTGCATCAGCAGCCGGGACCGGGTCAGCCCGCCGTCGACCCGCAAGGTCCCGATCGATCCGCCGAGATCGGCCGCTGCGGCGCGGGCCAGCAGCGCCACCTGCCCGGCGATCCCGTCGACCGCCGCCCGCACGATGTGGGCACTTGTCGTGCCGAGAGTCAGGCCCTCCAGCGACGCCTTGGCATCGGGTGCCCAGTACGGCGCACCGAGCCCGGCCAGCGCCGGGACACACACCACGCCGCCGGCATCGGGAACGCCGGCCCCGATCCGGTCGACGTCGGCCGGTGCCGCGATCAGCCCGAGCCGGATCAGCCAGTCGACGATCGAGCCGACCGTGTAGAGCTGGCCGTCCAGGCAGTAGGCGACCGATTCGCCGTCGACCCAGCCGACCGATGCCGACAGCCCGTGCGTCGAGCGCTTCGCCGTCGGCCCGGCGTTCGCGAGCAGGAACGCGCCGGTGCCGTAGGTGCACTTCGAGTCGCCGGTCTGGAGGCAGCCCTCGCCGTACAACGCGGCCTGCTGGTCGACCGCCAGACCGGTCACCGGCAGTGTCGGGCCGAAGGCGTCGGTCGTCCCGATGTCTGTCGTGCAGGTGACGATCTCCGGGAGCCGGCCCGGATCGACCCCGAACAGACCGCAGGCCTCGGCCGACCACTGCCGTTCGTCCAGGTCCATCAGTGCGGTGCGGGACGCCGTGGTCACGTCGGTCACGAACGCCCCGGTCAGGCGATGCAGCAGCCACGAGTCCGTGGTGGTCACGACGCCGTCGCGGGTGACGTGCTCGCGCAGCCACACCACCTTCGGCCCGACGAAGTACGGGTCGAGCGGGAGCCCGGTCAGGTCGGCCAGCCGGTCGGCGTGGGGGGCGAGGTCGGCGCAGACGGTCGCCGACCGGCGGTCCTGCCACGACAGTGCCGGCGCGAGCGGCGCGCCGGACCCGCGGTCCCACGCCATCACCGTCTCGCCCTGGTTGGCGAACCCGATCGCGATCACCTCGACGCCGGCCTGGGCCAGCGCGGCCCGCCCGGCGGCCACGATCGAGTCGAACAGCTCGGCCGGGTCCTGCTCGACGCCACCGTCACCGACCGCGAGCGGCTGCACCGGCGCCTGTGCGGTGGCCAGCACTGTGCCGTCCGGGCCGACCACGAGTGCCTTGGTCGACGACGTGCCCTGGTCGACCGCGAGGATGTTGCCGCCGTGCGTCGAGGCGTCGGTCATGCTCCGCCGGTCGCCGTCTGGCCGCCCGTCGCCGGGTGCAGCCGCTCTTTGAAGAACGCGAGCACCTGGTCGAGGGCCGCGCGGGTCGGCGTACCTTCCCGGTTGTCGAGATGCTCGGTCAGCACCGAGTGCGCGGTCCTCGGGTGCCCGTAGGGGTTGCCGGCCGAGGAGTCGAGCTCGACCCCGATGAACCCTTCGCCGAGCTCTCGGCGCAGCGTCGCGAACCGCTCCGGCGGGCTGGACACGTCGTTGCTGAACCGGAAACCGAGCAGGCAGGTGCCGGCCGCGACCCGGGCCTTGACCGTTGCCAGGTCGGCATCGGAGATCCCGAGATCGGCCTTGCGGGCCTTGCCGATCGGGAACGGCAGCGACGGCTGGCTCAGCACCGGCGCGACCACCGTGTCGTCGACCATCATCGCGAGCGCAAACCCGCCGGTGAGGCACATGCCGATCGCACCAACGCCCGGACCCCCGCACCGCTGGTGCTCGGCGGCCGCCAGCGCGCGCAGCCAGACCGTCACCGGGCTGGCCTGCTTGCGCGCGAGCATGGTGAACTCGCGCGAGATACAGGTGCTGGCGAGGACCTTCATCGAATACGGCACGGTGGGTGGCGCGCCGGGCGTGCCGAACAGGTGCGGGAGCACGGCAGTGCAGTCCTGCGCGGCGACCTTGCGGGCGAAGTCGGCGACCAACGGCGTGATGCCGGGGATCTCCGATACGACGATCACCGCCGGCCCGGCACCGAGCCGGTAGATGTCGTGCGTCCTGCCGTCGGCGGTGAACGGCTCGCGAGCAAAGTCTGCAAGCGCGTTCGTCGTCGGGGCACCGGTCATCGGCGAATCGTCTCCTACCGACCCGCGAGGGTGCTGCTCAGCCGCCCGATGCCGGACGGTACGCCGGGAGCAGGCAGCGCACCGGAGCGACCAGGACGTCGACGATGTCGTCGTCGAGGGTCCCGGCGACGAGCAACCCGCAGGCGGCGTCCACGCACAGGGTCAGCACCCGACTGGTGTCCCGGTCGCGGCGGCGCTGCCGGCAGATCGTGCAGTAGCCGTTGATGCTGTCGGCGCCGGTGCTGCGCAGCAACTGCCAGACCCGGCGGCGCGAGGTCAGGACGGCGGCGTGCCAGGCCTCGTCCTGGGCCGCACACCGGACCTCTTCGTCGATGTCCCCGCCGGCGAGCAGGATCGACGCGCACTCACCGGCCGCGCTCGCGTCGTGGCACCGGGCCGCCAGTCGCGGCATCGCGGCCAGCAGTGCCATCACGTCGTCGGAGCGGCTGCCGAGGTCGGGGTCGGCGACCTTGTCGGTGGGGTAGACGCTGCGCCAGGCCCGCATCAGCGCGTCGTGTTCGATCCCGGTCAGGATCGGTCGGGCGTAGGCCGCCGCGATCGCGTCCCGGATCGCCTTCAGCGCCGTCGAGGCGACCTCGGGATCGATCGTGAGGTAGTCCGCGCCGCCGCGGATCTCCTCGGCGTACAGCGTCTGGACGGTTTCGAAGCAGGCCAGCACCTCGACGACGAGCGGGGAGTCGGGCTCGAGTGCCCGCCGGCGCGCCTCGGCGAGCAGCGTGGTGTTGTGCCAGGCGCCCGCGAGCAGCGGCAGGGCGCCGTCGGGCAGGCACGGCAGGCGGGACAGGACCGCGCGGATCTCGGTGAGGTTCGGGTGCGCGTCGAGCGACCCGATCGGCGTGATCGTACGGCGATGACTCACGACATCTCCTCGTCTCGAGGAGAATCCTCCGACGCCGATGCGCTCGAGCCGTGCAGAACACGCCGGGAAGCGATCGGCCGAAATCGGTCGGTTCAGGCCTGGTTGAGCCCGTATTTCTCGATGGCCTGCGCGGGTGCCTCGGCTTTGACCTCGCCGCGGCGGGCGAGCTCGGTCAGCGTGGCGAGCACGACCGACTGGGCATCGACGGCGAAGAACCGGCGCAGCGCCTCGCGGGTGTCGGAGCGGCCATAGCCGTCGGTGCCGAGCGACGACCAGTCGCCGGGCACCCATTGGGCAATCTGATCCGGCACTGCCCGCATCCAGTCGCTGACCGCGATCACCGGACCTGGTGCGCCGTCGAGCTGCTCGGTGATCCACGGGGTGCGGTGCTCGGCGCCGGTGCCGGTCGCGACTGCGAGCCGGTTCTGCTTGTCGCACTCGAGTGCCTCGCGGCGCAGCTCGGTCCAGGACGTCGCGCTCCATACGTCGGCCGCGACTCCCCAGTCGGACGCGAGCAACGCCTGGGCGTCGAGGGCCCAGTGGATCGCGGTGCCGCTCGCGACTAGCTGAGCGCGCGGCGCGTCTCCGTTGCCGGTGACCTCCGGCGCGTTCGCGAACCGGTAGAGCCCGCGCAGCACGGCGGCGTCGAGGCCCTCGATGTCCGGCGCGGGCGGCTGCACCTTCGGCTCGTTGTAGACCGTGAGGTAGTAGAAGACGTGCTGGTCGTCATCGCCGGCGCTGCGCTCGCCGTACATCCGTTCCAGCGCCGCCTTCATGATGATCGCGATCTCGAAGGCGAAGGCCGGGTCGTAGGAGATGCAGGCCGGGTTGGTGGCCGCGAGCAGCAGCGAGTGGCCGTCCTCGTGCTGCAGGCCCTCGCCGTTCAACGTCGTGCGGCCCGCGGTGGCGCCGAGCAGGAAGCCGTTGGCGAGCTGGTCGCCCATCGCCCACATCAGGTCGCCGGTGCGCTGGAAGCCGAACATCGAGTAGAAGACGTACACCGGGATCATCGGCTCGGAGTGGGTCGAGTACGCCGTGCCGGCCGCGATCACGCTGGCCATCGAGCCGGCCTCGCTGATCCCTTCGTGCAGGATCTGGCCGCGGGTGTCCTCGCGGTAGGACAGCAGCAGGTCGGCGTCGACCGGGTCGTAGCGCTGGCCGTGCGTGGAGTAGATCTTCGCGGTCGGGAACATCGCGTCGATGCCGAAGGTGCGGGCTTCGTCCGGGATGACCGGCACGAAGCGCTGGCCGATCTCCTTGTCCTTCATCAGGTCCTTCAGCAACCGGACGAACGCCATCGTGGTTGCGACCGCCTGCTTGCCGGACCCCTGACGGAAGACGTCGTACACCTTGTCGCCGGGCAGGACCAGCGGCTTGGAGCGGTCGAGCCGCTGCGGCAGGAAGCCGCCGAGCGCGCGCCGGCGTTCGAGCATGTAGGAGATCTCGTCGCTGTCCTTGCCCGGGTGGTAGTACGGCGGCAGCTCGGCGTCGAGCGCGGAGTCGGGGATCTCGAGGTAGAGCCGGTCGCGGAACTCCTTGAGCTCGGGCTTGGTGAGCTTCTTCATCTGGTGGGTGGCGTTGCGGGCTTCGAAGTCCTTGCCGAGCGTCCAGCCCTTGATGGTGTGCGCCAGGATCACCGTCGGCTGGCCGACGTGGTCGCGGGCGGCTTTGAACGCGGCGTAGACCTTCCGATAGTCATGGCCGCCGCGGGGCAGGCGGGTGATGTCCCCGTCCGAGAGGTGCTCGACCATCTTGCGCAGCCGCGGGTCGCGGCCGAAGAAGTCGTCACGGATGAACGCGCCGTCACTGACCGAGTACTTCTGGAACTGCCCGTCCGGCGTGGTGTTCATCGCGTTGACCAGTACGCCGTCGACGTCGCGGGCGAGCAGGTCGTCCCACTCGCGGCCCCAGACCACCTTGATCACGTGCCAGCCCGCGCCGCGGTAGTAGGACTCGAGCTCCTGGATGATCTTGCCGTTGCCGCGGACCGGTCCGTCGAGTCGCTGCAGGTTGCAGTTGACCACGAAGGTCAGGTTGTCGAGCTCCTCGCGAGCAGCGACGCCGAGCGCGCCGAGCGACTCGACCTCGTCCATCTCGCCGTCGCCGAAGAAGCCCCACACGTGCGAGCGGGAGGTGTCCTTGATCTGGCGGTCGTGGAGGTAGCGGTTGAACCGCGCCTGGTAGATCGCCTCGATCGGCGAGAGCCCCATCGAAACGGTCGGGAACTCCCAGAAGTCCGGCATTAGCCTCGGGTGCGGGTACGACGGCAACCCGTGGCGGCTGATCTCCTGACGGAATCCGTCGAGCTGACCGGTCGAGAGCCGGCCTTCCAGGAATGCCCGGGCGTAGATGCCCGGAGCGGCGTGGCCCTGGAAGTAGACCTGATCGCCGGACTCGCCGCCTTCCTTGCCACGGAAGAAGTGGTTGTAGCCGACTTCATACAGGCTGGCTGCGGAGGCATAGGTGGCGATGTGGCCGCCGACGTTGGTGAGCGTGTTGGCCCGGCTGACCATGATCGCTGCGTTCCAGCGGATGTATGCGCGGATCCGGCGCTCGAC
>CAYNDD010000193.1:0-6549 GCA_964395425.1 uncultured Frankiaceae bacterium
CCGTTCTCGCCAATCAGCGCGACGATCTCGCCGGCGTGGACGGTCAGGTCGACGCGATCGAGGATCGGAGTCTGTCCGTACCGCTTCGAGACCTGGGTCACCACGAGCGGGCTCGGACATGCCGACATACCTCGAGGGTCGCCACCGGATGACGTGCCTGCCAGGGACTTAGGTCCCGATGACCCCGACGAAGGGCCGCTCACGCCCCGTCAGCCCGCGGTTGCCCGCGGCCGCTCCCGGCGGCTCGGGTGGGGCGGTGGTGGCGGGCCCGATCGAGGAGCGTCACGAAGGTGTAGTGGTGGCTCAGGTAGAAGCTGATGATCGCCGGCAGGGCGAGTACGGTGGCCGGCTCACCGCCTTCGGGGTTGTGCATCAGGATCACCGGGTGCACCTGACCGGCGCCGGCCTCGGCCCGGGAGATGATCCGGTCGACCCAATAGGAGGACGCTGACCCTTCGGCCTTCCAGTCCTCGGTGTCGACCGACCAGAGCCAGACTGCGAGGTGACGCTCGGCGGCAAGCTCGAGCGTGGTCTGGTCGTACGTGCCGCCCGGCGGGCGGAGCAGGCAGGGCATGACGCCGACGAGGTGCTTCTGTTTCTTGCTGGTGCGGTCGAGCTCGCGGGCTTGCGTGGCTTTGTCGAGCGCGGCGAGGTCGGCATGGTCCCAGGTGTGGTTGCCGAGCGCGTCACCGTCGTCGTACTCGCGGCGAAGCGTGGATCGCTCGCCGTCCATCTGCTCACCGATGTTGAAGAACGTCGCGACCACGTGGTGGGCCTTGAGGATCGCGAGAATCTGGTCGGTGGTCCGGCCCGGGCCGTCGTCGAAGGTCAGTGCGACCGTTCGGCCGTCGCCGGGGGCGGTGTGGCGCACACTTCGGGAGGTCGGGCAGGTGCTTGCCCGCCGGGTTGCCGGCGCCGCGGCGTGGCTGGATCCCGCAGCCCGACCGGGAGCGATCGGCGCGATGAATGCGACGAGCGCAAGGATCAGCGGCCAGCGGAGACGCCGGACCGCTCCGGACCGGCACGTCAGGCTGCGGGCGGTCGGCGAGGTCATGGTCGGCCTTCGGTCGGAGGTCTCGACCTTGCGTTGGCACCCGCCACGGTCGGTCCACCGGGTCAAGTTCCCAACCGGCGCGGCCGATCGGCACGATGTTATCCGCCCGGACCCGGTCGATTGCGTCGTGGTCTCGACGCCATCGAACGCGGGCGAGCGCTAGTCGTCGGCGGATCCCGGCCCGGCCGGACCTGGGCTGAGATGGACGGCGGCTTCCTCTGCCGTGAGCCCGCCGGTGTCGCCGTCCGCCCTGGTGGGATCGCCGTCGATGACGAGACGACCGGCCGGCCCGCTCGACGCCAAGCGGTCGGGATCGAGCGGCCGATGGTCAGCCCCGACGTCCGGCCGTTCCCGCTTCAGCCGCTCGGTGAGCGGCTCGGGGTGGGACTCCTCGTAGTCGGTGGTGCCGTAGTCGGTGACGGCCAATGGAGTGTCACGCGGGGAGTCCTCGACATCCTCGGCGACGAACGGCTCATCAGTGTCGCTGAGCCAACTGCCCAGGTCGGGGCCGTCGGTCCAGGGCTCTTCCGGGTCCGAACGCTGGTCGGTGTTCATCTGATGGCTCCTTCCATCAGTTCCCACCATGGACCGGCCGCCGAGCGCACGATAGGGACCTTCGACCCGCGCTGCGCGACAACCGGCCTGCACGGGCTGCGGGTGGTCAGTCGGTCCGGGACCACCAAGCGCTGCCGGTGGGCGCACCGGAATCCGGACCTTAGACCCTGTGCGGACGGCTCGGGTTAGGCAACGGTGTAACAAAGCGGACCGAACAGGAGAAGACATTCATGCCGCGCGTGCCCGACCTGCTGCACCGCTTCCTACCGGCCGGTGCGCCGGGAGCCGCCGCAGTGGCCGCGGTCCCGATCGATCGGGTCGCAGTGGAGACCGCCGAGCTCGCGTCGTTGTTCGCCTCGCTTGCCGCGACCGAGTCCGAGTGCGATGCCATCATCAGCCGTGCCCACGAGGAGGCGGCTGCGGCCGTCCGGGACGCGGCGAGTCGGGCCAAGCAGATTGCCGAAGCGGCGGACCAGCGCTCGGCGGCCGACCTGGCGGACGCAATCAAGGACGCGCGAGCAGCGCTCCGGACCGATGCGGCCGATCAGCTGGCTGCTGCGCACGAACAGGCCGCGGCCCTACGTGCTCGCGCGAGTGCCCAGATCCCGGACTACGTGACTCGGGCCGTGGCCGCGGTGGCCGACGTGATCAACGGGCCCGGCCCGGCAGGGGCGCCGTGAGTACCGCGTGGGTTGCGGTCGGCGTGCGCTCCACCGCGATGAAGCGGCGGCGGATCGGCCGGGAGGCGACCCGGCGGCTGGCCGCCTCGGAGTCACTGGAGGCGGCGCTGGCCACGCTGGTCGCCGGGCCCTACGGGCACGAGGTGCGGGTCGGCCAATCCCTTGCCGAGGCACAGCGCGCGGTCGTTGCGAGCATGGTGTGGAACCTTCGGGTGCTCGCCGGCTGGGCGCCACGGCCCGGAGTGCTGATGCTGCGCGCGTTCGCGGCCACGATCGAGATCGCCAACATCGACGATCATCTCCAGGCGCTCGCGGGCGCGACAGCACCGTCGCCGTACGTCTTGGGGGCGCTGAGCACGGCGTGGCCGCGGTTGGCGAGGGCATCCAACGCCGCCGACCTGCGAACCGCCCTCGCCGCCTCGCGATGGGGGGATCCGGGTAGCGATGATCCGCATGACATCGCGGTGTATCTGCGACTTTCACTCGCCGGCCGCGTCCTGACCGACATCCCGTTGGCGCGCGCCTGGGCGGCGGGAGCGGCGGCCCTGGTGCTGGCCCGTGAGGTGGCTTTCCACCAACCCGCACTGCCCGACCGGGTTCGCCGCACGGCGTCGCGAACGGTCGGCCTGAGCGCAGCCGCGGCTGGGTCGCTACCCGAGTTGGCCGCTCGCCTGCCGATCGATGCCCGCTGGGCACTCGCCGATGTGGCTGAGCCGGACGACCTCTGGCGCGCCGAGATGGCGTGGTGGCAGCGGGTCGAACGCGACGCGAGCGCGCTGACGAAGCGAGGAGTCACGGCCTCGGACGTGGTGCTCGGCGCCACTGCGATGTTGGCGGTGGACGCTTGGCGAGTGCGGGCGGCACTCGAGGTTGCCGCGCGCGGCAACGGACGGTCAGAGGACTTCGATGCGGTGGCGTGAGGCGTTGAGCCCGATCACGATGCAGCGCGTTGCCCTGCTTGCTCCGAGTGAGGCGGTGCGCGACCTGCTCGTCGTGGTTGCCGATGTGGGGTGCGTCGATCTCGACGACCCGCGGGAAGGCGAATCCGGCGGCTCGCCGGAGCCGGCTGCGGCGGCATTGCAACGGCTTGGCGGCAGCGGTGAAACCACGCCGAGGGTGGCCGGGACGGCCGATCTGTTGCAGTGGGAGACCGATGGTCGGGTCGACCTCGTCGCCGGCGAGGCGCAGTTGGAGTTCCGCGCGTCCCGCGCAGTGACACAGGGTCGGGTCGCTGCCATGACCGGCTGGGCGCCGGCGGATACGCTGCCGCCGCTGGCCGAGCGGGCGGCGGCGGTCGGCGGTGCGGTCGTCGCCCTGCCGGCGCCGCGGGGAGTCGATCCGCCGACCCTGCTTTCGCAGGAGGGCATCGCCCGTGAGTTCGCTCCCTTGGTCGAGACGTACGCGACCGTGCCGTACCGCGACATCAACCCGTCACTGATCGCCGGAATCGCCTACCTCGCAATGTTCGGGATGATGTTCGCGGATGCCGGTCAGGGGGTCCTGCTGTTGCTGGCCTCGCTCGCCGTGCGCACTACGCGTTGGAAGCGGCTCGCCCGGCTTCGCCCGTACTGGTTGTATCTGGCCGGCGCCGGGCTGGCTAGTGCGGTGTTCGGTGCGTTGTACGGCGAGTTCTTCGGTCCCACGCATGCGATTCCGGTGGTCTGGTTGGCTCCCTTGGATCACCCGGTCACGCTGTTGCTGGCGGCCGTGGCAGTCGGGGCGTTGTTGTTGGCCGGGTCGTACGCGCTCGGCACGATCAATCGGTTCCGCGAGGGCGGCTGGCGGCGGGCGGTCTATGCGCCATCGGGACTGGCGGGATCCTCGCTGTTCCTCGGTTTGGGGGCGGTTTCGGGCGGCCTCTATCTCCATCTGGTCTGGCTGGACCTGGCCGGGGGAGTGGTTGCGGCAGCCGGGCTGTTCGTCGGCTATGCGGGCCTGCTGGCCGCAGCCGGCGGAGGTGTGGCGGGGGCAAGCCAAGCTGCGATCGAGTTGTTCGACCTCGCCATCCGGCTCGGCTCGAACCTGGTCAGCTTTGCGCGACTCGCCGCGTTCTGACTCACGCATGCCGCACTCGGCCTGGTGGTCTGGCAAGGAACCACCGGTCTCGTCCACCACGGGCCGCTGGGCGTGGTGGGCGCGGTGGTGGTCTTCACCGTGGGCAACACCTTGACGTTCGCCCTCGAAGGGCTCGTGGCCGCCATTCAGGCGCTGCGATTGGAGTACTACGAGTTGTTCTCTCGAATATTCGATGGCGAGGGCAGGCCCTTTCACCCTTGGCATGTTCCCCTTGCGACGAAGGAGGCATGATGGTGGTTTGGATGATCTGCCTGCCCGCGCTGGCCGCGGTCGGGTGTGCGACGAGTTGGGCGCTTCGCCGGCTCGGCCGCCCGGCACTGCGAATCCTGTTGGCGACAAACGGGATTCTCATGCTCGGCGCGCTGGTGTTGGTGGCGCTTGCGTTGACCGCAGCACCGTCATCGGCGGCAACGCTTCCGCACGCGGCGGCTTCGGCGGCGAGCACGACGTTGAACGGCTCAGCGCTGATCGGCGCAGCGATTGCGGTCGCCGGCTCGTCGATCGGAGCCGCCATCGCGGTGGCCTACACCGGGGCCGCCGCACTGGCGGCGATCAGCGAGCGGCCTGAGCTGTTCGGGCGGGCGATGGTGATCGTCGGCCTGGCCGAAGGGATTGCCATCTACGGACTCATCGTCTCGATCATTCTGATCGGAAAGGCATGAGCGAGGTTGCCGTGATCGGGCCGGAGGCCCAGGTCGCCGGCTTCGCACTGGCGGGTGCGCATGTGTACCCGGTCACGACCGGTGACGAGGCCCGGGCCGCGTGGCACGACCTCCCGCACTCGGTCGAGGTCGTGATCCTCTCCGAGGGCGTCGCCGAGGTCATCGACGCCGAACCGCGGACCGGCACGACGCGACTCACGGTCGTCATGCCGGCATGACGACAGAGGCTGCGGTCGCGCTCGAGCCGCTGAGAGCGGCGCTGATCCGGTGCGCGCGCGAAGCGGCCGACGACCTGCGGGCCGACGCCGAACGGCACGCTCGAGCGACCGTGGAGACCGCGGAGCAGCAGGCGGCTGCCCGGCTGGCGCAGGTCCGCTCGGAGGGCCAGGCGGTCGCGGCGCAGCTGGAGGCGCAGGAGCGCGGGCGATCGCACCAGGCTGCGCGCGGGGTCGTCCTCGCCGCCCAGCGGGCGGTCTATGACGACGTGCGCCTGCGGACCCGGGCCGCCGTGCGCGAGTTGCTGTCCGATCCCGAGCGGTATCAGCGGTTGGCGGCGACCGTTCGCAGCGAACTCGGCCAGGACGCGACTGTCCGGGACCACCCCGACGGCGGGCTGGTTGCTGAGGCGCCGGACGGGCGCCGGATCGATGCCTCCGTCGACGTACTCGTCGAGCGTGCCCTGAAGAACCTCGAACTGGAGCAACTGTGGTCGTCCCGGTAGTCGGACAGGTGCTCAGGGTCAGCGGCCCGCTGGTGGAGATCACCGGGCTCGACGGCGTCGCGATGTCAGAGCTCGTGGGGTTGGGCGTCGATGAGCTGCCGGGCGAAGTCGTCGCGATTCGCGGCGACGTGGTCTCGGTCCAGGCCTACGAATATACCGGCGGTGTCGCCGCCGGTGATCCGGTCGCCATCCTCGGCCGGCCCCTGTCGGCCTTGCTCGGACCACACCTGCTCGGCGGTGTTTTCGACGGGCTGCTGCGGTCGCTGTCAACTGAATCGGTGTGGCTCACCGCCGGCGCGGCGCACGATGCCGGATCGGTCGAGTGGACCTGGCAGCCGAGCGTCGACGACGGCGACTTGGTCGACGCGGGCAGCGTGCTCGGAACGGTGCCCGGCGCAGGCGGGGTTGAATACCGCGTGCTGACCCCGCCCGCTGTCGCCGGACGGGTCGAGGACCTCGCACCGGCGGGGTCTTATCCGGGCGATCATCAGGTCGCGATCGTCGGCGGCTGCGGTGTGACCATGAGCCAGCTGTGGCCGGTTCGGCGCCCCCGGCCGGTTAGTGAGCGCCTGGCGCCGTCGGACCCCTTGATCACCGGCCAGCGCGTCCTGGATGCGGTCTTCCCGATCACGCAGGGCAGTAGTGCCGCGGTCCCGGGCGGCTTCGGCACCGGAAAGACGATGTTGCTTCAGCAGATCGCCAAGTGGTGCGACGCCGATGTCATCGTCTATGTCGGGTGCGGCGAGCGCGGCAACGAGATGGCCGACATCCTCGCCGAGTTGAGCGAGCTCGCCGATCCGC